>NZ_JBTOQG010000006.1:0-165572 GCF_055283955.1 Pseudomonas sp. HP_12
GCTCCGTGGGCCCGCGCCGAACGGACATCCATGTCCTGACGGCGCTCTCGCCGCATCCATGCGGCTCGGCCCACTCCGCGTCGTCTGCGTTCAGCCTGCACCCAAGTCGCGATTGGTGGTGACTGGACTTTTTGCGTCGTAACGATGATCAAAGGCGAAAATCAAAGCCCGTCTTATGTAGCCCCGCCCAATTTTCGACGCAACCCAAAAGCTGGCAACTCGGTCTATCAGGCCATGGCACGTTTAAGCAAATGTGGGAGCGAGCTTGCTCGCGAAAGGCCCGAAGGGCAACAAAGTCGCGATCTATCGACAAGCTCTAAAAAGCGCCCCGCCTTATTTCCCGGACAATTCCATGATCATCGCCGCCGTCAGGTAGAGCCTTGGGGCGATGCTGGTGAGGTCCATGTATTCGTCGTCGGCGTGGAGGCCGGCGCCGACGACGCCCATGGTTTCGAGGACGGCGGGTTTTTGGCTGTCGGGGACGTAGGCGTAGCCGGCGTCGGTGCCGAAGCGCATGGCGATGGGTTCGAGGGTGCGGCCGGTTTTGGCGTAGATCGCCTGGGCGGTTTTGGCGAGGGCGTCGGTTGCGGGGTTTTTTGCCAGTGGGGGGCGGCCTTTGTCGAGGCGGAAGGTGACGTCGGTGCCGTCGATCATTTTGCCCTGCACGATGCGCTGACCGTCGGCCAATACGCGATCGGATTCGCTCAGGTCTGAATAGCGCATGTCGCCCTCAGCCGCGGCGCTCGACGGAATGATGTTGCGTTTCTCGCCGGCTTTGATCAGCGTCCAGTTGACCGTTGTGCCCTTGGCCGGGTCGCCCAGGTCCTTGAGCTGCACCAGTTGGTGGGCCAGTTCCATGGCCGCATTGCGCCCGGCTTCCGGGGCGGAGCCGGCGTGGGAGGATTTGCCTTTGACGTCGACGAACACGCCGTTGATGCCGTTGGTGGCGACGGTCACGGCGTCCTTGTCCGGTGGCTCGAATGAGAACACGTAGTCGTGCTTGCGGGCGAGTTCGGCGATGAGGTCTTTCGAGCCGGCGGACCCCGTTTCTTCGTCAGGGTTGAACAGCACGGTGATCGTGTCGAAGTCCTTGAACTTCTCGTCTTCCAGCAGCTTCAGGGTATGCAGCACCATCGCCACGCCACCTTTGGCGTCGGCGACACCGGGACCGTAGGCGTGATCGCCATCGACGCGAAAAGGCCGCTTGGCGGCGGTACCCGGACCGAACACGGTGTCGTAGTGGATCATCAGCAGAAAGGATTTGCTGCCCGTGCCCTTGAGGGTGCCGACGATGTTATCGCCCGCCGAGGGCGTCGCCGGCGTGGTTTCGACTGTTGCGCCTAAAGCCTTCAGCCGTTCGACCAGCACCGCACTGACCATTTTCAGGCCGGGTGCCTGACCCGTTCCGGTGTCGATGTCGACCAGTTGCTTGACGGTGGCCAGATAAGGTTTTTGCTCGGCCTCGGCCTTCTTCAATAACTGCTCGGGGGAGACATCGGCGGCATAGGCGCTGCCGGCAAAAAGGGCGCCGCCACTCAACAGCGCGGCGAGGATGGAAGTCGTCAGGGCGGTACGTCGAACGTGCATGCTGGATCCCTCAGATGGTGGTCGAGTTGTTGTGATGTCCATGGGACCCACATCGTTCCCGCAGCATAGGTCGTCAGGCACTGACCGTGGGGCGGATTTTCCGGGAGAGCCGCTGCTGGCTGACAGGTCATCGGCCGGGCATGGTGCTTTTCCGCAGCCGCCGCGCTTTCCTGTCGCATTCACCGTAGAATCCCCGTCTGAAATAAAAAGCGACGAGGTTGCAGCGGTGGATTTACAGCAGGGCTTCGTCCTGACCCGGCATTGGCGCGACACGGACGCCGGCACCGAAGTGGAATTCTGGCTGGCCACCGACGAGGGGCCGCGCCAGGTGCGCCTGCCGTACCAGACCTCCGTCGCGTTTATCCCGGAGCAGCACCGCGAGCGCGCTGAAGCCGTGTTGCGCAACGAGCACCATGTCGAGCTCAAGCCACTGGAGCTGTGTGATTTTCGCCATCGCCCGGTGATGGGGCTCTACACGCGGCAGCATCGCCAGTTGATGAGCCTGGAAAGCGATCTGCGCAAGGCCAGCGTCGACGTCTACGAAGCCGATATTCGCCCGCCCGAGCGTTACCTGATGGAGCGTTTCATCACCGCGCCGGTGCAGTTCAGCGGGCGGCCGGACGCCAATGGCCTGTTGCTGGACGCGCAACTCAGGCCCGATCCACGTTACCGACCGACCCTGAAACTGGTCTCGCTGGACATCGAAACCACCGAGCGCGGCGAGCTGTATTGCATCGGCCTGCACGGCTGCGGCGAGCGTCAGGTGTACATGCTCGGCCCGGCCAATGGCGATGACGCCCAGGTGAATTTCAAGCTCGAATACTGCGACACCCGCGTCGCGCTGCTGGAGAAACTCAACGAATGGATGGCCCGCCATGACCCCGACGGGATCATCGGCTGGAACGTGGTGCAGTTCGATCTGCGCGTGCTGCACGAGCACGCTCGGCGCTTGAATGTGCCGCTGCGTCTGGGGCGCGGCGGCGAGGTGATGACCTGGCGCGAACACGGCGCGCGCAACAATCACTTCTTCGCGGCGGCGGCCGGGCGGCTGATCATCGACGGCATCGAAGCGCTGCGCTCGGCGACCTGGAGCTTTCCGTCGTTCAGTCTGGAAAACGTTTCGCAAACGCTCCTCGGCGAAGGCAAGGCCATCGACAATCCGTATCAGCGCATGGACGAGATCAACCGCATGTTCGCCGAGGACAAGCCGGCGCTGGCGCGTTACAACCTCAAGGACTGCGAGCTGGTCACGCAGATTTTCGCCAAGACCGAGCTGCTCACCTTCCTCCTCGAACGCGCCACGGTGACCGGCCTGCCGGTGGATCGAAGCGGCGGTTCGGTGGCCGCGTTCGAGCATTTGTACATTCCGCTGATGCACCGCCAGGGCTTCGTCGCGCCGAACCTGGGCGAGCGCATGCCGGAAGCCAGCCCCGGCGGTTTCGTCATGGATTCGCGTCCCGGGCTGTACGAATCGGTGTTGGTGCTCGATTACAAGAGCCTGTATCCATCGATCATCCGCACCTTTCTGATTGATCCCGTAGGCTTGATCGAAGGCCTCAAGCACCCCGACGACAGCGATTCGGTGGAAGGCTTTCGTGGCGCGCGCTTTTCCCGAACCCGCCACTGTTTGCCGGCCATCGTTTCGCGGGTGGCCGAAGGGCGCGAGGTGGCCAAACGCGAGCGTAATGCGCCGCTGTCCCAGGCGCTGAAAATCATCATGAACGCTTTCTACGGCGTGCTCGGTTCCAGCGGTTGCCGGTTCTTCGACACGCGGCTGGCGTCGTCGATCACCCTGCGCGGGCACGAGATCATGCACCAGACCCGGCTGCTGATCGAAGCCCAGGGTTACGAGGTGATTTATGGCGATACCGACTCGACCTTTGTCTGGCTGAAGAAGGCCCACGAGCAGGATGACGCGGCGCAGATCGGCACCGCGCTGGTCAAGCAGGTCAACGACTGGTGGCGCGCTCATGTGAAAGAGGAATACGGGCTGGAGAGTGCGCTCGAGCTGCAATTCGAAACCCACTTCAAGCGCTTCCTGATGCCGACCATTCGCGGCGCGGAGGAGGGCAGCAAGAAGCGTTATGCGGGATTGGTCACTCGCGCCAACGGCGAAGACGAAATGGTCTACAAGGGGCTGGAGGTCGTGCGCACTGACTGGTCGCCGCTGGCCCGGACTTTTCAGCAGGAGCTGTACCTGCGGATTTTCCAGCGTCAGCCGTTTCAGGAATACATTCGGGAGTACGTGGGCCGGACCCTGGCCGGGGAACTCGACGGCCAGCTTGTCTATCGCAAACGCCTGCGCCGGGCCCTCGACGATTACGAACGCAACGTGCCGCCCCATGTGCGCGCCGCGCGGCTGGCCGATGAGTACAACCGTCAGCAGGGTCGGCCGTTGCAGTACCAGAATGGCGGCTGGATCAGCTACGTGATCACGGTCGCCGGACCCGAGCCGCTGGAAGTACGGACGGCGGCCATCGACTACGACCACTACATCAGCAAACAGCTGCAGCCGATTGCCGACGCGATCCTGCCGTTCGTGATCTCGCGGACCATCGATCTCAGTTCCCAGGACCAGTTCAGCTTCGACTTCTGACCTGGGTTTTCACGCCAGCGGATTGATCCGCAGCGCCTCCAGCACCACGCGAAACGCCGCCGTGTGCTGGCGCCGGCTGGGGTAGTAAAGGTGGTAGCCCTCGAACGGCTCGCACCAGTCGGCGAGCACTTCCACCAGTTCGCCCTGCTCGATAGGCCCGGCCACCAGCCCCTCGGGAAGCTGCGCCAGACCGACGCCGTCCAGGCAACCCTGAAGAATCTGAAACACGCTGTTCATGATCAACGGGCCGTCGACGCGCACGCGGATATCACGGCCGTCTTTGGCGTACTCCCATTGATACAGCGCGCCATGGGTGGGCAGGCGCAGGTTGATGCAGCGATGGCGGGGCAAGTCCTCCGGCACCTGCGGCGTGGAATGCCGCGCCAGGTATTCGGGGGACGCCACGGTCATCAGCCGCAACGGCGGGGCAATCGGCGCGGCGATCATGTCTGCCGCGAGGGTGTCACCCAGGCGCACACCGGCGTCGATGCGCTGGGCAACGATGTCGGTCAGGCCGTAGTCGGTGACCAGCTCAATGGTCATGTCCGGGTATTGATCGAGCAATGGTTTGAGGCGAGGCCAGAGCACGTAACGCGCGGCGAATTCATCGGCGGTGATGCGCACCGTGCCGGACGGGCGGCCGCTGTGCTCGATGGCGGCGTTGACCTGCTCTTCAATGCTGTCGAGCAGTGGCGCCAGTCCCTTGAATAACTGCTCGCCGACTTCGGTGCGGGTCACGCTGCGGGTGGTGCGGGTGAGCAGGCGAACGCCGAGACGCTCTTCCAGCAGGCGCATGGTCTGGCCGACGGCGGAGGGGGAGATGCCCAGCGCGGCGGCGGCGCGGGTGAAATTGCCTTCTCGGCCCACTGCAACGAACACGGTCAGATCATCGAGTTTGTAATCCGCCATTGCGAAGCGCTCCTTCATTTTGATCGAAGCATTCTACGGATACTGTCGCCAATGTGCCCTTGTTACGCTGGCTGCACACTTTCTGGAGACCTGACATGACCGCCACTGACAGCGCTGCTGAAGACATGCAAATCCACCGCGCCGGCTCGGCCAAAGCCATCAAGGGGCCCGCAGACTGGTTCACCGGCGACGTGCGCATTGACCGGATTTTCAACGCCCCGGCACCGGCGCGGGTCGGTCTGGCCATCGTGAATTTCCAGCCGGGCGCGCGCACTAACTGGCACACCCACCCGCTGGGCCAGATCCTGCTGGTCACCGATGGCGTCGGCTGGACCCAGTGTGAAGGCGGGCCGAAAACCGAAATCCGTCCGGGTGATCTGATCTGGTGTAACTGCGGCCGTCGTCACTGGCACGGCGCAACCGACACCACCGCCATGCAACACGTCGCGGTCAATGAAGCGCTGGATGGCAAGCCGGTCGACTGGCTGGAGCCGGTGACCGAGCAGACCTACCTGGCCGGGCCGGTCAAAAAAGACTGAGTGGCTGGCACGGCGACGATCATGACGCCGCCACGGCCTGGCTGCGCAGCCGCGTAATGTCCTTTTTCGGCGGTGCGCCAAACAGCCGACCGTACTCGCGACTGAACTGCGACGGGCTTTCATAGCCGACCTTGAACGCTGCACTGGCGGCGTCCTGATGGTCGTTGAGCATCAGCCGCCGGGCTTCGTTCAGGCGCAGCCATTTCTGGTACTGCAGCGGGCTCATGGACGTCAGGTTGCGAAAGTGCAGGTGAAAGTTCGGCGCGCTCATCTGCACCCGCGCGGCCAGGTCTTCGACGCGCAGGGCTGTCGCGTAATTGAGCTTCAGCCAGTCGATGGCTTTGGCGATGCGGTAGCCCTGACTGTCGACCGACGCAATGTGCCGTAGCAGCGGCGCTTGATCGCATGTGAGCAGACGGAAGTGAATCTCGCGCTGCAACAGGGGCCAGAGCACCGGAATGGCGTCGGGCTCCTGCAACAGGTCGACCAGTCGGGCCAAGGGATCGAGCAGCGCTGAGGTCAGGCTGGCAATGCCCGCGCTTTTGCCCACTGCGCGCGCCTTCGGTATTGGCGCATCCCCTTGGGCGATCAGCTCGGTCAAGGTGCGCAGGTCAAGCTTGAACACCAGTCCCAGACACGGCGCGTCCGCGCTGGCGAGGGTCACGGCGGAGTTGGCCGGCACGTCCAGCGAGGTGATCAGAAAGCGCGTCGTGTCGTAGGGATAGACGTCGCTGCCGATGACCATTTCCTTGGCGCCCTGGGCCACCAGCACGATGCTTGGCGCGAGGATGCACATGACCGGCGGCGAGGGCGCTTCGCGACGAAACAGGCCGAGGTCGGCGATGGCGGTGGGAAAGTCACCGGAGGCCGGCGTGAGGTGCCCGATGGCGTTCGTCAGGGTTTGCAACCGGGCGCGGGTGGCACTGCCTTTCGCCAGCGTTGAAAGCGCGGTATCACCCATGTTTTTCCCCCTGGTTTTGCTGTTGTGCCATTGAGCCGGAACTGTACGTGCCCGGCAAAACAGCCGTCCAGCCTCGCGCCTCGGGATTGATCGGATCAGGCAAGAAAACCACCGGATCGCTCTACGGGTTGCCCGGGCCGCGCCATGAAGATGTGCATCGCACACTTCATTTGCGCCATGCCTTGGCGCCGGAGACATTCATGAAACAACTGATGATGGGGCTGGCCTTGCTGGTCAGCTCATTCGCGACAATGGGAGCCGATATGTCCAGCGGAGCTGACAACTTCTACACCAGTGAACAGGTCACCCGGCAGAAGGTGACGTTCAACAACCAGTACGAGATGAAAACAGTGGGCAACCTGTTCGTGCCCAAAGACATGATCAGTGGCCGCAAGTATCCCGCGATCATCGTCGGCCACCCCATGGGCGCCGTGAAGGAGCAGAGCTCGAACCTGTACGCGCAGAAACTGGCCGAGCAGGGTTTCATTACGCTGGCCATCGACCTGTCCTTCTGGGGCGAAAGCGAAGGCCGGCCGCGCAATCTGGTGTCCCCCGAGATCTACGCCGAAGACTTCAGCGCCGCCGTCGATTACCTCGGCAGCCAGGGCTTCGTCGATCGCAACCGCATCGGCGTGCTGGGTATCTGCGGCAGCGGCAGTTTCGCCATCAGCGCTGCGAAGATCGACCCACGCATGAAGGCCGTCGCGACCGTGAGCATGTATGACATGGGCGGCGTCAATCGCAACGGCCTGCAGCATTCGGTCAGTGTCGAGCAACGCAAAGCAGCGATCGCGGCCGCCGCTGCACAACGTGATGTCGAGTTTGTCGGTGGCAAAACCCAGTACACCAGCGGCACCGTGGACACACTCACCGAACACTCCAACCCGATCGAGCGTGAGTTTTACGATTTCTACCGGACCCCACGTGGCGAGTTCACCCCGAAGGGCCGGTCGCCTGAGTTGACCACGCACCCCACGCTGACCAGTAACGTGAAGTTCATGAACTTCTACCCGTTCGCTGACATCGAGACGATTTCACCGCGGCCAATGCTGTTCATCGCCGGCGAGAACGCCCATTCCCGTGAGTTCAGCGAGGAGGCTTATCGCCTGGCCGGTCAGCCCAAGGAGCTGGTGATCATTCCGGGTGCCGGGCACGTGGACTTGTACGACCGGGTGGATCTGATTCCTTTCGACAGGCTCACGTCTTTCTTTCAGACCCATCTGAAGTAACTTTCAGACTGTTCACGACGGCTCGATCCGGTCACGTGCCGGATGCTGCCGGAAGGGTCCTTTTTGTTGCACGCGCGGTTTTGCGCGCCGTTTGTTGATCACTGGCCCCGCTGCATGGCGGGGCTGAATGACCTGGAGCATGTTCATGGGCACCCCCGCTGTACCGATGACCGAAACAACCCACCGTGTGTGGGGCGCCGTGCTGGCGATGTCGCTGTGCGCTTTCGCGCTGGTCGCGTCCGAGTTTTTACCGGTCAGTCTGCTGACGCCCATTGCTGCCGACTTGAGCCTGACCGAAGGCCAGGCAGGTCAGGCGATCTCAATCTCGGGATTTTTTGCGGTGGTCACCAGCCTGTTTCTCTCTGCGCTGACCCGTGGGCTTGATCGCAAGCCGGTGCTGCTGACCCTGACTGCCTTGCTGATCGTTTCGGGGGCAATGGTTGCCTTGGCGCCGAATTACCCGGTGCTGATGTTCGGTCGGGCGGTGCTGGGTGTTGCGATCGGCGGTTCATGGTCGATGAGCACGGCGGTGATGATGCGTATTGCCCCCGAGTCGATGGTGCCCAGGGCCATCGCCATGGTGCAGAGTGGTACGGCGCTGGCCACCGCCGTTGCGGCGCCTCTGGGCAGTTTTCTGGGCGGGCTGATTGGTTGGCGCGGCGCGTTTTTCTGCGTGGTCCCGCTGGCTGCATTGGCGCTGTGCTGGCAGGCCTTCACGCTGCCGCGCATGCCCAGTGAGCGCTCGTCCGTTTCGACGACGGACGTGTTTCGATTGCTGGGCCGCGCGAAGGTGGTCTACGGGATGGCGGCGGTAGCCTTCCTGTTCATGGGTCAGTTTGCGCTGTTCACCTACCTGCGGCCGTTTCTGGAATCAGTGACCAGGGTCGATGTGCCGAAGCTGTCGATCCTGCTGCTGATCATCGGCGTCTCAGGGCTGGCCGGGACGCTGATGATTGGCGCCGTATTGGCAAAAAATCTGTACCGGGTACTGATCGCCATTCCGGTGCTGATGGCGGGCATTGCCATCGTGCTGCTGGCGTGCGGTCAGTCGTTTGCCATGACCGCGGTGATGCTCGGCGCCTGGGGTCTGATCTCGACCTGTGCGCCAGTGGGATGGTTCACCTGGCTGACCCGCACGCTGCCCAAAGACGCCGAGGCGGGAGGAGGGCTGATGGTCGCGGTGATCCAGCTGGCGATCACGCTGGGCGCAACGGCGGGTGGCTTGCTGTATGACGGGATGGGCTACAGCGCGACGTTTATCACGAGTGGCGTGTTTTTGCTCGTCGCCGCGCTGTTGGCGTGGAAGGTGTCGCGGACCGCAGCGGTAACTGCATGAAGCGTGCAGGCGGTGTGACGCAATCATGCGCCACGCCGCAGCCTCACTCTTTCACGTCCATGAAATCCTTGGCCCAGGCCACGTAATTTTCCGGGAAGGTGTAGGTGTGGGTCAGTTCGGTGGCGCTGTGATTCGAGGTGCTGTGGGTGACCTGGCGCTGGGCGCGGAGGCTGTCGTAGGTGGCCTTGATCGCGGCAAAGTACGCCGCGTGCCCGGCGACCACCACTCGCACGCCCAGATCGGCGAGGCGCTGGCGGTCATTGAGCTCGGGGTTGCCGTAGGTCACCAGCATCAGCGGGACGGTGAGCTTTTCCGAAATCTGCTCCAGGTGCTCGAAGTCCTTGATGCCAACGATGCAGATGCCGTCGGCGCCGGCCTTTTCGTAGGCGAGGGTACGTTCGATGATGTCCTGGACCGGCAGCACGCCGGCGTTGGTCCGGGCGACGATCGTCAGTTCCGGATCGACGCGGGCTTCAAGGGCGGCCTTGACCTTGCCGATGCCTTCTTCGATGGACACCAGGTCCGTGGATTTGCGGCCGAATTGCGCCGGCAGCAAGGTGTCTTCGATGGTCAGCGCCGCCACACCGGCGCGCTCCAGTTCTTCCACGGTGCGCATGACGTTCAGGGCGTTGCCGTAGCCATGGTCGGCGTCGGCAATAAAAGGCAGTTGCGCGACGCGGCCGATGCGGGTGGCCTGCTCGACGAACTCGCTCAGGGTGATCAACGCGAAATCAGGGGCTGCCAGCACCTGCAGCGACGCCACCGATCCGCCCAGAATACCGACCTCAAAACCCAGATCCGCCGCGATGCGCGCCGACATGGGATCGAACACTGAAGCCGTCTCGACGCAGTGCTGCGAAGCCAGCTGCTCACGGAATTTGCGACGCAAAGCGGAGTGGGAAATTCTGGACATAAGGCTTCCTGATTCTGGCCGTCATCTAAATGCCAGCAATGCTACCGCAAATTCAGGCTGAAACGTCTCACCTCGACGAGCGACGTGCATTGATTTGCGTAGGTGGCCGCGCGGCCCCGACCTCCGCAGCGCCTGGGAGGACCGCCTTCAGCCGGGAAGGCGTTTGCATTACACCGAAGAATTGACAGTGATCACCCCGGCCTCTTCCCGGCTGAAGCCGGTCCTACGGAAGCAGTCTTTCTGCCACCAGGTGATGCCGATTGTTCCCACGCTCTGCGTGGTAACGCCGCCCCGGACGCTCCGCGTCCAGCAGAAGACGCGCATTCGAGAACGGGAGGTGACGCGGAGCGTCACAGGCTGCATCCCCACGCGGAGCGTGGGGACGATCTCCACATTTATTTCCCACAGCGTTTTCAGAAATGACCCCAACTGCGCGTAGCCGATCGTGAAGCGGCGAACGCAACTTTGAGATGTATACCACTGAGTGGTAGATTTTACTTCACGGTAGGTAGCCAAATGCAGGACAGGGTTTTCAAAACAAAGGGTTTTTGCTTCGCAGCCAAGAAGGCAGCTATTGAGGACAGCGAGCTTTGCAGTGCAATAAGGGAGGTTTTCAACGGCCAAGCCGATGATCTGGGCGGTGGCGTCTGGAAGAAGCGACTCAACGCTAACCGCCATCGCTCGATCATTTTGGCGAGGGGCAAGTTTTACTGGGTCTATCAGTTTCTGTTCTCGAAACAGACTCAGAGCAACATCAACAGGCAGGAGCTTATAGCTTTCAGAAAGCTCGCCAAGGTGTACGAAAAATTAAGCCGTCAGCAAATACAACTGCTCCTGGATCGACAGGATTTCACGGAGATCTGTCATGAAAAAAAGAATTAAGAGCGAAGCGCTGGCATCGGTGCATGAGTCCGCCACTGCTCTGCTGGGCATCGGTGCCATCGACAAGGCCACAATGCGCGAGTTTGATCAGCACCGCATCGCCGAGGTCCCGGCTGCGATAGACCCGGCACAGATCAAAGCCATTCGCGAGGGAAGTCATGTCAGCCAGCCGGTGTTTGCCCGCTATCTGAACACCAGCACCTCCACGATCAAACAGTGGGAAGCGGGGTCGAAGCGTCCCGGTGGCATGGGGTTGAAGCTGCTGAGCATCGTTCAAAAGCATGGACTCGAGGTTCTCGCCTGAGCGCTGGTATCGTCGACCGATTGTTCCCACGCTCTGCGTGGTAACGCCGCCCCGGACGCTCTGCGTCCAACACATGACGCGCATTCGAGAACGGGAGGTGACGCGGAGCGTCACAGGCTGCATCCCCACGTGGAGCGCGGGGACGATCAAGGGCGGGGCTGACCTCTGCCGCGCTGGGTAGGACCGGCTTCAGCCGGGAAGTGGCCAGACCTTGCGCCGCAATCCCCGAACTGAAAATACCGAAGCAAGCGCTTGCGTGAATCGATTCAGCTGTTCTAGGATTCAGCTGTTCCGAAATATTTCACAGCAACACCCGAGTGCCACCCGCAAAGAGGTGGCCCAGGCATAAAAACAAGAAACCTCGGAGATCCACATGATCAGCTCGTCTGCTCGATTGCCGCGTGTGCTGTCCGCGCTCGTCATTGCTGCTTCATCGGCCGCCCGGCCATGAGTGCCGTCCTCGCTATGCCCCCTCAACCCGTGCTGGAAATGTCCGCTATTTCCAAGACCTTCAACGGCCTGCGCGTGCTGAAAAATGTCGCCCTCAAGGTGTACGCCGGTGAAGTACATGCCCTGATGGGCGAGAACGGCGCGGGCAAGTCGACGCTGATGAAGATTTTGTCCGGCGCCTATCAGGCCGATGCCGGTGGCGAGATCCGCATCGACGGCCAGGCCCTGAGCGCGTTTGACCCGTTGTCCGCCAAAGCGCTCGGCATCGCGGTGATCTATCAGGAACTGAGCCTGTGCCCGAACCTCAGCGTCGCCGAAAACATTTACCTGGGCCGCGAACTGCGCCGTGGCTGGAGCATCGACCGCCAGGCGATGGAAGCCGGCTGCGTTGATGTGCTGGTGCGACTGGGTGCTGATTTCAAGCCGTCCACCAAGGTCAGCGTGCTGTCGATTGCCGAGCGGCAACTGGTCGAGATTGCCCGGGCCCTGCACGCCAACGCGAAAATTTTGGTGATGGACGAGCCGACCACGCCGCTGTCGTCCCGGGAAACCGACCGCCTGTTTGCGCTGATCAAACAGCTTCGTGACCAAGGCCTGGCGATCATTTACATCAGCCATCGCATGGCCGAGATCTACGAGTTGTCCGACCGGGTGTCGGTGCTGCGCGACGGCGAGTACGTCGGCATGCTGGAGCGCGGTGCGCTGTCAGCCGAGGCGCTGGTGAAGATGATGGTCGGCCGCGACTTGTCCGGGTTCTACAAGAAAGAACACGCCGCCTACGACCCCGGCGCCGTGGTCATGCGCGTGCGCGACATGGCCGACGGCAAGCGCGTCAAGCCGTGCAGCTTCGATCTTCATGCCGGGGAAGTGCTGGGCATCGCCGGGCTCGTCGGGGCAGGGCGGACGGAGCTGGCGCGTTTGATTTTTGCTGCTGATTCGCGCATCTCCGGCACCCTTGAAGTGGCCGGCAAAGCGATCACCGATCTGCGCAACCCCGCTGACGCAATCCGTGCGGGGGCGGTTTACCTGACCGAAGATCGCAAGGCCCAGGGCCTGTTTCTGGACATGAGCGTGCGCGACAACATCAACGTCTGCGCCTGCGTCCCCGATGCCCATGCCGGTGGCGTGCTCGATCGGGGACGTGGGGCGAAGCGGGCAATCGAGGCGATTCGTTCACTGTCGATCCGGGTGGCGTCGGGCAAGGTCAATGTCGGCGCGCTGTCCGGCGGCAATCAGCAGAAGGTGCTGCTGGCGCGGCTGCTGGAGGTCAAACCCCACGTGCTGATTCTTGACGAGCCAACGCGCGGCGTGGACATCGGCTCCAAGTCCGAGATCTACCGAATCATCAACGAACTGGCCAAGGCCGGCGTCGGCATTGTGGTGATCTCCAGCGAGTTGCCGGAAATCATCGGCACCTGCGACCGCGTGCTGATCATGCGTGAAGGGGAACTGGTCGCCGAAGTCGGCGGCGCCTCCGGGCAGGAGATCTCTCAGGAACGGATCATCGATCTGGCGACAGGCAGCGAGAACGCCGCAGCCACCGCGGCTCACCATGCTTTCGACCACAACATTCAACAACAATAAAAAGGAAACCAGGCCATGAGTCTGCCCCTGGAAAACTCGCCCACCGTTGCCGCCATCAGCAAGCGTGAACGTGCGCGCGAATTGATGCGCACCGTTGGCATGCTGCCGGTGCTGATTCTGTTGTTGATCGGCTTTTCGCTGATGACCGACACCTTCATGAGCTGGCAAAACCTGTCGATCATCACCCAGCAGGCCTCGGTCAACGTGGTGTTGGCGGCCGGCATGACCTTCGTGATTCTGACGGCGGGGATCGACCTCTCGGTGGGCGCGATTCTCGCGGCCTCCGCAGTGGTCGCCCTGCAAGCGTCGATGTCGCCGCAGTTCGGCATGCTCGGCATCGCTGCCGGCGTGGGTTTCGGCCTGCTGCTGGGGCTGGTCAATGGTGGCCTGATTGCCTTCATGCGCCTGCCGCCGTTCATCGTCACCCTCGGCGCACTTACCGCGATGCGCGGTCTGGCGCGTCTGCTGGCCGATGACAAAACCGTGTTCAATCCCGACCTGCCGTTCGCCTTCATCGGCAACGATTCGGTGCTCGGCGTGCCGTGGCTGGTGATCATCGCCGTGGCGGTCATCGTGGTCTCGTGGTTCATCCTGCGCCGCACGGTGATGGGCGTGCAGATCTACTCGGTGGGCGGCAACCCCGAAGCGGCGCGCCTGTCCGGGATCAAGGTGTGGAAGGTGTTGCTGTTCGTCTACGCGGTGTCCGGTGCGCTGGCCGGGCTCGGCGCAGTGATGAGCGCCTCGCGCCTGTTCGCCGCCAACGGCCTGCAGCTGGGCCAGTCCTACGAGCTGGACGCCATCGCGGCGGTGATCCTCGGCGGCACCAGTTTCACCGGCGGCGTCGGTACCATCGGCGGCACCCTGATCGGCGCGCTGATCATCGCGGTGCTGACCAACGGCCTGGTGCTGCTGGGCGTGTCCGATATCTGGCAATACATCATCAAGGGGATCGTGATCATCGGCGCGGTGGCGCTGGATCGCTATCGCCAGTCCGGTGCGCGAACCTGATTCAACGCTGTCTGGCTGCACGCGTTTCAACGAAGACTCCGACAATAATCACAAGAGAGAACCCATGAACGTCAAACGCAAATTCCCTGCTGTCGTGTCCCTGTGCCTGGCCGCGTTGCTGTCCCAGGGCGTTCAAGCCCGAGAGCTGAAAGCCGTCGGCATCACCCTGGGCTCCCTGGGCAACCCGTATTTCGTCACCCTGGCCGACGGCGCCAAGGCGAAGGCCATGGAGCTCAACCCCAACGTCAAAGTCACCTCCGTCTCCGCCGATTACGACCTGAGCAAGCAGTTCTCGCAGATCGACAACTTCATTGCGTCGGGCGTTGACCTGATCCTGATCAACGCCGTGGACCCGAAGGCCATCGCTTCAGCGATCAAGAAGGCCCAGGCGGCCGGCATCAAGGTCGTGGCCGTGGACGTCAGCGCCGCCGGTGTCGACGCCACCGTGCAGACCGACAACGTCGAAGCGGGCAAGCTGGCCTGTCAGTTCATCGTCGACAAGCTGTCGGGCAAGGGTAACGTGATCATCGAGAACGGCCCGCAAGTCACCGCCGTGACTGACCGCGTCACCGGCTGCAAGTCGGCCTTCGCCGCCGCGCCGGACATCAAGATTCTTTCCGACGATCAGGACGCCAAAGGCTCCCGCGAAGGCGGCCTGAACGCGATGCAGGGTTACCTGACGCGCTTCCCGAAAATCGACGGTCTGTTCGCGATCAACGATCCGCAGGCCATTGGCAGTGACCTGGCCGCCAAGCAGCTGAAACGCAGCGGCATCGTCATCACGTCGGTGGACGGCGCGCCGGACATCGAGCAAGCGCTCAAGTCCGACACCTCGATTCAGGCCTCCGCCAGCCAGGACCCGTGGGCCATGGCGCAGCAGGCGGTGGTCATCGGCAATGACCTGCTCAACGACAAGAAGCCGGCTGAAGCGGTCACCCAGCTGACGCCAAAACTGATCACCCGCGACAACGTCGGTTCCTACAGCGGCTGGTCCAGCAAGCACTGAGACGCAGGGCTGAAGGAGTCGGCGCAGTGATCAAAATGGAAGACGTGGCGAAGCGGGCGCGGGTATCGACGTCGACCGTTTCCCACGTGCTCAACGGCACGCGCAAGGTCAGCGCCAAGACGGTGGAAGCGGTGCAGCGGGCGGTTCAGGACTTGGGCTACATCCCCAATACCCTGGCGCGCTCGCTGGCCCGTTCGCGCACCAACACCATTGGCGTGGCGATTTCGGCGCTGTCGAACCACTATTTCAGCGAGACCGTGCACGCCATCGAAACTGAATGCGCGCGCCACGGCATCATGATGTTGTTCGTCGACACCCACGACGATCCCGCTCAGGAACTGCGCGTGGTGCAGGCGCTGCACCATCGCCGCGTCGACGGCATTCTGCTTGCGCCGTCCAGCGATCCGCAGCAGGCAGCGTTGGCCTACTTGCGCAGCAACGCCATTCCCAGCGTGTTGGTGGACCGGATGGCGGTGGAGGGTTTCGATCAGGTCGGCGTCGAGAATCGCCAGTCCACCTGCGAACTGGTCGCTCATCTCATCGGCCACGGTCATCGGCGCATCGGCATGATTGCCGGGCATCGCGGCCTGAGCACGACGGAGGAGCGCATTGAGGGTTATCGGCAGGCGCTCGTCGAGGCTGATCTGCCGTGGGATCCGCAGTTGCTGATCGACGGCGAGTCGAACAGCGAATCGGCACGGGTCGCCACGTCAGCCCTGTTGCGCCTGAACCCGCCGCCCACGGCGATCCTGGCAGCGAATAACCTGATGACCATCGGCGCCATGCACGCGCTGCGCGACGCCAGCATTGAGGTGCCGCAGCAGATGGCGCTGGTGGGTTTCGATGATTTCGACTGGGCGGATTTTTTCCTGCCGCGCTTGAGCGTGATTGCTCAGCCGGTGCAGGCCCTGGGCGCGCGGGCGGTGCAGTTGCTGTTGCAGCGCATCGATAAACCCGAGGGCAAACGACTGTCGGAGCGACTGGCGCCGACGTTACGCATTCGCAATTCGTGCGGATGCCTTTAGGCGTCCGCTGACAGGAATGACACCTTCATGAAGCAGCTTGTTTCCCTGGGCATCGACCTCGGCACGTCCGAGCTGAAGGCCATTTTGCTGAGCGCCGAGGGCGAAGTGCTGGCCCAGGCCGGTGCCCGGGTGGAAGTCAGCCGCCGGCAGTCGGGCTGGTCGGAGCAGAATCCGGCCGACTGGTGGCAGGCGTGTCGTGGAGCGCTGAAGCAGTTGCGGACAAGCAATCCCCAGGCGTGGGCACGGGTCGGCTGCATCGGCCTGTCGGGGCAGATGCACGGCGCGGTTATGTTGGATGCGGCGGAGCAAGTGCTGTATCCGGCGATTCTCTGGGACGACTCCCGCGCGGTGCTTCAGGCGTCGCAGTTGAACGAAGATTTCCCGGATTACGCCGAGGTCACCGGCAGCCTGGCCATGGCCGGGCTTACTGCGCCGAAGCTGTTGTGGATGCAGCAGCACGAACCGCATCTGTTCGCGCGCATTGCCAGCGTGCTGTCGCCGAAGGATTACCTGCGTTTGCTGCTGACCGGCGAGCAGGTCAGTGACATGTCCGACGCCGCTGGCACCTTGTGGCTGGATGTGGCAAAGCGCGAGTGGTACGCGCCGATGCTCCACGCCACCGGGCTGACGGTCGAGCACATGCCTCGGTTGCTGGAAGCCGATCAACTGTCTGCCGGGCTGAGTGCCGAGGCGGCGGATGCGCTCGGTTTGCCGTCGGGTCTGCCAGTGGCGGCGGGGGGCGGCGACAACCCGGTGTCGGCGGTGGGCATCGGCGCGATCAACGCCGGCGATGCCTTTGTCACCCTCGGCACCAGCGCGGCCATCGTGGCGATCACCGATCATCCGGCGGGCAATCCGGCCAGCGCCGTGCACAGTTTTTGCCACGCGTTGCCGCAGCGCTGGTACACCATGGGCGCGATGCTGGCGGGGGCGAGCTGTCTGCGCTGGGTCACCCGATTGTTGGGTCAGCCCAGTGAGCAGGCCTTGCTCGATCTGGTTCACGCGCAATGGCCGGTCGATCAGCCGGTGGCGGTGTCCAGTCCGCTGTTTCTGCCGTATCTGGCGGGCGAGCGCACGCCCCACAACGACCCGCTGTTGCGCGGCGGATTCATGAACCTGGGGCACGACAGCACGCCGGCGATGTTGGGTTACGCGGTGCTTGAAGGCGTCGGTTTCGGGCTGCTGGACGCGATGAACGCCACGTTGTCCGCAGGGGCCACGGTCAACGCCTGCGCGCTGGTGGGCGGCGGGGCACGCAGCGAATACTGGGCGCAGTTGCTGGCCAACATTCTTGATCGCGAGGTGTACACCTTGCACGGCAGCGAGCTGAGCGCGTGCATTGGCGCGGCGAAGCTGGGGGTTCTGTCGATCGGGGAGGAGGCTGAGTTGCTGGGGCAGGGGATGGCGGTGAAGGCGCGGTACCAGCCGATGCCGGCGGTGCAGGATGTACTGAGCGCGCGTTACGGGAAATTCAAAGGGCTGCTGGGTGCAGCGCAAGGATTGCGCGCCTGACAACATGGTCGTTCCCACGCAGAGCGTGGGAACGATCAATCAAAATCAAAGGCTTCCCGGCTAAAGCCGGTCCTACTGACTGCACGCGGTGAGTAGGACCGGCTTTATCCGGGAAGAGGGCGCTCAGCCCGCTGGAATTTCCGGCTCAGACCCTCATCGTCGGCGGCAACTCCATCAGCTTGTCCAGCGTGATCGGCAGGTCGCGAATCCGCTTACCCGTGGCATGTGAGACAGCATTCGCCACCGCTGCGGCCAGCCCGGTAATCCCGATCTCGCCGATCCCGCGTGCGCCGAATTCGTTGAGCTCGAAGTCCGGGTAGTCCAGCAGGATCACGTCGATCTCCGGCTGGTCAGCGTGCACCGGCACTACGTATTCGGCGTAGTTGTTGTTCACCGGCATGCCGTTGCGCTCGTCGAAGTCCGTCGCTTCAAACAGCGCCATGCCGACGCCCATCACGATCGCGCCTTCGACCTGATTGAGCGCGGTTTTCTGGTTGATCACCTTGCCCACGTCGATGGCACTGACCACTCGCGACACCCGCGGCCGCGAGATGCCCGGGTCCCAGCGCACTTCGACAAAATGCACGCCGAAGGAGCGGAACGAGTGCTTGCTGGTGTCGTTCATGCCGGTTTTCGCTTCACCGAAGGCGCTGCCCTGCTTCTGCGCCTTGAGCACATCGGCAATGGCAAAGGTCTTGTCGCCGCTTCTCAACTGACCCTGCTCGAAGCTCACTTGCTCGGCCTTGGCCCCGGCAAACACGCCCTTGGGTGCGGTCGCGAACGCCTTCAGCTGTTCGACGGCCTGGCGGGTGGCTTCGGCGATGGCTGGCAGCACGCTCGCCGTTGCCCATGATCCGCCCGACACCGGCGCCGGTGGGAATGATGAATTGCCCAGCTCCACTTCGATCTTGTCCAGCGGAATGCCGGTGATGCTGCTGACCACTTGAGCAACGATGGTGTAGGTGCCGGTGCCGATGTCCTGCACCCCGCAAATGGCCCAGGCCGTGCCGTTGGCGCGCAGCGCGACTTGCGCCTCTGCGGGAGTGCGATAGGCGTCCCAGTTACAGGCGGCCATGCCATAACCGATGATCTCGGTGCCGTCCTTCATCGACCCCGGCGTCGGGTTGCGCTTGCTCCAGCCGAAGCGCTCGGCGGCCTTGTCGATGCATTCCTGCAGGTGGTTGCTGGACCACGGCAGGTTCTGGCTTTCGTCGCGCTCGGAAACGTTGAGCTTGCGGAACTCAAGCGGGTCCATGCCCACTTTATCGGCCATCTCGTCCATGGCCGATTCCAGCGCGAACAGCCCCGGCGCTGCACCCGGCGCGCGCATGGAGGTCGGCGTGCCGCGATTGACCTCGATGATCTTGTGGGTGACCAGCACATTGGCGCAGCTATAAAGGCTCTTGGTCGAAGTGCCGCAGTTTTCCTTGTACGGGTCGGTGAACGACGTGGTGTTGATGGATTCGTGGCGCACCGACACCAGCTTGCCTTTGTCGTCGGTCGCCAGGCGCAGGCGCTGACGGGTTTCCGGGCGGTGGCCGGTGGTGGTGAACATCTGCTGACGCGGCACGACCAGTTGCACCGGCCGATTGAGCACCTTGGCCGCGCCGCAGGCGGCGACTGAATGGGGCCAGATCCACAGCTTGCTGCCGAAGCCGGAGCCAATGAACGGCGCCCGCACTTCGACCTTCTCCGGGATCAGGCCGAAGATTTTCGCCAGGGAATTGCGGTGAGCGACCACGCCCTGGGTGGCTTCGTAAACGATCAGGCGCCCGTCTTCCCAACTGGCGACGGTGGCGTGCATTTCCATCGGGTTATGGGTTTCGACCGGCGTCGAGTAGGTGGCGTCGATGCTGTGGGCCGCGCTGTCGAACGCGGCGGCGGCATCACCCCGGGTGTGGTTCGGGCTGCCGTCCTGCAAGGCGCCGGCTTTCAGGCCCTGTTCGAGATTGGCCACTGCGTCGGTCTTGCTGTAGCTGACCTTGATCTTGTAGGCCGCGGCCCGCGCGTGCTCGAAGGTATCGGCCACCACCAGGGCGACGAACTGACCGGCGTAATGCACGGTGTCGTCTTCGAACGGCAGGCGGCTTTCGTCGGATTTGGCCGCCTTGAGGATCTGCGCGAAGGACATCGGCAGCGTCGAGTTGTGGTAGAGCGAGGGGAAGTTGCCGTGGTGCAGAATTTCCAGCACGCCGGGGGACTTGCGCGCGTCGTCCAGCTTCAGTTCGGTGATCTTGCCGCTGGCGACGGTGCTGAACACGCCGTAGCCGTAAGCCATATTTTTCAGGTGATGGTCGGACGCGTACATCGCGCTGCCGGTGACCTTACGCTGGCCATCAATGCGGCGGGGTGCCGAGCCAATCATTGCATCAGTCATGGTGAATCCTCCGGTCAGGCGTTCAAGGTGGCGAGGTTGCGCACGATGGCCTGCTGCCCCAATGCGATCTTGTAGGCGTTGTGGCGATAGGCTTTGGCGCCCTTGAGGGCGATGGCGGCGACTTTGTCGAGGGTCTGCGGCGTCAACGTTTGACCTTTGAGCGCCTGCTCGGCTTCAAGCGAGCGCCAGGGTTTGGTGCCGACACCGCCCAGCGCCACCCGCGCGTCACGCACAGTGTTGCCATCCATGACGACGATCACCGCGCTGGACGCCAGGGCGAACTGGTACGAGGCGCGATCTCGCAGCTTCAGGTACGCAGACTTGTTGCCGGCCAGCGGCGCGGCGAGCACCACGTGGGTGATCAACTCATCGTCCAGCAGCGCGTGTTCTTTCCACGGCGTCGCACCGGGCAGCAGGTGGAAGTCAGCGAAGTCCACGCTGCGCTTGCCCTTCGGCCCTTGCACCTCGACGGTCGCGCCAATGGCGACCATCGCCACGCACATGTCCGAAGGATGGGTCGCGATGCACTGGTCGCTGGTGCCGAGCACCGCGTGAACACTGCGATTGTGGCCGTCGATGGCCGCACAGCCCGAGCCCGGCTCGCGCTTGTTGCACGGTGAATAACCGTCGCGGAAATAGTTGCAGCGCACCCGTTGCATCACGTTGCCGGCGGTCGTGGCCTTGTTGCGCAGTTGAGTGGTGGCGCCGGACAGCAACGCCTGGGACAGCACGGCATAGTGCTCGACGATGTGCGGGTGATGGGCCAGTTCGGTATTGCTGACCAGCGCACCGATTCGCACGCTGCCGTCCTTCTGCACCTCGATCTCTTTGAGCGATAGGTGGTTGACGTCGATCACCTGATCCGCCGGCATGATGTCCAGCTTGACCAAGTCCAGCAATGTCGTGCCGCCGGCGAGGAAGAACGTGGTCGGGCTTTTCGCGTGGTTGGCCACCGCCTGTTCGACGCTGTTGGCGCGCACGTAATCAAAGGCTCTCATCAGCTCACCTCCTGGACTTTGATGCGCGCCGACTGGATCGCCGCGAGGATGTTCTTGTAGGCGCCGCAACGGCAGATGTTGCCGCTCATGGCTTCGCGCACGCTGTGATCGTCGGTGCCGATGTTTTTGTCTTTCAACAACGCCGCCGCGCTCATGATCTGCCCCGAGGTGCAATAGCCGCACTGGTAGGCATCGTGTTCCCAGAAGGCTTCCTGCACCGGGTGCAGCTTGCCGTTCTGCGCCAGGCCTTCAATGGTGGTGATGTCATCGCCTTCGTGCATTGCCGCGAGGGACAGGCATGAGTTGATCGCCACGCCGTTGACGTGGACGGTGCAAGCGCCGCACTGGCCGTGGTCGCAGCCTTTCTTGGTGCCAGTGAGTTGCAGGCGATCACGCAGCACATCAAGCAGCGCCGCGTTGGCCGGCAGGTTCAGCGTGTGGGCCTGACCGTTGACCTTGAGGGTCATGCGGCGTTCGTCGGGAGCGGGCGGGTCGATGTCATCGGCGACGGCGGCCTGGGCTTCCAGCGCCTGGGTCCAGATCGGCGCCGTGGCGGCAGCGAGGCTGGACACGCCGATGGACTTCAGGAAGTTGCGGCGGGACGGGACGGTAAAGGCCTTGAGGTCACAAGACAGTTCTTCTTTGTTGGGGCGATCAGGCTGATCGGTCATGAGCGGGTTCCTCGTCAGCGTTGGGTCAGACCTGGCGGCCGACGGTGGGCGGACGCGCGGGCAGGGACGGCAGGTGGAACGGCATGCGGTATGGCTGGGGCCAATGGCAGGCTTCAAAAGACGGCAGTCTTCAACGATAACCAATGCGCAGGCACTGCATTCGGTTGAATCCGTGCATGCACTTGTGAGTCGTGCTCTCTAATCCGTTGCGCTTGTGTCAGCAGCGAGGGCTGGCGCCTTGTCGGGATCAGGAAAGCAGGCGGTGCTGGCCATGGCTCAAGGGTTGTGACCGAAGCACCGGGGGATGGTTGCGGATATTTCTCGAGCGGAAAAATCTCAGGATGTTACAAGTGCCCAGGCCGCGGCATCCGGCCCGGGGACATTGAGCGTCAGGCGGCCGACGCTTCTTCTTTCAGGGTCGCCATGTCGATGACAAAGCGGTATTTCACGTCGCCCTTGATCATGCGCTCATAGGCTTCGTTGATGTCCTTCATGTGGATCATCTCGATGTCGGAGACGATGCCGTGCTTCGCACAGAAATCCAGCATTTGCTGGGTTTCCTGAATGCCGCCGATCAGCGAGCCGGCAATGCTGCGGCGCTTGAAGATCAGGTTGAACACGCCTGGCGACGGGTGCGGCTGATCCGGCGCGCCGACCAGGGTCATGGTGCCGTCGCGCTTGAGCAGGTTCAGGAACGGGTCAAGGTTGTGCGGTGCCGCCACGGTGTTGAGGATGAAGTCGAGCTGATTGGTCTGGGTCGCCATTTCATCGGCGTTTTTCGACACGATCACTTCATCGGCGCCCAGGCGCAGGCCGTCTTCGCGCTTGTTCGGCGAGGTGGTGAACAGCACCACGTGGGCGCCCATGGCGTGGGCGATCTTCACCGCCATGTGACCGAGACCGCCCAGCCCGACAACGCCCACCTTCTTGCCCGGGCCGACGTTCCAGTGGTGCAGCGGCGAGTAGGTGGTGATCCCGGCGCAGAGCAACGGCGCAACAGCGGCGAGGTTGTCGCTGTGGGAAATCTTCAGGACGAACTTCTCTTTCACCACGATCTTGTCGGAGTAGCCACCGAAGGTGTTCTCGCCGCCAAATACCGGGCCATTGTAAGTGCCGGTGAAGCCGTTTTCGCAGTATTGCTCTTCGCCTTCCGCGCAGGACGCGCAGTGCTGGCAGCTGTCGACCATGCAGCCGACGCCAGCGAGATCGCCGACCTTGAAGTGGGTGACGTTGGCGCCGACTGCGGTGACCTTGCCGACGATCTCGTGGCCTGGCACCGACGGATACAGCGTGTTGTTCCACTCGTTGCGCGCGGTGTGCAGGTCCGAGTGGCAGACGCCGCAGAACAGGATGTCGATCTGCACGTCATCGGCGCCCGGCTCGCGGCGTTCGATCTGCAACGGAGCCAGCTTGTCAGTGGGTTTTTGCGCGGCGTAGCTGTAAGTCTTGATCATGGGGTGATCATCTCCAGTGGGGCAAAAAGACGGGTAACAGCAATCAGTGACAGGCGAGGGCGCGCAAAGGTCAATGCCGAAACATGAAACCGTCACTGCCGGGCTGTTTGACGAGCCGTGTGAATAGAGTGCCGGGTTAAATCTTTCCGTTTGCGGGCCGCTATAGGGCTGTGCAGCGTGTGATTTCAATAAATGTCGTGGAATACAGTTTTTTCGTCGCGAATAGACCGCAAATCCGAATAAGCCGCTTGCAACCTTCTGTCACACCCCATGAAGATAGCTCAGTCCGACGCTGGCAATGGAGCGCCTATGAATTCCCCACTTTCCACCCTCTCCGGGTACACGCCGATTGCCGACGAGCGGATCTCCGCACCCGGCGATAACGGCCTGTCGGCCGTGGGGGGATTGACCGAGGAGAGTTCGCTGGACGCCTTGCTGCGCGCCGCACGCGAGGCTGCACCGGAGTTGAGCTGGGCCGCTTACCGTGCCGGCCAGCAAATGCACCTGTTGGGGCAGGGCAGTTCCGCCACGGACTGGCCGACGTTGATACCCCGTGAAGAATTCGACGGCTACTGCCGCAAGCACCATTTGCAGCGTTGGGTGACCGGCCATGGCGAGTCCGCGCTGGGCTGGCTGTTGATGCCGGACGCGCACTCCGACGATCCGTTTTTCGCCGAGCTGGCCGGGCGTCTGGGCCTGCGCCTGCAGACCGATGCGCTGGCCCGGGCCCAGGCCACCCAGCGGGTGCTCTATGAAATCACCTACCTGGCCAGCTCGACCCGTGACCGTTCGGCGTTTCTGCAAGGCGTGCACAAGCAGCTCTCGACCCTGATCGACGCGGAAAACTTCTACCTGGCGCTCTACGAAAGCCACAGCGGCAAAATCACTTACCCCTATTACATCGACATCACCGACCTCGACGCTCTCGAGGCGGAAACCTACGAGTTTCTCGATCCCGAGCGGCTGTCCATGACCGGTTATGTGCTGACCACCGAGCAGGCGCTGTTCGTCGATGCCGCCGCCATCGAGCGGGCGCGGGCGCTGGATCGGTTTCATTGCGTGGGCCATCGCCCGGAATTCTGGATGGGCGCGCCGCTGAAAAACGCCTCCGACGACGTGTTCGGCATGCTGGCGATGCAGGTCTATGACGTCGCCCGGGTCTACAGCGTCGAGGATCAGGAGCTGTTTCTGGTGGTGGCCCGCCACGTGGCCATGGCCCTGGACCGCATTCTGCACCGCGCGCAACTGGAAGAAACCGTCGCCCGCCGCACCCTTGAGCTGTCCCGCCTCAATGACGCCCTGCGCAACGAGGTGGCCGATCGTGAACGCGCCGAGCACTTGCAGAGCGCGCTGTTCCAGATCACTGAGCTGTCCAGTCAACCCGGCGACATGACCGACCTGTTCAAAAGCCTGCACGGCATCGTCGGCGAACTGCTGTTTGCCCTGAACTTCTATATCGCGCTGTTCGACGACGCCACCGGCGAGGTGACCTTCCCGTACTACGTGGACGAACGCCTGACCCGCCGCCCCGACCCGCGCCGTGGCGAGCGTGGCTTTACTGAATACGTCATCCGCCAGCGCCGGCCGTGCCTGATCGACGGCGCGGAGGCCCGCTGGCTGGAAAGCATCGGCGAGATCACCCTGCAGAACGAGGTCAACCGTTCCAGTTCATGGCTGGGCATTCCGCTGTTCGACGGCGACGTGGTTCGGGGCGTGCTGGCAGTGCAGAGCTACACCTCCCATGTCAGCTACTCGTTGCGCGATCAGGAGCTGCTGACCTTCGTCTCCCGCCACATCGACACGGCACTGTCCCGGCGTAGCGCCGCCGAGGCCATTCACACCGCCAACCTGCGCCTGGAAGCGCGGGTTCAGGACCGCACCCGGGAGCTGGACTACGCCAACGCCAAGCTGCAACACGAAAACGCCCACGACGCGCTGACCGGACTGCCCAACCGCAGCCATTTGCAGCAGCGCCTGAGAGACGCGTGGGAGAAATTCTCCCAGAAGGGCGAGGAACTGGCGGTGATGTTCATCGACCTCGACCGCTTCAAGATGGTCAATGACAGCCTCGGCCATCACTCGGGCGATCTGCTGCTGATCCAGGCCGCCGACCGCTTGCGCCACTGCATGCGAGACAGCGACTTGCTCGCCCGGCTGGGCGGCGATGAATTCGCGGTGCTGGCTTACGCCGCGCCGCCTGACGTCACCGTGGCGATTGCCGAGCGCATCCTCCTCGCCTTCGATGTGCCGTTCTACATCGACGGCCACGCGGTGTTTTCATCCTGCAGCATCGGCGTGGTCGGCGCCGACCTGCAGTTTCACAGCGAGCCGGCGGACCTGTTGCGGGACGCCGACACGGCCATGTACCGGGTCAAGAATGCCGGGCGCGACAGCTACGCGGTGTTCAACCAGGAAGTGCGCCGCGAGGTGTCCGACCAGATGGAGCAGGAGACCGCGCTGCGCAACGCCCTCAAGCGCACCGACGAACTGCTGCCGTATTTCCAGCCGATCATCGATGTGGCCAGCGGCCGGATACTGGCCCTCGAAGCGCTGATCCGCTGGCGTCAGGCCGATGGCCGTATCGTAGCGCCGGGTCAGTTTCTGCCGGCGCTGGAAGGTCTGCGCCTGATCGGCCGTCTGGACCTCTACATGCTGCAGCAGGTGGTGGCGATTCTTGCCCATCCCGACCATGCCCATTGGCCGACGGTGCACGTCAACTGTTCCAGCTACAGCATCACCCGCCCGGAGTTTTCCAGCGAAGTCCTCGGTTTGCTGAGCCAGCACGGGGTGGCGCCGTCGCGCATCTGCCTGGAACTCACCGAAGGCGCGCTGGTGGCCGAGCCTGAACTGGCGCGTCAAGCCATGAAGCACTTGGCGGACAACGGCGTCTCGGTGGTGCTCGATGACTTCGGCGCCGGGTTCTCGTCCCTCAGTTACGTGCACCAGTACCACTTCAGCGGGCTGAAAATCGACAAGTCCTTCACCCTGGAACTGACCACCAGCTCCCGCAGCCGGGCCATCGTTCGCGCTATCGTGCGCATGGCCGAATCCCTGGGGCTGACGGTGGTGGCGGAGGGCGTGGAAGACGCCGCGACCCTGGACCTTCTGCGGGACATGGGCGCGGGTCAGGCTCAGGGTTACTACTTCTCGATGCCGGTGCCCCAGGACAGGCTGGATTTGAGCGCGTTGCGGTAAACGGCGCGAATTAACGTCTCAGCATTTTCCTCAGTGCGCTCACGACATCCCTTTTGCACTGCTCCGTCAGGGCGCCGGGGTGGAAGTCGAACATGTGTGGCACGCCGGGGTAAACGTGCAGCTCGACTGGAACTCCGCTGCGAGAGAGCTTGCCGGCCCACGCCATGTCCTCATCCAGGAACAGGTCCAGCGCACCGACGGCGATAAAGCTCGGCGGCAGGTGACTCAGGTCATCAGCCAGCGAGGGGGAAAACAGCAGCGCGCGGTCATCGTCGCAGAGGTACTCGCCCCGGTAGCACTGCCAGCAGAATTGATTGGCCTCCCGGGACCAGCTGAACCTGCCCGCGCCAGGGTTTTGCACGGGAGCCCCAGGGGTGCCAGTGCGGTGGTCGAGCATCGGATACATGAGCACCGAGCCGGCGATGGAAATGTCACCACGGTCACGGGCGAGCAGGGTCAGCGCCGCTGCCAGTCCGCCGCCCGCGCTGTGGCCCATGATCACGATGCGTTTGGGATTCACGCCCAGCGCAGCCTGCTGGTGGAGCAGCCACTGGAGGCTGCGATAGCAGTCTTCCAGCGGGGCAGGAAAGGGATGCTCGGGGGCGAGCCGGTAATCGACGGCGACGATCAGCGCGCCTGACTCACTGGCCAGATCCGCCAGGTAGTCGTCGGCCATTTCCGGGCACCCCAACACGAATCCCCCGCCGTGCACGTACAGAATCGCAGGGAGGTCATGGGCGTCAGCGCTGTGGTCAGGGCGGTAAAGGCACAGCCGCAGGTCGTTGCCGTTTGCAGGTTCACGGACCCAGTGCTGTTCGCCGCGAGCGAGGTCCGCGGGTTTGAACGCAGCGTGGATGCGTGTGCGAATGGCGGCGAGGTTGTCCCGGCTCCATTCGCTGGACACCTCGTCGCGGAAGAAACGGTACTCGGGATCCAGCAACTTATCGGGGTCCACACAAACCTCCTGAGCGAAGACGGGGGACTGGAAAGCCCCCGTTGTTCCGCGCTTACAGCCACGCCTTGATACGCGAGCACACCGCCGGGGTGGAAATTCCATAGCGGTCATGCAGCGTCGGCAGGGCGCCGGCGTCGAGGAAGGCGTCGGGCAGGGCGATCTGCCGGAACGTCGGGGTGACTCCGTTACGCAACAGCACCGTCGCCACCGCTTCACCCAGCCCGCCGATGATCGAATGGTTTTCCGCCGTCACCACCAACCGTCCGGGTTTTCGCGCTTCGGCGAGAAGGGTCTGCTCGTCCAGCGGCTTGATGGTCGGCACGTGCAGCACTGCTACGTCGATGCCATCGGCCTGCAACGCCTTCGCCGCTTCCAGCGCGCGCATGGTCATCAGCCCCGTGGAGATGATCAGCACATCGTTGCCGGTGCGCAGGGTCTTGGCCTTGCCGATCTCGAAGGTGTAGCCGTATTCGTCGAGCACCAGCGGAACGTTGCCGCGCAACAGGCGCATGTACACCGGGCCCTGATGCGCTGCGATGGCTGGCACCGCTTGTTCGATTTCCAGCGCGTCGCAGGGGTCGACGATCATCAGATTGGGCATGGCCCGGAAGATTGCCAGATCGTCGGTTGCCTGATGGCTCGGGCCGTACCCAGTGGTGAGGCCGGGCAATCCGCAGACGATTTTGACGTTGAGGTTTTCTTCGGCGATGGCCATGCAGATGAAGTCGTAGGCCCGCCTCGACGCGAATACCGCGTACGTAGTGGCGAAGGGCACGAAGCCTTCGCGGGCCATGCCGGCTGCGGCACTCATCAGCAACTGCTCGGCCATGCCCATCTGGTAAAAGCGCTGCGGGTGGGCCTTGGCGAAAATGTGCAGATCGGTGTATTTCGACAGGTCGGCGGAGAGCCCGACGATGTCCGTGCGCTGCTCTGCCAGGGCGGCCAATGCATGGCCGAAGGGTGCCGGGCGCGTGGCCTGGCCTTCTGAGGCGATCGAGGCAATCATCGCCGACGTGGTCAGGCGCTTCTTGCCGGGCTCGTTGTGGGTCAGTGCGCTCATGCCGTTCTCCCGATTTGCAGGTTTTCCAGTGCCAGGTCCCACTCATTTTCATCGACGCGAATGAAGTGGGTTTTCTCGCGCGTCTCCAGAAACTCCACGCCTTTGCCCATTTTGGTGTCGCAGATGATTACCCGCGGTTGCGCGCCGACATGGTTGCGTGCGGCATCGAAGGCGGTGACCAATGCCTCGATGTCATTGCCGTCCACGCGCTGGGTGAACCAGCCGAAGGCCTGCCAGCGGTCAACGATAGGTTCGAACGCCAGCACCTCGCTGGAATGGCCGTCGGCTTGCTGATTGTTGACGTCGATGATCGCGATGAGGTTGTCCAGCTTCCAGTGCGATGCGGACATCGCCGCTTCCCAGGTCGAGCCTTCGTTCAGTTCGCCGTCGGAAAGCAGGTTGTAGACGAAGGAGGCGGCCTGCTTGCGCTTGAGCCCCAGACACGCGCCGACGGCGATGCCCAATCCGTGGCCCAGCGAGCCTCCGGTGATTTCCATGCCCGGCGTGTACGCCGCCATTCCCGACATGGGCAGGCGGCTATCGTCGGCGCCGTAGGTTTCCAGCTCGTCCACGGGGATGATCTCGGCCTCGATCAACGCGGCGTACAGCGCGATGGCGTAGTGACCGATGGACAGGTAAAAGCGGTCGCGGCCTTCCCATTCCGGGTCCCGGGGCTGGTAGCGCAAGGCGTGGAAGTAAGACACGGCGAGCAGATCGGCCGCGCCCAATGCCTGCCCGACATAACCCTGGCCCTGAACCTGGCCCATGCGCAGGGCGTGGCGTCTGATATTGAAGGCGCGCTGGGCCAGCGACAGCGCCGATTGATGTGATGGACTGATGTTCATGTGAGTGGCTTCTCTTTATTAGCGATTGACGGACGCGGCGGGGATGCGCAACACCAGCAGGGCGCCGATGCACAACACGCCGGTAATCAGGTACATGCCGATGGCGCTTGAGCCCGTGGAGGTGGTGATCCAGCCGATCAGGTACGGCGAGCAGAAGCCGGCGAGGTTGGCGAAGCTGTTGATCCCGGCGATCCCTGCGGCGGCGGAAACGCCGCCCAGCAGCGTGGTCGGCAGCATCCAGAACAGTGACGAGGCCGAAAGCACACCGGAGGCGGCGAGGCACAGGCTGAGCACCGACAGCAGCAGATTGCCGCCCAGTAGCGCCGCCAGCGACAGGCCGATGGCGCCGGCGATCATCGGGGCCACCAGATGCCAGCGCCGCTCGCGGTGCTTGTCGCCGCTGCGGCCCATCAACAGCATGGCCGCGATGGCGCACATGTACGGCAAGCTGGTGAGCAGGCCGATGTGCAGCGGATCAGCGACGCCGGCGTTACGGATCAGCGTCGGCAGCCAGAAGGTGATCGCGTACTGACCCATGACCACGCAGAAATAGATGCACGCCAGCATCCACAGGCGCCGATCGCGAATGAATTCCCCGACTGACGCGTGGGTGACTTTCTGGCTGTTGTCCTCGGCCAGCTCCTTGTTGACCAGCTCCTTTTCCTCGTCGTTGAGCCAGGTGGCCTGGTGCACGCCGTCCTTGAGGTAGCTCAGTACCAGCAGCCCGACGAGGAGGGTGGGAATGGCTTCGATGACAAACATCCACTGCCAGCCGGCCCAGCCGTGCACCCCGGCGAAACGGGTCATGATCAGCCCGGACAGCGGCCCGCCGATCATTCCCGACAGCGGGATGGCGATGAACCACAGCACGGTCATTCGCGCCCGGCGATAGGACGGAAACCAGTAGGTCAGGTACAACAGCAGACCCGGCGCCAGGCCGGCTTCGGCGATGCCCAGCAGAAAGCGCAGGCCGTAGAACTGCCAGGCGGTTTCAACGAAGGCGAAGAGGGCGGAGATGATGCCCCAGGAAATCATGATGCGGGCAATCCAGCGGCGGGCGCCGACCCGGTGCAGGATCAGGTTGCTCGGCACTTCGCAGAGAAAGTAGCCGAGGAAGAACATGCCGGCGCCGAGTCCGTACACCGCTTCGCTCAGGGCCAGGTCGTTCATCATCTGCAGCTTGGCGAAGCCGACGTTGACCCGGTCCAGGTAGGCGCACAGATAGCACAGCATCAGGAATGGCATCAGCCGCCAGGCGGTTTTGCGGTAAGCGTTGGTGCGGACGGAAACGACCGCATCCAGGGAGAGGGTAGTCATGATGGTCTGATCTCTTGTTTTTATGGTCAGCTGCGGCTGAAACGTCGATTCAGAACAGCGCCGACGACCTCGGCCGGCGCAGAAAACATCAATGAATGAGCATGCCGCCGTTCACGTCCAGGGTGATGCCGGTCAGGTAGGACGACAGGTCGCTTGCCAGAAACAGCGCGGCGTTGGCGACATCCTGCGCCGCGCCCAGTCGGCCCAGCGGGATGCCGTCGATGATGGCGTGGCGGCGCTCGTCCTGCATCAGGCCGCCGGTAATGTCGGTGTGGATCAGGCCCGGCGCAATGGAGTTCACGCGCACGTTGTCCGGGCCCAGTTCCCGAGCCATGGCTTTGGCCAGGCCCAGTACGCCGGCCTTTGCTGCGCTGTAGTGAGGCCCGCCGAAAATGCCGCCGCCACGTTGTGCCGAGACCGACGACATGCAGACGATGCTGCCGGATTTTTGCTCGCGCATCAGCGCAATCACCGCCTGGGACATCAGCAAGGTGCCGCGCAGGCTGACGTCGAGCACTTTGTCGTAGTCGCCGGGGCGAATATCGAGGGTCTTGAGGGGCTGGGTGATGCCGGCGTTATTGATCAGTACGTCGATGTGGCCAAAGTGCTCGATGACCCGCGCGACGGCCTGTTTCACCTGCGCCTCGTCGGCGACATTGGCGGCAAGGCCCAGATGACCTTCGCCCAGTGAAGCGGCGGCGTCGCGGGCGGCGGATTCGTCTAGGTCGAGGATGACCACGCGGGCGCCGTGTTGGGCGAAGGTGGCAGCGGTGGCCCGGCCAATACCGCGAGCAGAGGCAGCGCCGGTGATGATTGCAATTTTGCCTTGAAGGAGCATGGGCGTGATCTCGTGTGATTATTGTTATGGGCTGGATCAGCGGGAAGCGAACTTTTTCGCTGTCCGACTTTTCTGGCCAGGTCAGCTTGTGCTCCGTGCCAGGGGTGAGCAATGACGCAAAAGTCATTGGATGCTGAAAAAAATTCAGCACTCGTCACGACCTGTGCCGGGTGATTGAATGGCGGGCCTGGAGATAACAACAACAAACGTGGAGCCATGTCCCCATGAAGCGTATCGACGAAGCCCCGCCCAGCGTGCCACCGCTGAAAGCCATTCAGGCCTTTGAGCAGACCGCGCGCTTTGGCAACGTTGCACGGGCGGCGGAAGTGCTGGACCTGACGCCCTCGGCGGTCAGCCATCAACTCGCCAGGCTGGAAGCGATGATTGGCCGTCAGCTGTTCGTGCGCGCGGCGCGCGGCGTCACCCTGACCCCGGTGGGCGAGCAATACCTGAAGGATATTTCCGGGTTGTTGCACAGCCTGGCCATCGCCACGGAGCGGGCGGGTAGCGACGTCAGCCTCGACTGCCTGCGGCTGCATTCCTCACCCAGCTTCGGGCTGCTTTGGTTGATGCCGCGACTGGAAGCCTTTCGCCTGAGCCACCCCGACATTCAGATCAATCTGTCGTGTTCCTACGAGTCGCTGCATTTCAGTCGCGACAAGATCGACGTCGACATTCGCCACGGCGAGCCCAACTGGCCGAGCTTCGAAGTGCGCACGGTGCGCAACGAAACCTTCGCCGTACTGGCTTCACCCAAGTTCATTGAAACGCGTCCGGTCGCTCAGGCCTCCGATCTGCTGGACCGCGATTTGATTCTCTCGGAAGCGACGCTGCTGCGCTGGCCGGCCTGGTTCGCCCAGCATGGTCTGGCGCGTCCGGAAAAACCCTATGCGCTGAGCTTCGATCGCTCTTACATGACGCTCGAGGCCGCCAGCCACGGTTTGGGTTTCGCGCTGGAAAGCACGCTGCTGGCACAGAAATATCTGGCGAGCGGGGCGTTGGTCGAGGTGGCGCCTGAAGCGCTGTCAGCGCCGGTCGCGGCGCATCATCTGGTGTTCCCGAAAGCGCACTCCGGCTTTCCCAGGGTGCGGCGATTTCTGGAGTGGATGGAGAAGGAGTTGGGGCATGGGTTTGTGTTTTGAGAGGTCAACTGCTGACCGCGGCTACACGTCTGTAATGTGTATCTGTGATCGCGCCTCTCATCGCAGTACGATGAAACATTCCGCAACATTTCTCTTTGCCGCGAGTCAACGCTACATCTCCCTGCAAAGAATTGTTCATGAAGACTCCTCGACCGTCCGCCCGCCTCAAGCCACTCAACGAATTACGCAATCTGAAAATGGCCCGTTCCGCCCACGCCTATGTGCGCGGCAGCACGGTGCAGTTTTACGAATGGCTGCACAGCCAGTCGGGCCGACGTCTGCCCAGCGGTCCGCCGGTGTGGATTTGCGGCGACTGTCACGCCGGTAATCTCGGGCCGACCGGGGATTCCAAAGGGCGCATCGACATTCACATCCGCGATCTGGATCAGACGGTGATTGGCAACCCGGCCCACGACCTTGTGCGCCTGGCGCTGTCCCTGGCCACTGCGGCCCGGGGTTCCGATCTGCCTGGCGTCGCCACCGCCAGAATGCTCGAAGAGATGATGCAGGGTTACGAGCTGGCGTTCGAAGATGGTGCCGACGAGGAGCCCGCACGCCCGGCGCAGGTGAAGGCGGGGATGCGCAGCGCGGTTCAGCGGACCTGGAAGCACCTTGCCCAGGAGCGTATCGAAGACACCCGGCCGACCATTCCGCTGGGCAAGCATTTCTGGTCGTTGTCCCGCGATGAGCGTCATGGCCTGAAAGACCTGTGCGCGACGCCGGAGATTCATGCGCTGGTCACCTCGCTGAAGGGCCGATCCAAGGAAGACCGCGTCGAGATGCTCGATTGTGCCTACTGGGTGAAGGGTTGCAGTTCGCTGGGTCTGCTGCGTTATGCGGTCCTGTTGAGCGTGGGCGATGACGAAGATCAGGAGTATTGCCTGCTCGACGTCAAGGAGGCTGTCGCTGCCGCCGCGCCGCGCACCCCTCGCGCGGGCATGCCTCGGGACAATGGCAAGCGCGTGGTGGAAGGCGCTCGGCATCTGTCGCCAGGGCTGGGTAATCGCATGATCGCTACGCGCATGCTCGATCACGGCTTCTTCGTCCGCGAGCTGTTGCCCCAGGACATGAAGCTTGAGCTTGATCAACTGAGCGAGCGCGAAGCCATGAAAGCCGCCGGTTACCTGGCCCGCGTCGTCGGCCTGGCCCACGCCCGGCAAATGGACCTCGCCACGCGTTCGTCGTGGATGCGCGAACTGCAGCTCAACCGCTCGCAGACACTGGATGCGCCGTCGTGGCTGTGGAGCAACGTCGTGCATCTGGTGGGCAGCCACGAGCAGGGCTATCTGGAGCATTGCCGGCGGTATGCGCTGGAGAATTGATTCGCCCCGGAAAATCGATTCGGACGGGAGCGCGCCCTTGACCTCGACTTAGGTGGAGGTTCGAGACTGGGCGCTCCCACGTTCAGGATCATTCCCATGCCGCAAACCCACCTTGCTTCACCCTTCGCGTTGTCCAACCCGCCAGGCTTGTATGATCCGGCCCCCAATGCGTATTCCCATCTCGCCGCCGTGAGCCCTAACGCCGAGTGGCTGTTCATCGCCGGGCAGGGCGGTGAGGATGCCCAAGGTCAGCTGTCCCCGGTCTTCGCCGAACAGGCAGCCCAAGCCATATCCAACGTCCGCACCGCCCTGCAATCCCGCGGGGCCGACCTTCAGCACATCCTCAAACTGACGCTGCTGATCGTTGATCACACGGAGGAACGGTTGCGCATGTGGGTCGAGGAGGCGGATCGGGCATGGGCCGGTCATATGAAGCCGGTGTGCACACTGATCCCGGTACCCCGCCTGGCATTGGACGGGATGCAGATCGAGATCGAAGCGGTGGCGGCGCGCATGCCTAACGGGTGAACGATAGTTCGTCAGATGCGCGCGCTGGTAGGACCGGCTTCAGCCCGGAAGAGGCCAGTGTGAGCGCCGTCAATTCTGCAGCGTGACTGCCGACGCCTTCCCGGCTAAAGCCGGTCCCACTATGAGTACGCGGTTTGATTAGTGGGACCTGCTTTAGCCGGGAAGAGGCCAGTGTGAGCACCCTCAATTCTGCAGCGTGACTGCCGACGATTTCCCGGCTAAAGCCGGTCCCACTATGAGTACGCGGTTGATTAGTGTGACCGGCTTCAGCCGGGAAGAGGCCAGTGTGAGCACCCTCAATTCTGCAGCGTGGCTGCCGACGCCTTCCCGGCTAAAGCTGGTCCCACTATGAGTACGCGGTTGAATAGTGGGACCGGCTTCAGCCCGGAAGAGGCCAGTGTGAGCACCCTCAATTCTGCAGCGTGGCTGCCGACGATTTCCCGGCTAAAGCCGGTCCCACTATGAGTACGCGGTTGATTAGTGTGACTGGCTTCAGCCGGGAAGAGGCCAGTGTGAGCACCATCAACTCTGCAGTGTGACTGCCGGCGCTTTCCCGGCTGAAGCTGGTTCCACTATGAGTACGCGGTTGATTAGTGGGACCTGCTTTAGCCGGGAAGAGGCCAGTGTGAGCACCATAATTTTTGCAGCGTGACTGCCGACGCCTTCCCGGCTAAAGCCAGTCCTACAGCTGAATGCTCAATCCCCGGACGCCACCGCTTCACCGGCACACCGCGGAAGCCTCACTGTGAAGGTCGTGCCTTCCACCGCGTCGGAGACCACGGACACATCACCCCCATGGGCCCGGGCGATCTCGCGGACGATAAACAACCCCAACCCTACGCTTCGCAGCTCGGCGTCCACATCCACGCCGCGAGTCAGCGGCTCGAACAGACGGGTGCGCTGCACTTCGGGAATGACCGGGCCGAAGTTATGCACGGCAATCACCACCGTCCCGGCCTCCAGCGCGGAAGTAATGGTCACCGGTCTGGCAATGTCCCCATACGCCACGCTGTTCGCCGTGAGGTTGCCGATCACCTGAAACAGACGGTCGTTATCCAGCGCCACGAGCCCCGTGCCATCCGAGCAGTGCGCCAGTTCCGCGCGGGGGAAAGCAACACGCAGTTCATCAACGCAATGGCCGATGAAGGTGTGCAGATCGACTTCCGTGGGGTTGACGCTGATGCCGCGCCCGACCCGGATCACCGTCAGGTCGAGCAGGTCGGCGATCATCCGGGTGGCGCGCTGCACCGAATCGCCGACCTGCTTGAACAACCGGGTTTCCTGGGCCGTGCGTTCACCGCGAGCGAGCAGGTCGGTGGCCATCTTGATCGCGGTGAGGGGGTTCTTCAGGTCGTGGCTGACGATCGCCACCATCTGTTCGGCAAACGTGGCGCGTCGCTGGGCGGTTTTGTAAGCCTCATTGAGTTCCGCCTGGGCCTGACGCAACGCAGCCTCGGCGGCGGTTTTTTCCTGCAGCAGCTCTTCCGCCGCCTTGCGTGCCTTGAGCAGCTCGCGCTCGTATTTGTCTCGGTCAGCGGTGCCGAAAAACGCCAGCTCGTTGTAGACCTTGCCTTCATGCTCCCGGCGCACGCCGTTGAGCAGCATGATGATCTGGCGACGGTCGCGATGAACAATGCTCAACTTGACCTCCGCCACCGAGCCCTGCAAGCGCATCAACGGCGCCCAGTGGGTCTGGTGGAAGATGCGCCCGCCGACCGTGAGCAGGTTTTGGAAAAGCATGCCGCTCAGCTCGTCGCCGGTGTAGCCCAGCCAGTCGCAGAACGTGCGGTTGGCGCGCAGGATCCGCCCGTCTTCGTCGGTGACCACCAGACCGCACGGCGCGCCTTCGAACAGTTCGACGACGTCCGGTGCTGCCGCGAAATCACTCGGCATTGAGGCTGACCCACCGCCCGAGGAACGCATCGATCGCATCGGAACAGGCGGCGGGCGCACTCAAGTGAGGGCAATGGCCGACATTATCGACCAGCTTCAGGGTGCTGTTGGGCAACGCGGCGTGCAGGTATTCACCGACGGCAACCGGGGCGATGAGGTCGTCGGTCGATTGCAGGATCAGCGTCGGCGTGGTCAGGCCGGCGACGTCCTTGCGGTTGTCCGAGAGAAACGTGACGCGGGCAAACTGCTTGGCGATCTCCGGGTCAGTGCGGCAGAAACTGTTGGTCAGCTCTTCGCCCAGCGCCGGTTGACCCGGTGCGCCCATGATCACCGGGGCCATGGTGCTCGACCAGCCAAGGTAGTTGCTGTCGAGGGTATCGAGGAGCGAATGCACGTCCTCTTCGGAGAAGCCGCCGACGTAATCGCCGGAGTCCACGTAGCACGGGGAGGGGCCGATCATCACGTGGGCGGCGATCAGCCCTGGGGCCTGTCGGTCCGCCAGTACGCCGATCATCGCGCTGACCGAGTGGCCGACGATGATCACCGGGCCCGTGCCGAATTCGCGGACGAGTTCCGCGAGGTCGTGGGCGTAGCCGTTCAGCGTGGCGTATTTCTGGGGATCGTAGGCTTCGATGGCCGAATTGCCAGCGCCCACCAGATCGTAAAGTACGACGTTGAAGCGGTCGGCGTAATGGGGGCTGATCAAGCGCCACATGGCCTGATCGCAACCAAATCCATGGGAAAAAATCAGGGTCGCCCGGCCGTCACCCATGACGTGCACGTTGTTGCGCTGCTGAAGGTTCATTGAGTGTCCGGACAATGGCGGTGGGCGCGAGTGGTGCCGAGCCTATAGGGTTATCCGGGATAAATCACCTGCAAAACCCATAACAGGCGAACCGGCCGGACCGCTTGCTGGTAAATTGGCGCACGCTTCATTTGTTGAGCCATTATTGGCGCCAAAAAGGGTAATTCGCGCGGGCAGGCCGGTCCTTATCCCCGACGCTTATTCTTGTTCAATCTTTCCTGCTGAAGGGATTTACACCATGCGGCAATTTGCGGCCCTCGCTCTGTTTCTCAGTCTCAATGCCTTCGCACATGACGCGCCCCAGCCGGTCGCCAAATGGACGCTGCTCGACCAGTTCGACAAGGCCTACACGCTGGACGACCAGGCCCAGGTGCTCTTGATCGCCCGCAGCATGTCGGCGGCGAAGATGGTCAACGCCGCCCTTGAAGAGGGTCCCGAAGGTTACCTGGAGCAGCGCCACGTGGTGTACGTGGCGGACATCGAGAAGATGCCCTCGCTGGTGAAGATGGTGGCGGTCCCGGCGATGCGCTCGGCCAAGTACCGAATCCTGCTGGACCGCGACGCCCGTGTCGCCTCGGCGTACGACGGCGACCGCGACACCGTGCAGTGGCTGACGCTGAAAAACGGCGCGGTCATCCGCCAGGAACGATTCTCCGACGGCGAACAACTCAAGCAGGCCATCGCAAAACTGGGTTCGCAATCGGCTAGCCGTTGACCGCGGCTTTCTCGAAGATCAGCCGCAGGTAGCCGGCGATGGTCGAGGCGTCGCCGTAGACCTCACGCAAGGCCTGCTCGGCGCTGGACAGGTGCAGCACCAGTTGGCGCCTGACCTTGTCCTCGCCGTACAGCGAAACGAACGTGGATTTGCCGTCGTCCTTGCCTTGATCCTTGTCGCTGTCGGCGCAGCGGTCGCGCAGATCGTCGTACATCTGGAAGGCCTGGCCCAGCTCCATGGCGAAATTCTGCAGCAGCGGCCGCTGGTCTTCCCGGGCGCCGCTGATCAGCCAGGCCATGTCCATGATCGCGCCGAACAGCACGCCGGTTTTCAGGTTGTTGGTCAGGGCGATCTCGTCCGCGTCGCGGCTGTGCTGGCCGTCGCGCAGGTCCTGGAACTGCCCGCGCACCAGGCCTTGCATGCCGACCGTATTGGCCAGCACTTCGACCAGCTCGGTGCGGGTGGTGGCGGCCAGATCACTGATGGTGGCGACGACACCGAACGCACGGCTGAGCAGGGCGATGGCGGTCAGAATCGCCACGTCCTCACCGAACTTCAGGTGAACCGTGGGCTGACCGCGCCGCAGCGACGCGTTGTCCATGCACGGCATGTCGTCGAGCACCAGCGATGCGGCGTGGATCATCTCGACGGCGCAGCCCAGGTCCACGGCCTGTCGCCTGATCGTGCGGCTGTTTTCGCGGCCGTCCTCAACCAGTCCTTCGGCAGCGAGCACCAACAGCACCGGGCGCATGCGCTTGCCCGGTGCCAAAGTCGATTCGCGCATGGCCAGCGCCACCAGGTCGCGCTCGTTGCCGGACTCGGGCAGCAGCTCGGAGAGCCGCGTTTCGATGGCCGCCCGGACGTCTCCCAGTCGCCCGGCAAAGCCCGATTTGATTGTTGTGTCGAGGTTACCTGCCATCGGTCTTTCCCTATGCTTTAGCGGTAAAACTGTTCGTCGCGGAGCGGTTCGGCGTGCGAGACCGGTCATCACGGAACGACTGCTGTTTCTTAATGCCTCAAGATACGGCAAAGTTGTACAGGAAAATCGGCTTTGTACAAGATTCCGTATGCAGAAGACCGTATAGCCCGTTCAATAATTCAGCTGCAGGGAGCGAGTATGACTCACAGCGATATGGGTCGTCGCAAAGACGATCACCTTGATATCGTGCTGGACCGACGCGCCAGCGTGCGTTCCTCCTTCTCCGGACTGGACGACATCCGTTTCGAACACTGTGCGCTGCCGGAGTTGAATCTGGACGACGTTGACGTCAGCAGCTCACTGCTGGGCATTGCCTTGCGCGCGCCGCTGCTCATCAGTTCCATGACCGGCGGGGCCGACCGGGCCACCGCGATCAACCGTCATCTGGCCGAAGCCGCCCAGGAGCTGGGCATCGCCATGGGCGTCGGGTCGCAGCGGGTGGCCTTGCAAAGCGGCGGTGATCAGGGCCTGACCCGCGAACTGCGGCGTCTGGCGCCGGACATCGCGCTGCTGGGCAACATCGGCGCCGCGCAGCTGATCGAGCCTGACGGCCTGGACATGGCTCGTCGTGCGGTCGACATGCTTCAGGCCAATGCGTTGATCATTCATCTGAATCCGTTGCAGGAAGCGGTTCAGGCCGGCGGCGACCGGCGCTGGCAGGGCATTCTCGAAGCGATCCACCGCGTGGTGCTGGATGTCGGCGTGCCGGTGGTGGTCAAGGAAGTGGGCGCGGGCCTGTCTGTCGATGTGGCGCAGGCGCTGGTGCAAGCCGGGGTGCACGTGCTGGACATCGCCGGGCTTGGCGGCACCAGTTGGGCGGCGGTCGAGGCCGAGCGCGCCGAGAACCCGGCCGATCGCGAAGTTGCCATGGCGTTTGCGCAATGGGGCATTCCGACCGCCGTCAGCCTGGCCATGGTCCGCCAGGCACTGCCGGACGCGCCGCTGATCGCATCCGGCGGCATTCACAATGGCATCGACGTGGCCAAGGCCATTCGTCTGGGCGCCGATGTCGTCGGTCAGGCCGCAGGCGTGCTGCGCAACGCGACCCTGTCGACGGCTGCAGTCATCGAACACTTCGACATTGTCATCCGCCAGCTGCGCATCGCCTGTTTCTGCACCGGCTCGGCTGACCTTCGCGCGTTGCGCAGCGCCCGGTTGCTGGCGCCCAACACCCTGCAGACGTTGCTCTCATGACGCATTTTGCCGTCGTGGCGCCAGCGTTCTACAGCCACTTTCAAGGGTTTCAGGCGTTGGCCGGGACATTGATCGACCGCGGTCATCAGGTGACCTTTTTCCAGCAGGCCGACGCACGGCGCTGGCTGACCGACCCGCGCATCGGCTTTCATGCCCTCGGCGCCCTCAGTCATCCGCCGGGCAGCCTCGAAGCGGCGCTGCGCCGTGCCGCCTGTTCGAATAATCCGCTGCGCCTGCGCCGGGTGATCCGCGACCTGTGCGACACCACCCGCATGCTGTGCGCCGAGCTGCCGTCTGCGCTGGCGGTGCGGCAGATCGAGGCCTTGCTCTGCGATCAGATGGAAGCGGCAGGCGGGATGGTCGCCGAAGGGCTGGGCTTGCCATACGTGTCGGTGGCCTGCGCCTTGCCGGTCAACCGCGAGCCGCAACTGCCGCTGCCGGTGATGCCCTTTGCCTACGCCACCGATGAACGCAGTCAGCCTATGTATGAAGGCAGCCGCAAGGTGTACGACTGGTTGATGAGGCCGTTGAGCAAGGTGCTGCGTGATGCGTCACGCCGACTGGCCATCGAGCCCCGCGACGGCCTGCATGAATGCCTTTCACCCTACGCGCAGATCAGCCAGACCATCCCCGGTTTCGATTTCCCCCGTCAGCATCCGCCTGTGAATTTTCACGAGGTCGGGCCGCTGCGGGCGGCTCAAGCCGAACAACAGGGCGAGTGGCCGATTGACCCTGAGCGGCCGTTCATCTTCGCCAGTCTCGGCACGCTGCAGGGCAGTCGTTTTGACATGTTCAAGCGCATCACCACGGCCAGCCGACAATTGAACGCGCAGTTGCTGGTCGCCCATTGCGGCGGGCTCGATGCCCGGCAGGAGCAGCGCCTGATCAAGGCCGGCGCGACCTGGGTGACCGACTTCGCGCCGCAACAATGGGCGCTGCAACACGCCGATGCGGTGGTGACCCATGGCGGCTTGAACACGGTGATGGACGCCATCGTCGCGCGCACGCCGATGCTGGTCATGCCCATCGCCTTCGATCAGCCGGGCGTGGCGTCCCGGGTTACCCACGCCGGCATTGGTCTGCAACTGCGGCGCGGCGCCGGGGCAGGGCAGATCCGCGAGCGACTGACGCAACTGCGCGGGCTGTCCACCGAACCTTTTGATCAACTGGCGACCGAACTGGCCCAGGCTGGCGGCACGTCTCGCGCCGCCGACATTGTCGAAGCCGTGGTGCGCACGGGCGAGCCGGTGCTGGCGAGGCAGTTGCCATGACGTATGACTTGATTCTCGCTGGCGGCGGACTGGCCAACGGGCTGATCGCCTGGCGCCTGAAGCAGCTGCGGCCGGAGCTGTCCGTGCTGTGCATCGAAGAGCAGACGCACCTGGGCGGCAACCACACCTGGTCCTACCACGAAGGCGACCTCACGGCCGAGCAGCATCAATGGCTGCAGCCGCTGGCGGTGCAGCGCTGGGCGACCTATGACGTGCACTTCCCGCAACGTTCGCGGCGGCTGAACAGTGGCTACGCCAGCATTACGTCGGAACGCTTTGCCGAGGTCATCGAGCCCGCCCTGGGCGATACGCTGCTAACCGGTCGACGCATCACCGAACTGACCCCGCGCACCGTCGTGCTGGACAGCGGCGAGCGGCTTCAGGCCAGCGCGGTGATCGACGGCCGCGGCGTGCAGGCCACGGCGCACATGGTGTTGGGGCAGCAGGCATTTCTGGGTCAGTTGCTGCGCTTGAAGGTGCCCCACGGCCTGACCGCGCCGATCATCATGGACGCCCGCGTCGCGCAGAGTGAGGGCTATCGCTTCGTCTACGTGCTGCCTTTTTCGGCCGACACCCTGCTGATCGAAGACACCCACTACGTGGATCACCACTCGTTTTCCGCCGAGCAGCTTCGTCAGCACATCGCCGATTACGCTGCCGCCCATGGCTGGGAGATTGCCGAGTGCCTGCGCGAAGAGCAGGGCGTGCTGCCGATCACCCTGGCCGGGGATTTCGCCGGCTTCTGGCGCGAGGCGGCGGGGCAGCCGCGATCCGGTTTGCGCGCCGGACTGTTTCATTGCACCACCGGCTATTCGCTGCCCCATGCCGTGCGGCTGGCGGAGTGGATCGCTGCTCAACCAACGCTGGATGCCGACTCACTGGACGCAGGCATCCGCGCCATCGCGCAGGAAGCCTGGCACTCCCAGCGTTTCTATCGGCTGCTGAACCGCATGCTGTTTCTGGCCGGACGTCCGTCGAATCGCTGGCAGGTGATGCAGCGGTTCTACGGCCTGTCCGAAGGCCTGATCAGCCGTTTCTACGCAGGCCGCAGCACCCTGGCCGACAAGCTGCGCGTGCTGACCGGAAAACCGCCCGTGCCGATCAACGAGGCTGTCACAGCCGCTGCCCGTTACTTACCCAAGCATCACCTGCCTAAGCATCATGAGAATTGACATGACCCAAGCAAAAACCGCAATTGTGATTGGTGCCGGTTTCGGCGGCCTGGCCCTGGCCATCCGGCTTCAGGCGGCGGGCGTGCAGACGACGCTGCTGGAAAAACGCGACAAGCCCGGCGGCCGCGCCTACGTCTACGAAGATCAGGGTTTCACCTTCGACGCGGGGCCGACGGTGATCACCGACCCGACGGCCATCGAAGAGCTGTTCACCGCGGCCGGCAAATCCATCAAGGATTACGTCGAGTTGCTGCCGGTGTCGCCGTTCTATCGCCTGTGCTGGGAAGACGGGACGAAGTTCGATTACGCCAACGATCAGCAGTCCCTGGACACCCAGATTGCCGCGATGAACCCCAAGGACGTCGCCGGCTATCAGCGCTTTCTGGCGTACTCCAAAGCGGTGTTTCAAGAGGGTTATCTGAAGCTCGGGGCGGTGCCGTTTCTGTCCTTCCGCGACATGGTTCAGGCCGGCCCGCAGCTGGCGAAGTTGCAGGCGTGGCGCAGCGTGTATTCGATGGTGTCGCAGTTCATCGAGGACGACAAACTGCGTCAGGCGTTTTCCTTTCACTCGCTGCTGGTCGGTGGCAACCCGTTTGCGACGTCCTCCATTTACACGCTGATTCACGCCCTTGAACGGCAGTGGGGGGTGTGGTTTCCCAAGGGCGGGACCGGCGCGCTGGTGCAGGGCATGGTCAAGCTGTTCGAAGACATCGGCGGGCGTGTCGAGCTCAACGCCGATGTCGCCAGCATTGACACCAGTGGCCAGAGAGTGACCGGCGTGCGGCTCAAGGATGGTCGGCAGATCAATGTCGACTGCGTGGCCTCCAACGCCGATGTCATGCACACCTACGCCGAGCTGCTCGGCGGCCATCCCCGCGGGGTCAAGGAGGGCGCACGGCTGAAAGGCAAGCGCTTCAGCAATTCGCTGTTCGTCATCCACTTCGGGCTCAAGCGCCCGCAGCCCCAGTTGCAGCATCACACCGTGTGCTTCGGCCCGCGCTACAAGGCGCTGATCCAGGAGATTTTCAAAGGCGCAGCGCTGGCCGAAGATTTCTCGCTGTACCTGCACGCGCCGTGCATCACTGACCCGAGCCTGGCGCCGCCGGGCTGTTCGAGCCATTACGTGCTGTCGCCGGTGCCGCACCTGGGCAATGCCGATATCGACTGGGAAGTGGAAGGGCCGCGTTATCGCGACCGGATTTTCGAGTACCTGGAAAAGCACTACATGCCGGGGCTGCGCGAAGATCTGGTCACCAGCCGCATCTTCACGCCGCAGGATTTCAAGGGAGAGCTCAACGCGCACCTCGGTTCGGCGTTTTCCCTTGAGCCGATCCTGCGCCAGAGCGCGTGGTTCCGCCCCCATAACCGCGACGCGAGCCTGAGCAATCTGTACCTGGTCGGCGCCGGCACACACCCGGGCGCCGGCGTGCCGGGCGTCATCGGTTCGGCCAAAGCCACGGCCGGGCTGATGCTGGAGGACCTGCACTCATGAGCGTCGCCGATCAGGCGCTGCTCGACCATGCCACCCAGAGCATCGAAGTCGGCTCGAAAAGCTTCGCGGCGGCGTCACGCCTGTTTGACCCGGTGACCCGGCGCAGCGCGGTGATGCTCTATGCGTGGTGCCGGCATTGCGACGACGTCATTGACGGTCAGGAAGCAGGGCATTCGGCGACGGTGGTCAGTCAGCAGGACGTCACCGAAAGACTGCAACGGCTGATCGCCCAGACCCACGCCGTGTACGCCGGGACGCCGACCCACAGTCCGGCGTTCGAGGCGTTCAGGGAGGTTGTCATGCGCCATGGCATCGAGCAGCGTTATGCCCTGCAGCATCTGGATGGCTTCGCGATGGACGTCAGCCAGCGCGAGTATCGACGCATCGAAGACACGCTGGAGTACTGCTATCACGTGGCCGGCGTGGTCGGCTTGATGATGGCGCAGATCATGGGCGTGAGTGACGAGGCTACCCTCGACCGGGCCTGCGATCTGGGCCTGGCGTTTCAGCTGACCAACATCGCCCGGGACATCGTCGAAGATGCCTCGGTGGGGCGCTGCTACTTGCCGGGGGACTGGCTGGATGAACTGGGCATTCCCCATGATCGCCTTGCAGCCCCGGAGCATCGTCCGGCGGTGGCGGTGCTGGCGAAGCGGCTGGTGGACATGGCCGAGCCGTATTACGAGAGCGCCAATGCCGGCCTGACCGCGCTGCCATGGCGATCGGCGTGGGCGGTGGCGACGGCGGGTTGCGTCTATCGGGAGATCGGCGTGAAGGTCAGGGAACGTGGCGCCCGGGCGTGGGATGCGCGGGTCTCGACCAGCAAGCTGGACAAGCTGCGACTGGTGTTGGTGGGGGCGTGGAAGGCTAGCGCGTCTCGAGGTCGGCAGTGGCCGGCGCGACCGGCGAACCTTTGGCAACGTCCGGGTCGGACTTGTGCAACGGGCCGTCATGCAAGCGTCGAAGCTGGGCGCGCAACCGAGTGACGCTCGGCGCGTAGAGAAAGCCGAACGACACGCAACGCTCTTTGCCCGATACCGCGTGATGCATCAAATGCGCCTGATACAGGCGCTTGAGATAGCCATTGCGCGGCACGTATTTGAACGGCCAGCGCTTGTGCACCAGACCATCGTGGGCGATGAAATACAGAAAGCCGTAAGCGGTCATGCCCGCGCCGATCCACTCCAGTGGGTGCGCGCCGGCAGTGCCCAGCGCAATCAGCACGATGGCGAAGCCGGCGAACACCACGGCATACAGATCGTTCTTCTCGAACCAGCCGGTTCTCGGCTCATGGTGCGACTTATGCCAGCCCCAGCCCCAACCGTGCATGATGTACTTGTGCGCAAACACGGCAAAGCCTTCCATGCCGATCACGGTTGCGAAAAAGACGAGGGCATTGATCATCGGGTTCATCCGCGGGGAGAGTCTCAACGTCAGACCGTAAAAGGGCCGACGGTGTTCGGTGCGTGATTGTCGCATGCCGATGGCTGAAGGCGGAGGTCGGTTTGTCAGTTGCTGGTTTGGGCGTGACCGTCCGTTGTTTTTGTAGCGTGACGTCTGCCGCCTTCCCGACTGAAGCCGGTCCCACTATCAGTCCGCGGTGTTCCAGTGGACTGCATTGCTTTTCGTGGGACCGGCTTCAGCCGGGAAGGGGCCGGTGTTAACACTCTCAATCTTGCGGTGTAACGCCCGACGCTTTCCCGGCTGAAGCCAGTCCTACAAGTCGAGCGTGATGCTTTTAGTGGGACCGGCTTTAGCCGGGAAGGGGCGGTTCGTGCGCCCTCGGTCTTCTGCCGATGCCGGTGCTTGGCACCGCGCGTCCACGTGGACTGAACTGTGCGCGCCACGTGGGGCCTCAGACTTACACTCGCTAAAGGAGGCCAAGGCCATGAACCACGACGAATTCAATCAATACGACGCAGAGCGCTTCCACGGTCAGGTCGCCGAGCAACTGGGCATCAGCGTGGAAGAGCTGAAAACCTGGATGATCAACGACATCGAGCGCGTCACCGAGGGCGGCGAGGAGGTGGGGCACATGGTGGTGTTCCGCGAGTCCACGCCCGATGAGGTGCTCGACAAGCTCAAGAATCCGCAGAGTCGTTATACGGCGATGACGGGTGTGATCAAGACCGAGTAAGCCATCGGCGTTCGCCAGAAATGGCCAGCCCATGACTTGAATCGCAAACAACAAAAAGCCCGATCACTCGGGCTTTTTGTTGCCGCTCAGCCGCTGATTATTTCGACGGCAGGGCGTAGGCGATCAGCGAGTCGCCCATCTTCGTGCCAAACGAGCCATGCCCGCCGGCCATGATCACAATGTACTGCTTGCCATTGCTCTCATAGGTCATCGGGGTGGCTTGACCGCCCGCTGGCAAGCGTGCTTCCCAGAGCAGGTCGCCGTTGGTGACGTTGAAGGCGCGCAGGTAGTTGTCCTGCGTACCGGCGATGAACATCAGGTTGCCGGCCGTGGAGATCGGACCACCCAGCATTGGCACGCCGATTTTCAGCGGCGGCAGCTGGATGCCCTTCAGGCTGTCGCGGATGGTGCCGATGCGTTTGCGCCAGACCACGTCGTGGGTCTTCATGTCCACGCCGGCCACATAGCCCCACGCCGGCTCTTTGCACGGCAGGCCGAGTGGCGACAGGAAGGCATTGATTTCGACGCCGTAAGGCACGCCATACTGAGGCTGAATGCCCATTTCGGTACCGCTGCCGGTGGCACCTTCTTTAGGCCACAGCGGGTTGTTCGGGCCACGGGGAATCAGTTTGGACACGAACGGCAGCGCCATCGGGTTCATCAGCGCGACCTGACGGTCAGCGTTCACCGAGATACCACCCCATTCGAAGACACCCAAGTTACCCGGGAACACCAGCGTCCCTTGCTCGGATGGCGGCGTGTACTGGCCGTTGTAGGACAGCTGCTTGAAGATCACGCGACAGACCAGCTGGTCAAACATCGTCGCACCCCACATCTCCTTGTCGGACAGGGTTTGAACGGACGTCAGATTGAGGTCCGAGCGGGGCTGGGTCGGACTGACCCGATCGCCTGGCGCCGCTTCACCGGCAGGCACCTGCATTTCATGGACGGGCACGATCGGCTTGCCATCGCGACGGTCCAGCACGAACAGGTTGCCGGCCTTGGTCGGCACGTACACCGCAGGGACGGCTTCGCCGCTGCCGGTTTTCACGTCAGCCAGGGTAGGCTGGGCCGGTACGTCCATGTCCCACAAGTCGTGGTGCGTGGTCTGGAAGCTCCACACCAGTTTGCCGGTGGAACCGTTCATCGCGACGATCGAACTGGCGTAACGCTCCATCACCGGGGTGCGGTTGCCGCCCCAGATGTCGGGCGTCGGATTGCCGGTTGGCACGTAGACCACGTCGGTTTTCGCGTCATAGGCCAGCGGAGCCCAAGCGTTCGGCGAGTTGTTGACCAGGGTTTTGCCGTCGCCCGGTATTGCATTCGGGTCTTCGGCACCGGTGTCGAAGATCCACTTCAGCGCGCCGGTGTTGACGTCGTAGCCACGGATCGCGCCGGACGGCTCGTGCACCGACAGGTTATCGGTCACCGAGCCACCGATGATCACGGTGGTGCCGGTCACGACAGGCGGGGAGGTGGGTTCGAGGCCGCCCGGATACGGGTAGGGCTGCAAGTGCAGCAGGTCCAGCTCGCCGTTTTTGGCGAAGTCGGCACAGGGTGCGCCTGTGTCGGCGTTGATGGCGAACAGGCGACCGTCGTTGACCGGCAGGAACACCTTGCGCGGGCAGCTGGTGGCGACCGGTTGGGTGCCTTCCAGGCTTTTCGCAAACTGAGTGGTGTCAGCCTGATCGAAGTAGGCGACGCCACGGCAGGTCAAGTGCTGGAAGGACGGATCGGATTTGAGCTTGGGATCGAATCTCCACTTCTCTTTACCGGTGGCCGGGTCCAGCGCCACCAGGATCTGGTGGGTGGTGCAGATGTACATGTTGTCGCCAACCTTGATCGGCGTCAGCTCGTTGGTGGTCTCGCCGGAGTCATTGGCGGTTTTCGATTCGCCGCTGTTGAAGGTCCAGGCCACCTGAAGGTCTTTGACGTTGCCATCGTTGATCTGAGTCAGCGGGGAATAACGCGTGCCCGACTGCGTGCGGCCGTAAGCAGGCCAGTCGCCGTTGGCGATGCCTTCGACAGGCTGATGCTGCGCGGGTTGCGCCGTCGCCATGCTGCCGTTGATTTCCTGCGGGTCGTTGAAGATGGAATACACCATCACCACGATCGCCAGGGCCAATGTCGCGGATAAAAAGGTTTTGCCCGGCTTCAGACGCTCCGGAATGTCACGGGTGACCCCCGGGATCAGCAGCCACAGACCCAACACCCCGAGGATGTCGAAACGCGGTACCAGCGCCCAGAAATCCGTGCCGGCTTCCCACAGGCCCCAGACCACGGTGATCAGCATCAGCGCGCCGTAGAGCCACAGCGATGCAGCGGAACGTCGCCACAACAGGACGGCGAATACCAGCAGCGCGACGCCCAGGAACAGATAATAAAAAGAGCCGCCCAATGAGAGCAGCCAGATACCGCCAACCACCAGAAACAGAGCAAAGATGCCTGCAATGATGGAAGTAAAACGCCTCAGCCCTGAAGCTTTTGATAAGTCATTCATCGATGTTCCCCCTTGGGATGTAGTGCATGGACTGTGCGCCGTATAGGGGGTTCAACTCCGGGACCTGGAGTCTGGATAAAATTTTCAGCGCCACTGACCATCCACTCTTTCGAAGCATAGGCCGTGTTTGCAATCTGATCACGGGGGAAAAGCATTCAGATGGCGAACGGGGCGGCGTTGGGCGAGATCGGCTCACGATGACGAGGGCGGAAAGGCGGCTACAGAGTGCGCTGGAGTGGGGCCAGGCCATGCACGCGCCGGTGCATCCCATCGCTCAAAGTTGCGGGGGTTGTGGGGGCAGACTAGAGTCGGAAACAGCCCTACCTAACTTTGTTACCGCAGGCGCATGAACGAGTGAAGTCTTTGCACTTCCATCAAGCCTGCGAGTCAATAACAAGCTGGAAGTAAGTTCGCTATGCATAAACGTTTTAGCAGAGCGCGAACCACACTCACGCTATTATGTGCGGCGTTTGTGTTGTGCGCGTCTGGCTGCACTGGCACCGCCAGTAATACCAAAACAACCGGACCGTCGTTAGTGGATTACACCTCCGTGAGCGCGTCTTCCCCACCCGAGAACCTTACCGGACTCTGGGCCGGCCCCCATGCCGGCGGCACGTTCTACGTGGAAATCTTCGACGACGGCGACCTGCGCACCTGCTTGAGCGCTCCGCCTTATTACCACGCGATGGACGGAAAATACGCCGATGAGGCGCTGTATCTGGAAGACGGCACCCGCATCGAATTTCAGCCGGTGGGGGCACGGCAGATCACCATTTATTCCCCTCCCGGCAGGCCGGTCACCACGCTGGAACGCAGCTCACCGGGTCACTCCGCCAGCCAGTGTCTGGCAGGTGCCGCTGACGTCCAGCGCAAACTGTCCCACTGGGCTTCGCATTAGCGGCAGGGTTCGATAATTGAGGCAGTGCGCGGGTATCATGCACGGCTCGAACCCACCGCCCGACCCCGGATTCAGAATCACAATGCCCAGCCCCACGTTTACCGTCATGCGCCTCGACGCCACGCCGCCGGAATCGATCAAGAGCCAGATCATGCAGATGGTGATCGACTACGTCACCGAGCTCAGCATGGTCGCCATCGCCCCGAGCAATCCGTTGTACCCGCTGTATCAATACGGCGTCGGCCATGAGGTGCATCAGTACGTGCAGGCGATGGACGGATCGCGGGGGATTGCGGTGGAATTGATCGTGGCGCTGGATGCCGAGGACCCTTCGGTCGTCATCGGCTTCTTGCTCTATCTGCCGGTTCAACAGGACCCGCAGGCGTGCGCCGTGGCGTACATGGCAGTGCAGACGGCGCGCCGTCGTCAGGGCGTGGCGCGGGCCATGCTGGAGAAAATGACCGAACGCTATCCCCACGCCGAGCTGGCGTGCTTCGTTGCGAAAGTGCCGGTGTTCGAGGCGCTGGGCTTTCAGGTGCTGGGAGCACGCGGGCCGCAGGTGCTGATGAACACCCGCGACCAGCAAACCGACGGCTTGTTGGCCGTGCTGGACATCGCACCGATCTACAACTCGCTGGAAGTGCGGCAGATCCACAGCTATCTGTTGAAGCAGCACGGCAAGCGTGCGATGACCGATGCGGAAAAACAGCGTGATCGACACATTGACCAACTGACCCGGCAGGCGCGCCTGTTCGTCAACGGACTGCTGGGCGAGTCAGGCGCGCAGGCCTTCATCGGCCCGCAGCTTGTTTGACGCCCGAATCAGCGAACGGCCTCGTTGAGGTCGATTCCGCGCGAGTCCTTGCTCCACATTTCCAGCAGGAAATCCCGCTCGGCGTGATGCAGCGTGCGTTCCATCGCCAAGTGCCGCGCGAGGACCTGATGCACTTCGCGGCCCTCCATGGGGCAGCCTTCGATGGGGTGCAGCCAGTGGCACGCCAGCACCGCGCCATCGGGCGTCAGGCTTTCACGAATGCGCTCGATGATCTCGCCAAAGGCATCCGGCGTCAGGTAGTAGGCCCATTCGCTGATCACCACCAGATCGAATTGCCCTACAGGCCAGTCCTGGGGCAGACAACCTTCCAGCACTTGCACATGGGCGTGCGCACTCAGGCGATCGCGGGCCAGGGTGACGGCCCGGGGGCTGAGGTCCATGCACAACAATGCGTCGCACCGTTCGGCCAGGCGCAGGCTCAATTCGCCATTGGCGCAGCCCGGCTCGAAGATGCGCGCGTAGCGCTGACGCGGCAGGGCAGCAAGGGTCAGATCGCGTTTGCGATGCTCGTACCAACGCGTGCGAAAGGCCCAAGGGTCGTCACTGCTGGCGAACAGTTTGTCGAAATACTCACCTGTGATGCTCACAGAAACACCAGTTCGAAGGGTTGCAGCAGACGCTCCAGCGTTTGCGGGTTCAGCACCGCGGGCGCGCCGGTGCTCGGGTCGTTTTCCAGCTGACTCAAGTGAGCACCGATGGCGTCGCGCTTGCGCCGCAGTTGCTCATCGCTGAGCCAGAATTTGCGGGCCTGTTCCCAAGGGATGCGCGGGTCATTCGGTTCCGCCCAATGCCAGGCCCACACCGGAATTTCCACCAGTGTCGCGCCGGTGTTGGCCACCGCCTGGGCCGCGCAATGGCCGACGGCTTCGTGGTCGCAGTGGCCGTCGTGGCGCCAGGTGGTCAGCAACACATCCGAGGGACGCAGGTCTTCGCTGAGCAGCGCAATCAATGACTCGGCATGCTCCGCAACCTGACCATCGCCCATGCCGAGCCGTTGCCAAGACAACCTCGACACGTCCAGGCCCAGGTGCGCGACGGCTTGCTGGCTTTCCCGCCGACGCTCGGTGCGCAGGCGTTGCATGGGCCACAGCGGCGAGTGCGGATGGCTGCCTTCGCCGTCGGTGACGGCAACCAGGTGCACATCGTTCTGCCGCTGGGCCATCGCTGCGAGCAGTCCGCCGCAGGTCAGCACCTCGTCGTCGGGATGCGGCGCGAGCACGATCAGGCGGGAGCCGGGTGGAACCAGTTCTTCCAGGGTGATCGGGCACACACCGCGCAACGCCACGCTGTTCTCCCAGGCGCTCAACGGTGTCCCGCTGACGCCGAATGGCTGTGCTTCGTTCATAGGGACCAATCCTCGGGTTCGACCGTGGCGACTCGCTGGCCCAGATGCGCCAGGTCACGCTCGGCGTGGCTTTGTCGGATAAACACCTGGAGGTCGGCGGCCAGCCGCGCAAAGTGCGGATCGCGGCAGAACGGTGTTGCGCCCAGCGCCCGGCCGACATGTCGGCACACCTGTTCAACCGCCATCTCGACCTGCGCCCGCAGGCGCTGCACCCTCAGGCTCGCGTCGTCCTGCGGATGGGCGTCGATCCATGACGCGCATTCGCGCAAGGCCGCCGCCGCGCCACACAGCGCTGCATCGACGCTGCCCAGATGGGCGTCGGCGTGGGGTTCTGGCCGTCCGTGGTGTCGGTGCGCGCGCAAGCTTTTCGCCAGCGCCACTGCCGCGCCGTACCAGGCGGCAGCGATCCCGGCGCCGCCTTGCCAGAACCCTGGCCGGGTCAGATAGTCGCCGCTATTGCCCACGCATATGCCGACCGCGCCGTCGAAGTGCACGTCGCCGCTGGCGGTGCCGGCCATGCCCACGGCCTGCCAGGTCTCGCTGCTGAAGCGCACGCCCGGCTGCTTCAGATCGACGGCCACCAGTTGCGGCGCCTCATCGCTGGCCCAGGCGGTGAGCAGGGCGTAATCCAGCTGTTGGGCGCCGGAGCACCAGGCCTTGCGGCCGTTGAGGCGGACCTTGTCGCCGTGGCGCTGGCTGACGCCGACCTTGGCGTCGGGCGGCTCGGCGGCCCACACGCCCCAGATGCCGGGTGCTTCGAAAGGCGCGGCGCCAAGCTCTTTCAGAATGGCAAGGGCGTCGGTATGGCCCTCGTAGAGTTTGAGCAGCGCCAGATCGAGGCCCGCCACGGTTGCCAATTGCCGCCAGCGTTCGAGGGTGCGACCGCTGCCGGGCAACGGCAGTTGATCGAGTCCGCTGTCGAGGCAGCGCTGCATGGCGTGCCGCAGGGGCGCGTCGGGCACGTGGGGATTGTCACGGTGGGCGAAATCCGCCAGCAGTGATTCAAGTCCTTGTGCATCGTCCCGCATGGCTGACTGTCTCCGACCCGTTGACGCCGACGCGAGGTGCGCGGGCTTTTGCCTGGCGCGCTTGCGCGGCCTGCTGATGGAATTCGGCAGCGCCAGCGGGGCGGGGTTCAAACATTTCTTCTGCCGGCCGGTTCTGTTGCCTCTGGCAGGGAGCACGTAAGAGGGCGGTGATCGGCGCCTTGCAGTCAGGTGCGCGGTTTTGTCGCAGTGGGCGTTTCCCGACCCATGGGCGTCAAGGCGTGCAGCGTCGTCGGATGGCCTGCGTAAAATCCGCTCGTAACCTATTCAAGCCGGTTTTGCGCGACACTGTCGCGCACTTGTTTTTTTCGCTTCGTCCCTCGCTGCTGCAGTGCGACTGCCAATCAACGCCTGCGCCCGGCGAGGTGGACGAAAAAAGGGTTGGCGTTGGCGCCAGCCGCTGCTTTCGAGAGTTCGCCAGATGAATGAATTTCTGACCCGCCGTCAGGTGGTCACCGGCATGGGCCTTTTGGGGCTGGGCCTACTGGCCGGCTGTGACGGTTCGACCACTGCGCTGGATTTCAAGTACGGCAAAGATCTGAGCAACAAGATCATGGGCCGGACCTTCAAGTTGACCGACACCGACGGTGAGGTCAAAACCCTGTCGAGTTATCGCGGGTTGATGCCGATGGTGTTTTTCGGCTTCACCCAGTGCCCGGCGGTGTGCCCCACGGCGCTGGCCCGCGCTGCGCAGATCAAAAAGATGATGGGCGAGGACGGCAAGACGCTGCAGGTTATCTTCATCACCGTCGACCCCGAGCGCGACACGCCGCAGATTCTCGACGCCTACGTCAAACAGTTCGATCCGACGTTCGTTGCCCTGCGCGGCACGCTGGAAGAGACCGCCCACGTCGCCAAAGAATTCGGCGTGTTCTACGAAAAGGTCCCGGCGGGGAACACCTACACCATGTCCCACACCGCCACCAGCTTCGTGTTCGACTCCCGGGGTAACCTGCGCCTGGGGCTGTCGCCTTCGCTTTCCGCCAAGCAATGCGCGGAAGATTTGCTCACTGTCATGGAAGTCTGCTGATGAATGCTTTGTTGAATGCTGTTTCGCGCTCGTTGCTTGTCTCTCTGTTGGCCGGCGTCAGCCTGAGTGCGGTTGCGCAGACGCGGGTCGAGGATCCGTGGGTGCGTGCAACGGTGGCCGGGCAGCCTTCCTCCGGTGCCTTCATGCGCATCACCGCCGACACCGACAGCACGCTGCTCAGCGTCAGCTCGCCGGTGGCCAAAGATGTGCAGATCCACGAGATGAGCATGACCAACGACGTCATGCGCATGGGCCCGGTCGACGCCGTGCCGCTGCCCGCGGGCGAGACCGTGGCGCTGGACCTCGATGGCTACCACGTCATGCTCATGGGGCTGACGGGCCAGATCAAAGAGGGCGACCAGGTGCCACTGACCCTGACCGTGAAGAATGCAAAGGGCGAGACCGAAGTCGTCAATGTCAGCGCCCCGGCCCGCGCCGTTATGGACATGAGCCATGATCACGGGATGGCCCATTAAGCAGGAGCGCGTATTCCGGCAGGACCGGCTTCAGCCGGGAAAGCGTCAGGCGCCACACCGCAGAATTGATGGTGTTCGAACCGGCGTCTTCCCGGCTAAAGCCGGTCCCACAAATAGAATGCGTTCTCCTGTTGGACACGCTTCAATCCCCAAACGCCCCCAGCAGCAACACCACGTTCAGCACGATGATCAATAGCGCGATGCCCCAGGCCAGGGTCGTCAGAATGGGCCCGGTCACGAAATCGCCCATCAGCTTGCGGTCCGACACGAAGCGCACCAGCGGCACGATGGCGAAGGGCAGTTGCATCGACAGGATGACCTGACTCAGTACCAGCAATTTAGCCGTGCCCTGAGCCCCATAGATGCTGGTCACCACAATCACCGGAATGATCGCCAGCCCACGGGTCAGCAGGCGGCGGATCCAGCCCGGCAGGCGCATACGCAGAAAGCCTTCCATGACGATCTGCCCGGCCAGGGTCGCCGTGACCGTGGAGTTGATCCCCGACGCCAGCAACGCCACGCCGAACAGCATCGACGCCATGCCCACGCCCAGCATCGGCGAGAGCAAGTGGTAGGCCTGTTCGATTTCCACTACGTCGGTTTTGCCGGCCTTGTGAAACACCGTCGCTGCTGTAATGAGAATCGCCGCGTTGACGAACAGCGCCAGGGTCAGCGCGATGGTGCTGTCGGTCACTGCCCAGCGCAGGCCGATGCGCCGGCCTTCATCCGTGCGCGGATAGGCGCGGGTCTGCACGATGGAGGAGTGCAGGTACAAGTTGTGCGGCATCACCGTCGCGCCAATGATGCCGATTGCCAGATACAGCGCCTCGGGATTGGTGACCACCTCGGCCTTGGGAATGAAACCGGCGAACAGCTCCGCCAGATCAGGCTGGGCCAGCACCATCTGGATCGCGAAGCAGCCGAAGATGACCAGCAGCAGTGCGATGACAAACGCCTCGAGCGCCCGAAACCCGCGGCCCATGAGCAGAAAAATAAGGAACACATCGACCGCCGAAATCACCGCGCCCCAGATCAGCGGAATGCCGAACAACAGGTTCAGCGCAATGGCGGTGCCGATCACCTCGGCCAGGTCGCAGGCGATGATCGCAATCTCGCAGGCAATCCACAGGGCGATGCACACCGGCTTGCTGCAACGTTCGCGGCAGGCCCGCGCCAGATCCCAACCGGTGACGATCCCAAGACGCGCGGACAGCGCTTGCAACACGATCGCCATCAGATTCGACAGCAAGATAACCGACAGCAGCAGGTAACCAAATTTCGAACCGCCGGCGATGTCAGTCGCCCAATTGCCCGGATCCATGTAGCCCACGGCGACCATATAGCCGGGGCCGGTGAACGCGAGCAGCCGCTTGAACCAGTTGCCGCTCTTGGGCATGGCGACACTGGCGCTGGGCATGCCCCCGCCGAGTGTGTCGTCGCCGGGGCGGGCAGGGTGGTCGATAGGCGGCATTAAGGATTCCGTCGTTGGACGCTGAGTGATCAAAGGTGGCGACAGGCAGGGTCTGCTGTGCGGTTTTGGCGAGTACGCCCGGCAACCATCAGCTCGACAGCGACGCCGCTGCCAGTGAGTTTAGATAATCCCCAAAGCCTTCCTTGCACCGGTAGTCCTTTCGTGCGCTGGTGGTGACGCTGTTCGCGGAAATCCACGCGATGGACGCACCGATGCGTTGCAGATCGGCAACCAGATGCACGTCTTCATGGGCCGCCAGCGCCTTGAAACCGCCGGCCCGCTGATACGCATCGGCGCTGACGCCCAGGTTCGCGCCATGAATGTGCCGATGGTCATCCACCGGGCGGTACAGCGCGTCATAGCGTTGGCGCACATGCTCGGGATGGCCGGACCAGTCGTCGACCTCGACGATGCCGCACACCGCATCCACATTCAGGCTGACCTGATGCGCCAGCCACGCATAGGGCACGACGCTGTCGGCGTCGGTGAACGCCAGCCAGCGCGCGCCACGCTCGAGCATCAGCTTTGCGCCTTCTGCCCGGGTCATGCCAACGTTGCGGTAGGCGCATGCGTGGGTCCTCACGCCATGAGCGGCTGCAAGCCCGGCCGAGGCATCGGAGCAGTCGTCGAGCATGATGAGGATTTCCACAGGCTCGCCGTGGAGGTCTTCGTGAACGGAGGATGCGGTCAGCGACTTGATGCAGTCGTCCAGGAAATCTTCTTCATTGTGCGCGGGGACAATAATTCCAATCATCGAAGTGTCTCGTCTCGGCACCTGCGCTGATCGCGGCGTCCTTCGATGTCGACCGAAGCGAGGGAAATTTGGTTTCAAGTATTTTCGTTTACGAAGACCACCAACTCGCCTGGCAGCGTTGAGGCATATCCCAAACGCAACGACGCCGCTGAATAGCGGCGTCGATGGTTTTGCGTTATGGCGAGACCCCACGGCGTGGGAATCAGGGTTCAGCCCGCCAGCAGTGCCTTGGCGATGGCCTCGTTGAACGCTGGCAGATCGTCCGGGGTGCGGGAGGTGATCAGGGTCCAGCCGTTGGCCGGGCATTCCTTGACCTCGGCATCAACCCAATTGGCCGCGCCGGCATTGACCAGGTCAGTGCGCACACTTGGGTAAGAGGTCAGGGTTTTGCCTTTGATCACGCCGGCATCGATCAGCAGCCATGGGCCGTGGCAGATCGACGCGACGGTCTTGCCGGCGTCGGCGAATGCTTTGACCAGCTTCTGGGCATCGCTGTCCTGGCGCAGGGTGTCGGCGTTGACCGTGCCGCCGGGGATGACCAGTGCATCGAAATCATTGGCAGACAGGCCGGCCAGCTTGGTGTCGGAGGTCACGACGGCGTCTTTGTCGGTGTCGTTCAGGAACAGTTGCGCAGTGCCGCCTTCGATGGAGGCATGGGTCACTGCAGCACCCTGACCCTTCAACGCTTCCAGCGGCTTGAGCAGTTCGTCGCGCTCGATGCCGGTGTTGGACGTAATGATCAAAACCTTCTTGCCGTTCAGTTGATTGCTCATGTTTTCGCTTTCCTCTGAAATAAAAAGTGCTGAACTGCGCCCACTATCAGCGGGCGGTGTCACTTTCAGAGGGAAACGGAAAAGCGAAAGTTCAGCCCGATTGCGTGGCCGGGCTGAAGGTCGATGGCGACGACTAAGGCTGAGCCCCCGGATTTGGGGCGCCGGGATCACCGCCGTGCGACGAAACGGCGCAGCGTGATCAAACCGTTGTCACAGGCATTCGCGGACCGCTTTTTCCAATGCATTGCGGCCAAAGGCCGACGACAGAGGGGCGCGCTGGTACAGGAAAACCCGGGTATTGGGGTTGCCTTTGTAGACCTCGAGAATTTCATCGGAGGCGATCTTGCCGGAGATCAGCAGTTTGTAGTGACCCTTGCTCTCGGTCATGGTCGTGCCCGGCTTGATCTGCTGCCACTTGGGGTAGATGCACTTGGCATAGTCAGACGGCGTCTTGGCGGTATCGAAATTGAATGACGGGTTGTTCGGCGTAGAGCTGCAACCGCCCAGCACTACGGCGATGGCGCAGCCCAGTAACGAATACGGTGATAAACGGCGCATCAATTCATCCTGAATTAGAAAACGAAAACAATTCGATCGGGTCGATGGGCGCCTATGTTGACCAGCAACCGTGCAAATGAAAAGCGCACGCTTTGAAATATTTCACCGCGGGTTAAAGCCTGGCTTGCGCTGCCGTCACCGAGCTTCTGGACGAGTCATCCTGATCAATGGGTTCGCTCAGTCGAGCGCTGCTTATTGCTCGATCGGTTTGCATATTGCTCGATTGATGAATAGAGTGAGCGAAAACGAGCGCTCACTTAAGCATGTGCCCGTTCGTTACTGCCTGAATGACGGAGAACACATGTCACACGACGAACTGCAACGGGCTGCCCGGTCAGTCCTGATGCCCGCGATTGCCGGCCTGGCGCTGGACGAACCTGTGCGCCGCCATTTACACGCTGGCGGCGTGTCGGTCCTGCTGGGTGAGACGCGTGATGAGTACCTGGCCCGAAACATGAGTTTCGAGCGCCGCCGGGAAGAAACCGATGCGCAGTTTTCCGCGATCGCCAGGGAGGCGGCACTGTGTGCGGCGGCGCCGGTGCTGATCGCCGTGGATCAGGAGCTCGGCGGCATCCAGCGCTTGCACGGTCTGGTGCCCGGTATGCCGAGCTCGACCGAACTGACCCACATGAGCACCGCCGACATCGAGTCGCGCTGTTATGAGATGGCCAGTTCGGCCAGGGTCATGGGCATCAATCTGTTCCTGGCGCCGATTGTGGACGTGGTCAGCGGGGTCAACCCCTGGCTGCACCAGCGCAACCTCGGGCCCGATGCCGCCGAAGTGGCGCGCATTGCCTGCGCGTTCATTCGGGGTGTGCAGCGTGCCGGCGTGATTGCGACGGCCAAACACTTTCCGGGTCATTACCAGGTCGAGCACGACCCGGCGGTGGCGCGGGCTACTGTGCCCGACAACGCCGCCGCGCTCAGCGACGGGCTGGAGGTGTTCAGGCAGGTCATTGCCGCACGCGTTGGCGCAATCATGCCCGGGCCTGCGGTGTTCCCGGCGCTGGATCCGCAGCAGTCTGCCAGCACTTCAGCGGCGGTCATCGGCCTGCTAAGTGATGCGTTGGGTTTTGAAGGGCTGATCGTGTCCGACGACCTCGACGCCGTTTCCATCCTGCGCGGCAACAGCATCGCCGACACCGCCGTCGCCGCCCTGAATGCCGGTGCGCACCTGTTGCTCCTGTCGGCGGAGGCGGGGCTTGACGACATCTCGCGCGCCATCGTCGATGCCGTAAACAATGGAGGACTGGATGCGCAAACCCTGCTTGCCGCCGCGCGCACAGTTCGCGCCCACGCCCAAACGTCAAGAGCCCAAGTGGACTCAGGCCTGTACGTCTCCTACCCGGTCTCAGGCGGTCATCTCACCCGCCGAGTCATGATCTGAACACCCGCTGTTGCTGCCGACCACGTGCAGCTTGCAGCTCATCGCTCACCCTATTTGTACTCGCGGCCCGCGCGTTCTACCCTCGCCACTCTGTCCACCCAGAAGGAAGGCACGATGAGCTGGTCCGCCAGGCAGTACTTCATGTTCGAGCAGCAACGCACCCGGCCGGTCCGCGACCTCGTCGCCGCCATTCCTCTGGCCTCGGTGCACACCGCCGTCGACCTCGGCTGCGGTCCCGGCAATTCCACCGAAGTGCTGGCCGAGGGTTTCCCGGAGGCCACGGTGACCGGGCTGGACAGCTCCGACGACATGCTGCGCGACGCCCGTCAGAGGCTGCCGAATGTTGCATTCGAACTCGCCGACATCGGCAGTTGGAACCCGGCACAGACTTACGACGTGATTCTCGCCAACGCGTCGCTGCAATGGGTGCCTGACCACGCGACGCTGTACCCGCGGCTGGTCAGCCTGCTCAACCCGGGTGGCGTGCTGGCGGTGCAGACGCCGGACAACCTGGAGGAGCCTGCCCATCGTCTGGCCCGGGACATCGCCGCGAGCGCGGAGTGGGCGAGCAGGATTGGCGACGTCAAGCACCCCGACCGACACCCTGCCGCCTATTACTTCGAACTGCTGCAAGGGCATTGCGCCGAGGTCGATGTCTGGCGCACCACGTATCACCATCCGCTTGCCGGCGGGCATGGGGCAGTGGTCGAGTGGTTCAAGGGTTCGGCGCTGCGGCCCTATCTGCAACAGCTCGACGAAGCGGCGCAGCAGGATTTTCTCGACACCTATTTGCAGGCGATCAGCCAGGCCTACCCGGCGCTGGACGACGGCACAGTGCTGCTGCCGTTCCCGCGCTTGTTCATCGTTGCGACACGTTGAAGCCTGCGGCTTGCGTTAAGCCGCTGTTTTGCGAGCCGTGATCGACACCGCCTTTTTCTGATGGAGTGAGCATGAGCAATGACCCCGGCGAACTGGCCGCACGGCTGATTCGCAATTTCAATGAAGTGCCGCTGCAACACGAGCGCCGCGACCCGCTGTACGAAAGCCATGCCGCCCGCCTGGGCACCGGCACCGCCGCGCAGAAACTGGGCGCGTCGGTGGACATCGTCGCACCCGGCAAGCGCTCGTGCCCTTATCATTTTCATTACGCGCAGGAAGAAATGTTCGTCATTCTGGACGGGCAGGGCACCTTGCGCGTGGCGGGTGAAATGCTCCCGATCCGCAGCGGCGATGTGATCTTCATTCCGCCGGGGCCTGAGTATCCCCACCAGATCATCAACACCTCTGACGCGCCGCTGAAGTATTTATCCATCAGTACCCGCGAGACGCCGGAAGTGTGCGAATACCCGGACTCCGGCAAGTATCAGGCGATGGTCACCATCAACGGAGCACGTGCGTTTGCGGCCGTGCAGCGTCCTGATGCGACACTGGATTACTGGGAGGGCGAGCCTTGATTCAATCGGCAGCCATGTGCCCATGACCCATTTGGTTATAACCATAGAACGTCTCGATCTAGGCGCGATATAAGAAAAACAGCAGTCCTTAGAGCAAAAATCGCTATCCTGCCCGCCGGCTTTTGAATGTGCAGTCAGGCAGAGCAATGGATTTTGGCAACGCAGGTTTCGTCGTCGCAGGGCTGGTGGTCGGTTTCATCGTTGGCATGACGGGGGTGGGCGGTGGATCGCTGATGACCCCGATCCTGCTGTGGTTTGGCATCAATCCCGCCACCGCAGTGGGCACTGATCTGCTGTACGCCGCCATCACCAAAAGCGGCGGCGTGCTGGTTCACAAAAAGAACGACAACATCGATTGGGGCATCACCGGTTGGCTGACTCTGGGCAGCGTGCCGGCCGCCGGGCTGACGCTGTGGTTTCTGAGCAGCCTGCACACCGCGCCGGACGCGATGAATCAGGTGATCAAACAAGCGCTGGGTGTGGTGCTGCTGCTGACCGCGCTGGCGATCTTTTTCAAAAAGCGCCTGCTGGCGTTTGCTCAGCGCCACGCCGGCGATCGTTATCGCCTCAGCAGCCGAATGCTGAACGGGCTGACGGTGCTGACCGGCGTCATCCTCGGCACCATGGTCGCGCTGACGTCCATCGGCGCCGGCGCCCTCGGCACGGTGGCGTTGTTCCTGCTTTATCCCTTCCTCGAAACCCGTCGCCTGGTTGGCACCGAAATCGCCCACGCCGTGCCCCTGACCCTGATCGCCGGCATTGGCCACGCGAGCATGGGCAACATGAACTGGTCGATGCTGGGCTACCTGCTGATGGGCTCGCTGCCGGGCATCTACATCGGCAGCCACCTGACCGGCCGCATCCCCGACGCCATCCTGCGCCCGTGTCTGGCGCTGATGCTGCTGGCGATCGGTTACAAGCTGGTGTTTTAACGCTGCATGGATGCGCCTGTCGATGTAGCGGTCATGGGCGCTGGTTTGCCGGGGGGGCATCCGCTGTCTCTCCAGCGGCCGAAATGCCGTCTTCGTGAGCAAGCTCACTCCCACAAGGTAGGTGTTTGCTGCAGGACATTCAGCGCCTGCACCTCTGAGCTCACTTCTTGTCTGCCCCCCAATAGCGATGCGTCTCGATGAACAGGACTTGTTGATCCAGATCAATACCGGGTCACTTCAGGCGAGCACACTGGCCGTCGGTTGATTCAGGTCAGCCACCGCCAAGCCCATCGCGATCGTGGGAGGCTCATGAGGCAATTCCATGACTGATCATTCGCGCCCGTTACTCGAACTTAGCCCGTTTCAGGCGAAGGCAGACTCTATGAAAGGCAAAATGAAGGCCGCAGTTGTAGAAGCATTCGGCAGCCCGCTGATGCTTCGCGAGTGGGACATTCCCACGCCGGGCCCCGGGCAGATCCTGATCAAAACTGAAGCCTGTGGCGTGTGCCATACCGACTTGCACGCGGCACGGGGAGACTGGCCGGTGAAGCCTTCGCTGCCCTTCATTCCGGGACATGAAGGCATCGGCATCGTGGTGGCCCTGGGGGCTGGCGTGACCAGCGTGGGCGAGGGCGATCGCGTGGGCGTGCCGTGGCTGTATTCAGCGTGCGGTCACTGCGAGTACTGCCTGAGCGCGTGGGAAACCGTGTGCGCCAGCGCAGAGTTTGGCGGCTATACCCGCAATGGCGGGTTCGCCGAATGCATTCTCGCCGACCCTGAATACGTGGCGCACATTCCGGCCGGGCTCGCGCCCCATGAAGCCGCGCCGATCATCTGCGCCGGGGTCACCACCTACAAAGGCATCAAGGAGGCTGATGTCAGGCCGGGTCAGTGGATCGTGATTTCGGGGATTGGCGGGCTAGGGCATTTGGCCGTGCAGTACGCCAAAGCCATGGGCCTGCGCGTGTGCGCGGTGGATGTCGACGACGGCAAACTGGCCCATGCCACCACGCTAGGTGCAGACGCGGTGGTGAACGCCCGAGCGGGTGACCCGGTGCAGGCCGTCAGGGACGTTACCGATGGCGGGGCGCACGGTGTGCTGATCACCGCGCCCTCGCTGGCGGCGTTCAAACAAGGGGTGGGCATGACGCGCAAACGTGGCACGTGCGTGCTGGTCGGGCTGCCACCGGGCGAGTTTCCGCTGTCGCTGTTCGAGGTGGTCGCCAACTGCATCACCGTACGCGGCTCGTTCGTCGGCACTCGGCAGGACATGGCTGAAGCCTTGGCCTTCGCCGCCGAGGGCAAGGTGAAGGCCGACATCGAGCTGCGGCCGTTGGCCGAGATCAATCAGGTGTTCAGGGAGTTGGGTGACGGCGAAGTACAGTCGAGGATCGTCATCGATTTTCGCGGTTGACCGACCAGGCCTCTTCCCGGCTGGAGCCGGTCCCACAAAGTGCATCGCGTGCAGCCAGTTGGATTGGCTGCGACGCTGACTTGTGGGACCGGCTTTAGCCGGGAAGGCGTCAGGTGTCACGCCGCAAAATCGAGGATGCTCGCACTGGCCTCTTTCCGGCGGAAGCCGGTCCCACTAATGCATCGCATGCATTCAGCAAGAACCGGCGCGCACTCGACGCGTTCAGGTCAGTTCCCCGAGCGGAACGGAATGGGCTGGCGGGGCGCTTCGGGTGTGGTGTGCGGCTGCCCGACCATTTCGTCGTAGACCACCGGGTGCACGATGAACAGCTTCACGTCCTGAAGCGACGACAGGCATTTGCGCGCTTCGTCGACCGAGGCCACGTGCAGCACTTTGCCGTCCGGGCTGGCGATGGCATTGGACTTGCCGTCCATGAGCGCATGTATGGCATACGAGCCACCTTCGATCGACACCAGATTGACCTCGGTGACTTCCCCGGCCTTGACGTGTTTGCTGAGCTTGTCCAGATCCATTACGGCACCTTAATTACGCACGCGGGCGTTGTCTGTTCCATGGATTGATGCGTAACCGTCGACGCGGCTCGCTTGCATTGGAAGAGGATGGCGGTGCCAAGTTCAACGTAAACAGGGGAGGCGGACGAGGGGGCGTTGGCGGGGGCTTGCAACGGGATTAGCGCCGCGAAAAACCGCCGTTGCCTGCCCATCGAAAACAGGCAGGCAACGGCGTTTCAATCAGCAGAGCTTGTCAATAACGCGCAGGCCAGGCGCTTTCTGCACGGCGCCCCATTCACTGCTCAGGGTTTCCAGTACCTGGCCGAGGAACTGCTTGTCCGCCGCGGCCTTCTTGCCGACATAGCCGTGGCCCTTGCGGTACATCTTCAGCCGGGCACGCATGTGCGGGTGCTGACTCTCGAATTGTTCTTCCTCGGTGCAGGCACCCAGGCCGTCCATGTGCACGTTGCCTTCCTCGCACACCCAGAGGATGTGGCTATCAAGGGAATCCTTGCGTGCGGCGAACAGTCGAGCCAATTGATCAATGGTAGGTTGGTTGTTCAGGTTCATGGTTGTTACCCCTTTTTGACCACTGGTTAATCTATCGAGTGAGTTCAAACGCAATGGCGAATCGTCCGTCGATTCGCAGTCCTTCCAGTCGCTGACAAACAAGGTCCGTCGGTACACAGAGCCGGTGCCGGGCCGCAAACGTGTGGGTATTGATGAAGGCAGAGGGCAAAGATCGGACCCGGGCGAGAAAGGGCGGACGCCTGGAAGACACGGGCGACTGGGTGGTCGACCACAAGTGTCATGAGGACGTGTCGCCAGCGCTCGGCCTGGTGGGTCGATCATGCCGGTTCGGCTTCATCAATCTGCCTTGTGGGCAGCACACATCCAGAGGTTGTTCGACGGCTGTGTCGAACGGGCCCGGAATACTTTTGCCAGCTCTCCCGATCGGGGAGACGCCTGCACTATGCAGTCGCCAAAAGGCCTCGTCAATGGTTTTGTAGTGATTATTTTCGCGCACTACATATTTTGTAGTTTCAGAACATGGAGGTCGATTCGTGACTACAAAGTCAATGAATCCGGGGGCAACAGTGCGGGAGTCGGGCGGGGGGGCTTGAAAGGGTGCTGACGAAACGACGCTTGCCCGCGACCGGATCAGCCAGCCATTACCTCTGGCTGACTGACCCCATCGCGGGCAAGCAGGTGTCGCTATGAATCCAGGCGCGAACAGTTACGCCTGTGGAGCCTTCTGCAGCTCAAACAGCAACAGCGAACGCGGCGTGACCGTGTACTCGCTGCCAAACTCGAACTGATCCTTGCCGTCGATTTCCGGCTGATTGGTGTCGATCAGGCTGGTCCAGTTGAGACCTTCCGGCACTTCCGGCAGCGTGAAGTTGACGCCGTCGTGGTGTGAGTTGACTACCAGCAGCAGCGTTGCTTCGGAGCCGCGGCGACGAATACCGGTTTCCTGAGCGCGGCCATCCATCAACATGCCCAGGCAGCGGCCGTTCGGATCTTCCCACTGCTCGATGGTCATCTCTTCGCCGCTTGGCGACAGCCAGGTCACGTCCTTCACGCCCAGTTCTTCGTTGTAATCGCCCACCAGGAAGCGGCTACGACGCAGGATCGGGTACGACTGACGCAGCTTGATCAGACGCTTGACGAACGCCAGCAGGGCCTTGCCGTCTTCGTCCAGGTCCCAGTTGACCCAGCCGATCTCGCTGTCCTGGCAATAGGCGTTGTTGTTGCCGTGCTGAGTACGGGCGAACTCGTCACCGGCAACCACCATCGGCGTGCCCTGGGCCAGGATCAGCGTCGAGAAGAAGTTGCGCATCTGGCGCAGGCGCAGCGCGTTGATTTCCGGATCGTCCGTCGGGCCTTCGACGCCACAGTTCCAGGAACGGTTGTCGTTGCTACCGTCCTGGTTGTTTTCGTCGTTGTCCTCGTTGTGCTTGTCGTTGTACGACACCAGGTCGTGCAGCGTGAAACCATCGTGGGCGGTGATGAAGTTGACCGAAGCGTAAGGGCGGCGGCCACGCTGGTTGAACAGGTTGCCCGACGCCGTCATGCGGTTGGCGAAGTCGGCCAGCTGGCCTTCATCGCCTTTCCAGAATGCGCGGATGTTGTCGCGGAATTTGTCGTTCCACTCCGCCCAGCCCGGCGCGAAGTTGCCGACCTGGTAACCGCCTGGACCACAGTCCCATGGCTCGGCGATCAGTTTCACCGAACGCAGCACCGGATCCTGGCGGCAGGCCACGAGGAAGCTGTGGCGTTCGCTGAAACCATCGTGGTAACGGCCGAGGATGGTGGCCAAGTCGAAGCGGAAGCCGTCGACGTGCATCTCGGTCGCCCAGTAGCGCAGCGAATCGGTGACCATCTGCAGCACGCACGGATGGCTCAGGTCGAGGGTGTTGCCGGTGCCGGAATCGTTGATGTAGTAACGCTTGTCATCCGGCATCAGGCGGTAGTACGAAGCATTGTCGATACCGCGCATCGACAGGGTCGGGCCGCGCTCGTTGCCTTCGGCGGTGTGGTTGTAGACCACGTCCAGGATCACTTCCAGGTTGGCGTGGTGCATGTGCGCAACCATTTCCTTGAACTCGGAAATCTTGCCGTGGGCCAGGTAGCGTGGATCCGGTGCAAAGAACGCCAGGGTGTTGTAACCCCAGTAGTTGGTCATGCCTTTTTCCAGCAGGTGCTGGTCGTTGACGAAGGCGTGGATCGGCAGCAATTCGATCGAGGTCACGCCCAGACCTTTGATGTGCTTGATCACGTCATCGACCATCAGGCCGGCGAACGTGCCTTTGACTTCATCAGGCACGGACGGGTGACGCATGGTGAAACCGCGGGTGTGGGTCTCGTAGAAAATCGTCTTGTCCCACGGCACGTCGACGCGCTGTTCGCGGCCCCAGGTGTACGCAGGGTCGATGACCTTGCACTTGGGCACGAAGGGCGCGCTGTCACGCTCGTCGAAGCTCAGGTCGTCGTCCGGGTGACCGATGGTGTAACCGAACAGCGCCTCGGACCACTTCAGCTCGCCGACCAGTTGCTTGGCATACGGGTCGATCAGCAGCTTGTTATGGTTGAAACGGTGGCCGTTCTTCGGATCGTACGGACCATAGACGCGGTAGCCATAGACCTGACCCGGGTGGGCGTCGGGCAGGTAGCCGTGAAAGATCTCGTCGGTGTATTCCGGCAGCTCGATGCGCTCAAGCTCCACTTCACCGGCCGAGTCGAACAGGCACAGCTCGACCTTGGTGGCGTTGGCGGAAAAGATGGCGAAGTTGACGCCGAGGCCGTCCCAGCTGGCGCCGAGCGGGAAGGGCAAACCTTCCCGAATGCGCGATGCCGTGACTTCGGGGCTGCCAGCGTTGCCGGATTCATTCTGTGTAGCGGTGCTTTTATCTTGCGTGCTCATGTGTATTCCTGACGTTCGAATGAGTTCCTGAAGGCGAACAAAGCCGTGGCCTCAGTACGTGACTGCGCCATCGATGCAACAGGTTTGAAAATTACCGCAGGGTGACGACCGTTTTAAGGCGATCCCTGCGGTAGGGGTGTTAGCGGCGCAACAGTGACGCGTTAAAGCAGTTGATCAAGACGCAGGCTTGGCGGCAGCAGGCTTCTTGGCAGAAGACTTGGCCGCCGGCTTGGCCGGTTTGGCGGCAGCATCGGTACCGCTCGCAGCAGCCTTGGGTTTGGCGGGCGCCTTGGCTGCCGGTTTGGCGGCAGGCTTGGCGTCAGCTTTTGCCTCGGATTTACTGGCAGCCTGATCAGCGGAGCTGCCTGCTGATTTTGCGGCTGATGCGGCTGCGGGTTTAGCCGCAGGCTTGGCAGCAGATTTCGCCGCCGGTTTGGCTGCACCCTTCGCAGCGGGTTTGGCAGCGGCAGCCTTGGGCTCCGCTTTGCCGTCGAGCTTGGACTTCGCCGTCTTCGCAGCAGCCGGTTTTTTAGGCGACTTCGCCTCGGCGGCGGCCAACTTGCTAGCCATTTCCCAGTGGCGGGCATCTTGCCCATGTGGCTTGCCTTCCGTTTCCCAGATCTGGTGGGCAAGCTCGCTGATTCTTTTATCGTCGGCACTCATCTCGACACTCCCGGTATCACAAGGTTTGTATAAGCAGGTTTACAGAAATTTCCTTGAGCGCTGCGCTGAGCAACATTTCCTTGCTGGATGTGACTGTAGCCTGTGAAAAAAGTCCCTTCCAATTTGGATGTGAATCAGCGAACGGCAGGTTGATTCGTGTATCGCCCCAATTTGCTGCATTGATGAATGGAGTTTGCGCAGTGCCCAATAGTTCAGCCGGCAAGCGCGGAACCACAACAATAGCCCGCATCTCTTTCGTTACCCGGGCAAAAGCGATGACGTGATCGGCTTTTTCACCCACCACTTCAAGGGGTTGATATTCGCCTTCACTGAACAGCGCGGGGTACTCATTGCGCAGGCTAAGCACCTGGGCAATCAACGCCTGCTTGATCCGGCCGTCGTGCCACTGGTTCAACAGCTCGGTGACCGGCACGGATGCCTGCAACGCACGTTCGCGAGCGGGGTAATCCACCGGACGACGGTTGTCCGGATCCACCAGGCTGAAGTCCCAGAACTCAGTGCCCTGATACAGATCAGGCACACCGGGCGCAGTCATTCGCAGCAAAGTTTGCGCCAGACTGTTGAGCGCGCCGGCCGTCGCGATGCGATTGGCCGTGGCACCGATGGATTGACGCAGTGCCAGACCGTCGGCGTTCAGCAGCAAGTGCTGGAGAAACTCGCGGCACGCGGTCTCGTACGGCTCGTTGGGCGCGCTCCAGCTGCTCTGCAGTTTGGCTTCGCGCAGGGCCTTTTCCTGCCACTGGGTCAGTCGCTTGGCGTAGGCTTCGAAAGCCGGCTCGCCTTCGAGGTCCAGCGGCCAGCTGCCGATGATTGCTTGATACAGCATCAGCTCGTCACCTGGGCTGATGTGGGTGTCACCCGCCTTGAGCGGCGCCGACAGCTGCTGCCAGCGCTCGACCTGCTCGGCGTACCAGGGCGCCAGTTCGCTGAGCACGGCCAGACGGGTGCGGGTGTCCTCGCCACGCTTGTGGTCGTGGGTTGCGGTGGTCAGCAGGTTGTTCGGGAAGCTCTTGTGACGCTCGATGGAGACGTGATGAAACGCCTCCACCGGCGCACTGAAATGTTGCGGGTGGAAACCCACATCGTTGCGCGACAGCAACACGGCGGAGCGATAGAACGACGTGTCTTCCACCGATTTGGCCGCCACTGGCGACGTCAACTGCTGGAAACGGTTGCCGGCCTTGCGGCGCATTTCGCGCAACCGGCCCGTCGGGTAGTCGCGCAGCTTCTCGCCACCCAGCCACAGCTTGAGGGAATCCAGCACCGGCCAGTCGCCTTCGCTGAGCATCTCCCGCGCACCGTCCATGGCCTGCTGGAAGAAGCGCTCGTCTTCGGCAGAACGGCCGCAGGCGGTGAGGTAGGTGCGGTAGACCGGGAAGTTGCTGACCAGCGCCAGCAGCGCGCGGCGGATGGCACCGAGGGTCATGTCGCGGGTCATCACGTCACTGCGCGAGACCTGCAGCAGTGCCTGGGCCAGGTTTTCGAAATCACCTGCCAGAGTGCCGTGGAGGACCAGATCGCGGGCTTCCAGCACTTCCTGATTGAAGTCGGCCGTGCGTCCGCTGATGCGGCTCCACAGCTCGCCCAGTACGGCTTCACCTTTCGGATCGTGCTGCAGCAGCGACACCTGGTTCATGAATTCATAACCGGTGGTGCCGTCGACGTTCCAATCAGTGCGCAGTTGCTCGTCTGGGCCGAGGATCTTCTCGACGAAAATCGGCAGACGTTCCAGTTCGGTGCCGGCCGGGCGCAGTTTCATCAGGCTGTCGACGCGACGACGCAGCTTGCGGCAATACCCGCGCGGGTCGGCGAGGCCGTCGATGTGGTCGATGCGCAGACCGTCCACAAGCCCTTTGGCGATGAGCTCGAAAATCTTCCCGTGGGTTGCTTCGAACACCTGCGAACGCTCGACCTTCAGGCCGCCCAGCTCGTTGATGTCGAAGAAACGCCGCCAGTTGATGTCGTCACCCGCGGTGCGCCAGCTCGCCAGACGATAGTCCTGCTGCTCAAGCAGACGGTGCAGGCGGTCGAAGCCTTCCGGGGTGCTGGAATCAAACTGCGCGAGACCTTCGTCAACGGCCTTGACCAGCTCGGGTTTGGCCTTCACCGCTTCGGCCAGCTCAGCCTTGGCCTGACGGGCACGCTCGTAGGCCTGAGGATAATTGTCGAGGTCGGCGAAGCGCTGGGCCAGTTCATCCAGCTCGGAACGCTTCGCTGCCTTCAACAGCGGCGCGTACGTGGCCGGGTTGATCGGGAAGAGATGCTGATAGTGCTCGGCGTGGAAGGTGCCGTGCTCCGCATCGAAACGCAGGGGCACTTCACCGTTCTGCAACACGGTGCCGTAGTCGGTGCTCAGGAACGGCAACAACAGTTGGCCCTTGAGCAGCGGGTCCGGAGAATTCCACTGGATGTCGAAGAACTTGGCGTACGGGCTGCGCTGGCCCCATTCGAGCAGGTCGAGCCACCAGGGATTGTCGTTGCCGCCGACTGCCATGTGGTTGGAGACGATGTCGAGAATCAGGCCCATGCCGTGCTCACGCAGCGCCGCGACCAGGCGCAGCAAGGCCGGCTCACCGCCCAGTTCGGGGTTGATCACCCGTGGGTCGACCACGTCATAACCGTGCATGGAACCGGCGCGGGCTTTCAGCAGTGGCGAGGCGTAGATGTGGCTGATGCCCAGGCTGGCGAAGTACGGCACGAGCTTGGTGGCGTCGTCCAGCGTGAAGTCTTTGTGAAACTGCAGGCGCTGGGTGGCGCGCAGGGATTTAAGAGGGGTACTCATTTTTGATCACGCTCCGCGGCTTGTTGCCGTGCCGCTGCCAGAATTTCAAGTCGTCGTGCTGCATCGGCGTTGTTCAGCAGAGAGCCGCTGTCGCCGTTGAGCCGACGTCGCCAATTGGGATGACTGTCGATGGTGCCGGGGAAATTCGCCTGCTCATCGATGCCGAGGGCGTCCTCGATCGGGAGCAGCACCAACGGCGCCGGGGTGTGGCCGAGGTACGCAATGCTGTAGTCGATGACGTCTTTCGCGCTGATGCTTTCACCGCTGCTCGGCAGCGTGTAGTTCTGCTTGAGCGCCGTGATCAGACCCTTGCGTTCCCGTTCGCGGCCGTCGCGCATCTTCTGCTCGGCGTCGTCATCGACAAGCCCGAGTTTTTTGTTCCAGTCGACATCCAGTTCGCTCAGCCAACCGGTGAGGGTGGGCAGGTCGTGGGTGCTGGTGGTAGCCAGTGCGTCTCTGGACCACTTCGTGATGGGCTTGAACGTCGCGTCGTCCTGTTCGAACAGCAGCACGCGCATCCCCAGGATCTCGCGCTCGGAGAGCTTCTCGTGCAGACCTTCGGGCACCGTGCCGAGGTCTTCGCCCAAAACGATTGCTTCGTGACGCCACGATTCCAGGCTCAACAGCCGCAGCATGTCGTCCAGCGGGTAATTCAGGTAAGCGCCTTCACTCGCCGGGGATCCCAACGGGACGACCCACAGGCGCTGCAGCCCCATCACATGGTCGATGCGCAGGCCACCGGCGTGGGCGAAGTTGGCCCGGAGCATTTCGATGAACGCTTGAAAACCATTGCGCTTCAGGCCGGTTGGCGAGAATGCCGAAATGACCCAGCTCTGGCCCGCGCGGTTGAGAATGTCCGGTGGTGCGCCCACGGTCAGGGAGGAGAGCAGCTCGTCCTGACGACTCCAGGCCTGACTGCCGGCACCGTCGGCACCCACTGCCAGATCGCCGATCAGGCCGACACTCATGCCACTCGAACGTGCGGCAGTCTGGGCCCGTTCGAGGCCGCGCGCGATCAGCCACTGTGCGAAGGCGTGGAAGCCGATCTCTTCGCCGTGCGCTTTGGCGAATGCGTCGAGGGCAGGGTTACGTGGATTCTTGTACTGCTCCGGCCATTCATGCCAGTTGCCGCCAATGCCCAATTCGTCGCCCGCATCACGCAGGGCTTCGAAACGGCAGTGGTTTTCCAGGGCTTCACCGCCCGCTTGGCGGAAACTCTTGAAGTCCTCGTGGAAGGGATGATCGCTGCCGATGAAGCCGGCATACAGCTCGCGCAGCAGGGCATATTTTGCTTTGGCGGCGGCGGGCCATTCGATCAGCTCCAGTGATTCCAGACGCTTGAACTCGTCGGCCAGGCCGGCTTTCTCGATTGCCAGCTCAACCGCGCGGTCACCGAGAATGGTGCCCGGCGCCGCATACAGCGCGTTGAGGAACAGGCGGCTGGAAGGCGAGTACGGGCTGTAGCGCTCGCTGTCGTTGGAGAACATCGCGTGAACCGGACTGATCGCCACGGCCGAGGCACCACGGGTGCCTGCAGCGCGTACGAAAGCCTCCAGCCCCTGGGTATCGCCGATACCGCCATCACCTTCACGGCGCAGGTAGTACAGCTGAGTGGTCAGGCCCCAGTCGCGGGCGATTGCTTTCTTGCTGGCCATGTTCAGGCTGTAGCACGTCTTCGGCGCGACGGCGACGGTCAACTGCTGGCCGCCCACGTCCAACTGGTGATAACCCACTGTGGCCAAGCCGGGCAGGCCAGCCTTGTCGGTGAGCTGCGCTTCAAGCTGCGAGCCGTCTTCCAGGGTCAGCGTGAACGCGGTGGCTGGGGCGAACCAGCTGGACAGGTCGAGATCCTTGCCATGATCGACGGTCATCAACGGCGGCGGGGTGGCCGGCTGACTTTCTTCGTTCAGGCGTTTAAGGCTGGCTTCGACGTCTTCTTCTGTCTCGGCGGGGTAACCCAGGCCGCCGAGGACCTTGCGCAGGACCTCGGGGCTTACGTGTTGCGGTTTGGCGTTGGCGTCCTTCCAGTCAACCGACAGGCCCGCCTGGGCTGCCAGTTTTTCCAGTTGCTCATTGCTCATCCTGTTCCTCCACAACGTCACTCGATTTCAGGCTGACAATGGCCGTGTATGGATTGAGGGTGGCGGATGGGGAAAGTTCTGCGGACTTGGCACGGGATTGATGAAGCACTCTATAGCCAGTGTGATCATCAGTGTCGACCGCCTCGCTGCCGAGGTTCAGATCGATGCGCAACTCGCTGCCGTCGCCCAGCTTCCAACGTGCGCTGACGGCCTTGTCGCCCAGCTCTTTCACGCCCAACGCATTGGCGCCGTGCAGGCGAGGGAACAGCTCGGTCTTGCGAATCTGCAGCAAGGTTTTGTAGAGCTCAAGCCAATTGCGATGGTCCTGACCCTTGTCGGTTTCCAGCAGCAGCGCATCGAACGCCGGACGCGAGGCCTCGAAAGTTTCAAGAGCATTGGGATCAGGGATCTGTTCGCGCTTGGCCGGATCCTTGAACGCGGCGAAATCCTTGAACTCGCCTCGACGCCCTTCACGCACGGCGTCTGCCAGCTCGTCATGGAAGTCAGTGAAGAAGAGAAACGGCTCGCTTGCGCCCCACTCATCGCCCATGAACATCAGCGGGATCATCGGTGACAGCAGCAACAGCGCGGTCGCCGCCTGCAATGCAGGGGGCGGGCTCAGCTGAACCAGACGCTCGCCGAAGGCCCGGTTGCCGATCTGGTCGTGGTTCTGCAGAAACAGCACGAAAGAGGTCGGCGGCAGATGGCCGCTCGGTTCGCCCCGGGCGTGGCCATGACGGGTGGATTCGCCTTGATAGACAAAGCCTTCGCCCAGCAGACGCGCAAGCTTTTGCGTGGGTTTTTCGGCGAAGTCGGTGTAGTAAGCGTCGGTCTCGCCGGTCAGCAGGACGTGCAGCGTGTTGTGGCCGTCATCGTTCCACTGGGCGTCGTAGCCCTGATCCATGCGTCCGGCTTCGTTGAATTCGTTTTCCAGGGTCAGCCACACGTGACGCTCCGACGGAATCGTCCCGCGTACGTGTTCTGCCAGGTCTTGCAGAAAAGTCGGGTCTTCGATGGCGTGCACGGCGTCGAAACGCAGGCCGTCGAAGCGGTAGTCCTGCAGCCACATCATCGTGTTGTCGATAAAGAAGTCGTGCACTTCACGGCGGCGGAAATCGATCGCGTCGCCCCACGGCGTCTTCTTGTCGCTGCGGAAGAAATGGCTGGCGTAGGCGCCGAGGTAATTGCCGTCCGGGCCGAAGTGGTTGTAGACCACGTCCAGAATGACCGCGAGGCCCAACCCGTGGGCGGTGTCGATCAGGTGCTTGAGTTGGTCGGGCGTGCCATAGGACGACTGCGCGGCGTAAGGCAACACGCCGTCGTAACCCCAGTTGCGATCACCCGGGAATTGCGCGATAGGCATCAGCTCGATGGCGGTGATGCCGGTGTCCACCAGATGCTGCAGACGCTGTTCAACGCCTTCATAGCCACCCAGTGCACCGACGTGCAGCTCGTAAATGACCGCCTCGTGCCAGGGCCGTCCCTGCCACTCGGTGTTCTTCCATTGGTAGGCGGCCTGGTCGACGACGATGCTGTAGCCGTGCACGTCGCCGTCCTGAGCCCGGGAAGCCGGGTCAGGAACAGTAAGGTTGTTTTGTCCATCGAGAGCGACGTTGAAGCGATAGCGCGTGCCAGCTCCACACTCGGTCTCGATCACGAACCAGCCGTCCTGCTCTGGCTGAAGAGCCTGTGAAGGCCCGTTTTCGAATTCGACGCTGACGCTTTGAGCGTCCGGTGCCCACAGGGCAAACCGGGTGTGTTGTGGATCCAGCATGACGGCGCCGTGGCGCCAGTTTTGATCCGTGCGCGAAGGCATCCGTAATTCCTTGATCAGTGGGTTATCAATAGTGCAGTGCCACGCCTGCGTTTTTCTTCAGCAGCTCCTGGTAAAGATCGGCGTAGGGTTCTACCGCCTTGTGCCAATCGAACGGAGCGGCCATGGCGCGGCAGCGCATGGCGTTGAGCAGCAATGGACTTTCGAAGACCTTGAGCGCGCGGGTCAGGGCTTCGGTGTAGCTCTCGACCGTGGATTCGTCGAACAGGAAACCGGTGCAGCCGTCTTCGATGGTGTCCGCGAGACCGCCAGTGCGGCGTGCGATCGGCAGGGAGCCGAAGCGCTGCGCGTACATCTGGCTCAGGCCGCAAGGCTCGTAGCGCGAAGGCATCAGCAGAAAATCACTGCCGGCGAACATGCGACGTGCGTCGGTTTCGTTGAAGCCCACACGGACACTGACCTGCCCCGGGAAGCGGGCGGCGAGGGCGCGCATGGCGTCTTCTTCTTCAGGTTCGCCACGGCCGATGATCGCAATCTGGCCGCCGTTGTTGACGATGTGCTCGGCAACCCCGATGGTCAGGTCCAGACCCTTCTGGTAAACCAGACGGGAGACCACGGCGAACAGCGGGCCGGTGGAAGGCTCCAGTTCAAACAGCTCGCGCACGTAGTCAGCGTTGATTTCCTTGCGTGTCCACTCGTTCGGAGCGAAGCGGCAGATCAGGTGCTCGTCGGTGGCAGCGTCCCAGCTCTCGTCGATGCCGTTGGGAATGCCGCTGAGCTGACCGCGATCGGCTTTGCTCTGCAGGAAACCTTCCAGGCCACAGCCAAAATCCGGGGTGGTAATTTCTTTGGCGTAGGTCGCGCTCACGGTCGTGATGTGGCTGGAATACGCCATGCCGGCCTTGATGAACGAGAGCTGACCGTAAAACTCCATGCCTTCCGGGCTCAATGCTGAGTCGGGAATGCCCAGCTCTCGGCTGGAGGCAATGCTCACAAAGCCCTGATACGCCAGGTTGTGGATAGTGAAGATCGACGGCGTGGTCTGGCCGCGCCATTTCATGTACGCCGGCGCCAGGCCTGCTGGCCAGTCGTGAGCGTGAACGAGCTCGGGGCACCACTGGGTCTTGACCGCGCCGGCCGCAAAGTCGGCAGCCGCCAGGCCCAGGCGGGCAAAGCGAATATGGTTGTCAGACCAGTCGCGGCCGTCGTTGTCACCGTAGGGCGTGCCTTCACGCTCGTATAACTCGGGACAGATCAGGACGTAAATGACCAGACCGTCTTTCATGTCCATCCGCCCGATCTTGCAGGGAGGCAGCGCGGCGTGACCGGGCAGTTCGCTGATGATGTGGATCGGGTTGCCACTATTGATGACCTGTGGATAGCCGGGAATCAGCACGCGTACATCGTGCAGGTGACGCATGGCGCGCGGCAGTGCGGCTGACACATCCCCCAGACCGCCGGTTTTCACCAGGTCGGCCATCTCTGAAGTCACGAACAGGACTTTCTTGCGGGTCACCGAAGAAATCACTGGTTGAACAGGAGGCAGTTGCAGCACAGGTGCGCTCGTCGTTGCGAAGACCGGCAGATGGGTCAGCTCGCTGGCCGGCTGATTAAAACTCTCTCCCTTCTGGGTTTTGACAGCGGCACTAATCATCGTTTTCTCCAGTTCGATATGCAGTGTTGGTACAGCACTTAAGGTGTAAGCAGCCATTTCCTATGGCCAGGCACACAAGACCTACGCAAGATCGATACCCATTTACCGACTGCACATTAGAGGACAAGGTGAAAGCGGACTCTGCTTCGATTTTTCAACAGCATAGTTGCTCTATTCACATGACCTATGCGCCTGTGCAGAAGTTTCGACAATTTTTCCGGGCCATGTCTGGCATGCGGGATTGCGATGCGGGGTATTGTGGAATTCAGGGTGATGAAGCGATCTGCAAGGCCCTGAATGCGCCGTTGTGGAGCATGGGGTGTAGGCCTTGTTACAGGGGTGCCGTCGGTCGGATTGTTGGACAATCACCGGGCCGATGGTCTATCCGCGCGCAGCCCCTGCGCTGTTGTGGGACGCCGTAGGCACAATTTGCTCGCGCTGCCTTTTCCCGGTGCGCGCCGGAAGAATTCCTGACCGATCAGAGACATTTCCTACTTCTGTATAAGGATATTTTTTCGGCCAGGGCGTTAGAATCGCCGCCACGCGGCACGTCGGCACACTGTGTCGACTGCCTGTTGAGGTTTCTCCAGCGGTAGAGGAAGTCAATGCAAGCCCCTGAGGTTCTGGTACTGCAAGCCAGCTACAGCAATTCGGTTCACGCAGAAGCGATCGGATTTCTGCTTAATCAATACGCCGAAGACGCCATGGGTGGCGGTCAGTCGCTGTCCATGGACACCCGTCAGCAATTGGCGATCGAACTGGCCAAGCGCCCCCATGCGTTCAGCGTGCTGGCGTTCATCGCCGGCGAGCCGGTCGGCCTGGTCAACTGCTTCGAGGGCTTCTCGACCTTCGCCTGCCGGCCATTGGTCAACGTGCATGACGTGGTGGTGATCGCCTCCGCGCGAGGCCAGGGAATCAGCCAGAAGATGCTGGCCAAAGTCGAGGAAATCGCCCGCCAGCGCGGCTGCTGCAAAATCACCCTGGAAGTGCTCGAAGGCAACGAAGCCGCCAAAGGCGCGTACCGCAAGCTTGGATTTGCCGACTACCAGCTGGACCCGCAAATGGGTCGCGCGCTGTTCTGGCAGAAGTCGCTCTAGCGAAGCGGCAATGGGGAAAGCCGATCCCACGGGATGCACTCCATGCTGTTAGTGGGACCGGCTTCAGCCGGGAAGGGGCCGTTTTGAACACCTTTAGTTTTATGGTGTGACGCAATAAGCCTTCCCGGCTAAAGCCGGTCCCACTCAATACCCACGGTGTTTCTGTTGTTGCCCAGGCAACACCTTACAAACCATTTGTAACAGTTCTGTCCTGTAAGGCGATTCCGAGAGCGCGATAGGATCGCCTCCCGTATTGCTTTCAGGACACACATGTCGCTCTCTCTGGAACCTCCCAGTCGCCGATTCCCCTCAAACAGGGTCGCAGGCGCTCACTTCGCTTTATCCCGCTTAAACAAGATTTCTGTCTGGCTCGACCTGCCTTCCGGCACGTCGGGCCTTTTCGTGTCTGTGCCATTGATCGAGAAGGGGCGCTGACCCATGGAATGGATCGCTGATCCCACGGCCTGGCTTGGCCTGTTGACCCTGATCGTGCTTGAGCTGGTGCTCGGCATCGACAACCTGGTGTTTATCGCCATCCTCGCCGACAAGCTGCCGCCCGAGCAGCGCGACCGCGCGCGGGTGCTGGGCCTGTCGCTGGCGTTGATCATGCGCCTGGGCCTGCTCGCGAGCATTTCGTGGATGGTGACGCTGACCGAGCCGCTGTTCGAGGTCTTCGGCAAGAGCTTCTCCGGTCGTGACCTGATCATGCTGTTCGGCGGCGTGTTCCTGCTGTTCAAGGCAACCATGGAATTGCACGAGCGCCTCGAGGGCCACGTCGCCCAGCGGGCGGGCAGCACAACCTACGCGCTGTTCTGGCCCATCGTCGCGCAGATCGTCGTGCTCGACGCGGTGTTCTCCCTGGACGCCGTGATCACCGCCGTGGGCATGGTCGATGAGCTGTCGATCATGATGATCGCCGTGGTGTTCTCGATCGGCATCATGATCATCGCCAGCAAGCCGCTGACCGCGTTTGTCAACGCCCATCCGACCGTCATCATGCTGTGCCTGGGCTTTTTGATGATGATCGGTTTCAGCCTGACCGCCGACGGCCTGGGTTTCCATATCCCCAAAGGCTATCTGTACGCGGCCATCGGTTTTTCGATCCTCATCGAGGTGTTCAACCAGATCGCCCGTGCCCGCCGCAAACGCAGCGTGAAAGGTGACTTGCCACGCCGCGAGCGCACCGCCCATGCCGTGTTGCGCCTGCTGGGTGGCCGCAGGCCGAGCGCCGAGGAGCTTGGTGAGGAGATCGCCGACATGCTCGATGGCGACAGCGACGAAGTGGTGTTCGACCGCCGCGAGCGGGTGATGATCAGCGGCGTGCTGCAATTGGCCCAGCGGCCCATTCGCGGTGTGATGACGGTGCGCAACGACGTCGACGTGATCGATCTGGATGACACGCCGGAAGGCATTCGCCAGCGACTGGTCAACTCGTCGTACTCGCGACTGCCGCTGATCCGCGGGGGCCGCATCGACGAGCCGCTGGGCTTCGTGCACAAGAAGGAAATGCTCAACGCCTGGCTGTCCGGTGCCGAGCCGAACATCGAACACTTGGCCCGGCCGACGCTCAATCTGCTGGAGAGCTTCTCGATCCTCAACGCCCTGGAACAGATGCGCGCGCAGTCCACGCACATCGCCTTCGTGATCAACGAATTCGGCGATTTCGCCGGCATCCTGACCATGACCGACATCCTCGAATCCATCGCTGGCGAGCTGCCGGACGCCAGTGAAATCGAGGGCCCCGACTTGATCGAAGAGGGCGAGGGCGTGCTGGTCAATGCTGCCATGAACCTCAGTCACCTGCGCGAACGCATCGGCTTCAAGGCGCGGGCAACGAGTGATTATCAGACCCTGGCGGGACTGGTGGTGAGCCTGCTGGATCGTTTGCCGGTGGTCGGCGACGAATTGCAGTGGGAGGGTTGGCAGCTGAAGGTCGTGCAAGTCCAGGAACGGCGGGTGACCCGCGTGCTGCTGCGTCAAACACCGGCTCCCTAACCCTGGTTGAAGCACACCCATTCCGACGAACAAAAAAAGGCCTGCATTGCGCAGGCCTTTTCGTTTGCAGTGAGCGTCACCGCACCTTTATTACTTTTGCACCACCTCGGGCATGGTGCCGGGCTGGCTGGCGGCCTTTTCCATATGGGCAAAATCACTCAGCCCTTTCGGCGCATAGGGGTCGCCGATCATGCGTGGGCGCGCCTTGAAGTCCAGGCTGACCAGGCTTTTGGTGGTATCGAGTTCATCAAAGCTCAGCCCTGCCAGTTGCGCCCAGGTGTGGATCAGGTTCGAACTGGTGTAGGGCCGATCGTGGATGCTCTCGAAATTCCAGTCATGGGCCTGCTTCCACTTCGGCGAGGCGTAGGCAATGAAGGGCACGGTGTACATCGGGATGGTCGGTTTGTTCTCGTTGCGGCCCAGGGTGTTGCGGCCTGGCGAGTCATAGACGTCTTCGCCGTGGTCCGAGAGGTACAGCAGGAAGCCGTTCGGGTCGGCCTTGCCATATTCCTTGATCAGGCTGGACACCACGAAATCGTTGTAGAGCACGGCGTTGTCGTAGCTGTTGTAGAACTCCAGCTTGCTGTCATCGATGTCCGCCGGTACGCCGTCACGTCCGCTGAATTTCGCGAACTCCTCCGGGAAGCGGTACTGATAGGCCATGTGGGTACCGAGCAGGTGCACCACGATCAGTTTGCGCGGCGCGGCATCGGTCAGCGCTTTGGTAAACGGCGCGATCACGTCGCCGTCGTACTGCCGAGCGTTCTGGTTGCGGTTGTTGTTCAGGTAGACCTGTTCGTCAGCCTGTTCGGAAAAGGTGGTCAGCATCGTGTTGCGCTTGGTCATCGTCTGCTGGTTGGTAATCCAGAACGTCTTGTAGCCCGCCTGTTTCATCACGCTGACGATCGACGGCGTCTTCAGGTAAAGGTCCGGGTTTTCCTCATCGGCGAAGGTCAACACCTGCTGCAGCGCCTCGATGGTGTAAGGCCGAGGCGTGATGACGTTATTGAACACCTGCAGCTGGTCCTTCATGGCGTCCAGGTTCGGTGTGGTCTGGCGCGGGTATCCATAAAGGTGCATGCGCCCGCGGTTGGTCGACTCGCCGATCACCAACACCAGGGTGGTGGGCAGATTGGCCTGCTGGTCCTTGAGGTTTTTCAGCGGCGCAATGTTGCTGCTGCTGGTCAGCATGTCCTGCATGCCATCCAGTTGCTGGGTGTAACGGTGATAGGCAACGATCATCTGCCATGGCACCGCTGGCTCGATGCGGGACTCGAAGGCTTCGAGGGCCGAGGCGGTGTCGTCGTGGCGGGCCAACTGTTTGGCCAGCGGGTAACCGATGATGCCGATCAACAGCGCTGCCGCAACGGCGTAGGCGCGAGCGCGTGGCATGTACACCGGACGCAGGCGTGTCCACAGGAAGATCGCGAACGCGGTGTGGGCGATGAACGCCAGCACGATCCACCACGCGAAGTATTGGGTCATGTACTCGCCGGCTTCAGAGATGTTCGATTCGAACATGATGAAGATGACGCTCTGGGAAAACTCCTGTTGGTAAATGAAGAAGTAACCCAGACTCGCCATGGAGCAGGCCCATAGAATCACGCCGATGACCGCAGCCATGATGCGGGTCTTTTGCGGGAACATCAGCATGGGCGCGAGCCAGATGCCGCTGATCACGAACGCCTGACGGAAGCCGGCAAAACCGGTGATGCCGGTCAGTTGGATAAGCAGTTGCGTGATACCGGAGAAGTACCAGAAAAACACGAACAGCCAGATCACTCCCGCCCAGTCGAACCCTTTCGGAGTCGTAGTGCTCCGTTTCATCGTTGTCATCAAGCGCTCCGCTATAGACCGTTCAGGCGACCAAACACCGCCCGAATGAATTCAAGTGCCAGCATCTGGCCAGCAATCAATGTGTTGAGGGTCGGGATTATGTTTTCAACGGGGTGAAAATTTTGTCAGGAGGGTGTTGCGAAACCGCCAAAATCGGCTAAAGGCGCGGAGGCTAGAGCAGGGCGGGGAACGTAACGGCGTGTGTCGGGTCCGACGGAGGGTCGAAAACCGTGTCAAGTGTGCGGCAATGCGAGGCGCTGCCGAGGTACGGCGGAGGGGGGATTCAACGATGCGCCGGCAAGCCTGCAGATCGGGCTTGCCTTGAAGGGTGTGGTGCGGGGAGTCGTGAATCAGGCGTGCAGGGCGGTGCCGTTGCCGATGAGCTGGGCGTGTTGCAGCATCGAAGTCAGCTGGGCGACTTTGTTCTGCAATACGGCGCGTTCTTCCCTGAGCTGGCGCAGCTCGTCACGACGGATTGTGACGTAAAGGGTCTGTGGAGCGTTGGCTGTCAGTACTGTGCCCATTGCACACCTCGCAAATGGCGGGTTCAACTTCATAAGGTTCAAGCAAGGACGTCTGCTACCTGGCAAATCCTGCTCACTACCTCTATCGGCCGGAATTCTGATTTCTTTTGCGTAAAAAAGGAACTTTTTTATTTATGATTGTCGCGAGCGTTTCTTGATCGCGAAAACCTGCGTCATAGGGCAGTCTTGCAGACCTCTGTGCCGATGCACATGAAACATTTTTCACCGGGAAACCATAGTTTGCCTCCCCGGACTAACCCACTATGCGGCACTGGGCTATAAACTGAGGCACCTCTGAATTTGATTAAGGAGCACCTCTACATGCAACTCGGGATTGTTGGACTAGGCCGCATGGGCGGCAACATCGCACGTCGACTGATGCTCAATGGCCACACCACCGTGGTCTATGATCGCGATGAGAAGTCTCGCACCGTGCTCGCCGCAGAAGGCTCGACCCCGGCAACAGACCTCGCCTCACTGGTCGCTGCCCTGGAAAAACCGCGAGCCGTCTGGGTGATGTTGCCTGCTGGCGCTCCAACCGAAGACACCATCAACGAGCTGGCCGACCTGCTCGATGCCGACGACGTGATCATCGACGGTGGCAACACCTTCTATAAGGACGACGTACGTCGCTCCGTGGCGCTGAAAGACAAAAACCTGCACTACGTAGACGTGGGCACCTCCGGCGGCGTCTGGGGCCTGGAACGCGGCTACTGCATGATGATTGGCGGTGAAACCGACGTCGTCACGCGCCTCGACCCGATCTTCAAGACCCTGGCCCCTGGCATCGGCGACATCCCGCGCACCAAGGACCGTTCCAAGGATGCCGATCCCCGCGCCGAGCACGGTTACATCCACGCCGGCCCGCCGGGCGCAGGCCACTTCGTCAAGATGATTCACAACGGCATCGAGTACGGCATGATGCAGGCCTTCGCCGAAGGCTTCGACATCCTCAAGACCAAGAACTCGGAAAACCTCCCTGTCGAGCAGCGCTTTGACCTGAACCTGGGCGACATCGCCGAAGTCTGGCGTCGCGGCAGCGTGGTCTCCTCCTGGCTCCTGGACCTGACCGCCGACGCTCTGGCCACCGACCCACAGCTCAACGCCTATTCCGGCTCCGTCGCCGACAGCGGTGAAGGCCGCTGGACCATCGAAGCGGCCATGGAGCAGGCGGTGCCGGTTCCGGTGCTGTCCACTTCGCTGTTCGCCCGCTTCCGCTCCCGTCAACAAAGCACGTACGGCGACAAGATGCTGTCCGCCATGCGTTTCGGATTTGGTGGTCATAAGGAACCAAAATAATGGGTTTATCCCGCAGCAAGCAGAATGCTCCGGTCGCTCCGGCGACCACGCTGTTCCTCTTCGGCGCCCATGGTGACCTGGTCAAACGGCTGTTGATGCCGGCCCTCTACAACCTGTTTCGCGACGGGTTGGTGGGGGAGGACCTGCACATTGTCGGCGTTGACCACAACACCGTCAGCGATGCCGATTTCGCCAAGAAGCTCGAGGATTTCATTCGTCAGGAGGCGGCCAGCAAGGTCGCCCAGGGCGGCGAAGAGCCTCTGGATCCGGCGCTGTGGGGCAACCTGTCGAAGCGCATCACGTACATCACCGGCGATTTTCTCGACGATTCCACGTACGCGGACATCGACGCGAAGATCAAGAGCACGGGCACCCGCAACGCCGTGTTCTACCTGGCGACCGCGCCGCGTTTCTTCAGTGAAGTGACGCAGCGTCTGGGCTCTTCCGGGCTGATGGTCGAAGACGACGACAGCTTCCGTCGCGTGGTGATCGAGAAGCCGTTCGGCCACGATCTGCCCAGCGCTGTGGCATTGAACAACTGCTTGCTGAAGGTCATGAGCGAGAAGCAGATCTACCGGATCGACCATTACCTGGGCAAGGAAACGGTGCAGAACATTCTGGTCAGCCGTTTCTCCAACGGTCTGTTCGAGTCGTTCTGGAACAACCACTACATCGACCACGTGCAGATCACCGCGGCCGAAACCGTGGGCGTTGAGACCCGTGGCAGTTTTTACGAGACCACCGGCGCGCTGAGGGACATGGTGCCCAATCATCTGTTCCAGCTGCTGGCGATGGTCGCAATGGAACCGCCCGCTGCGTTTGGCGCCGATGCCGTGCGCGGCGAGAAGGCCAAGGTGGTCGGTGCGATTCGGCCCTGGTCGGAAATGGAAGCGCTGGCCAATTCGGTGCGCGGTCAGTATTCCGAGAGCAGCATCGATGGCAAGGCCGTCACCGGCTACCGTCAGGAAGACCGTGTCGATCCCGAGAGCAACACCGAAACCTACGTCGCCCTCAAGGTGATGATCGACAACTGGCGCTGGATGGGCGTGCCGTTCTACCTGCGCACCGGCAAGCGCATGAGCGTGCGCGACACCGAGATCGCCATCTGTTTCAAGCCGGCGCCGTATGCGCAGTTCCGTGATACCGATGTCGACAGCGTCGCGCCGAATTTCCTGAAGATCCAGATCCAGCCTGACGAAGGCATGTGGTTTGATCTGCAGGCCAAGAAGCCCGGCCCGACCCTGGACATGCAGACCATCGAGCTGGGTTTTGCCTACAAGGACTTCTTCGAGATGCAGCCGTCGACCGGGTACGAAACCCTGATCTACGATTGCCTGACCGGCGACCAGACCCTGTTCCAGCGCGCCGACAACATCGAGAATGGCTGGCGTGCCGTGCAACCATTCATTGATGCCTGGGCGAAGGATCCGCAAGTGGACCTTTATCACGCAGGCGAGGACGGGCCCTCGGAGGCCGATGAGTTGCTGGCCCGTGACGGCCGCACATGGCAGCGCCTGGGATGAGTGACGTTTCGCAGCCCCTCATCCAGTTCATGCTGTCCGACATCGACGGCACGCTGCTGCACCCCGATCACAGCCTGAGCCAGGCCAACATCGATGCCGTGCATAAATTGCAGGAGGCCGGGATTCATTTCTCGGTCGCCAGCAGCCGCCCGCCGCGGGCCATGCGTCAGCAGATCGAAGCCCTGGGCATCACACTGCCGACCGTGGCGTTCAACGGCGCCAACATCATCAACCCGGACGGCAGTTTGTTGAAGGCCCACCGCATTGATGCCGCAGCGGCGCGCACCAGTCTGGAGTTGTTCGCCAGCGAGGCGGTGGCGGTCTGGGTCTTTGCCGATGACCAGTGGCTGCTGCTCAATCCCGAAGGGGATTACGTCGACCACGAGCGCAACACGCTGGGCTACGACTTCGTTCAGGTCGACAGCTTCGACGAGTACCTGGACCGCATCGACAAGATCGTCGCGGCGAGCAAGGACTTCGAGCTGCTCAAGCGCCTGGAGGCCACGCTCAACCCGCTGATCGCCAAGTCTGCGTTGGCAGCCCGTTCACAATCCTACTACCTGGACGTCACCGCGCTGGACGCCAACAAGGGCACTGCCCTTGAGACGCTGGCCGATGCGTTGGGCGTGCCGCTGGCCCACACCGCGGCGATCGGCGACGCGGGCAACGATGTGGCGATGTTCCTTCGCGCCGGGCTGTCGATTGCGATGGGGCAGGCCGAGGTGGGCGTCAAGACCCAGGCCAACTACGTCACCGACAGCAATGCCGATGACGGGCTGGCGAAGGCCATCGAGCGTTATATCCTGTCCCGTTGATTCGGGGCGGCGGTTGCGCTGCCACTCATGGGTACCGCTACTCAAGGGGCCGGCGCACAACAAGAATAAAGTGCTCACCAAGAGGGATAACCGCCCGATGGCTGTATTGATCGAAGATTACGCGCTGCTCGGCAACTGCCGGACCGCAGCGCTGGTGGCCCGCGACGGGTCGCTGGACTGGCTGTGTTTCCCGCGCTTCGATGCGCCGGCCTGTTTCGCCGCGTTGCTGGGCGACAGCAACAACGGGCGCTGGAAGCTGGCGCCGGTCGACGGCAGCACCCGGTCCCGCCGCAGCTACCGTGACGGCACACTGATTCTCGAAACCCTCTTCACCACCGACACCGGACAGGCGCTGCTCATCGACTTCATGCCCATGGAGACCGACAGCAGCGTGGTGCGCATCGTCGTCGGCGTAGAAGGGCGCGTGGATTTCTCCATGGATCTGGCGATCCGCTTTGACTATGGCAGCACCGTGCCGTGGGTGGAGAAGCGCGATCCGCACACCATGACCGCCGTTGCCGGCCCGGACATGCTGGTGCTGCGCACGCCCGCCGAACTGCACCCGATGGACCATCACACCGAGAGCCTGTTCAGCGTTGAAGCCGGTCAGCGGCTGGGCTTCGCGCTGTCCTGGCAGGTCTCCCACGAGCCGGTGCGTGCAGGGTTCGACGTGGAATCGGCGCTGCAGCAGACCGAAACCTTCTGGCGAGATTTTTCCGGCCGCTGCCCGGATGTCGGCCCCTGGACGGATCAGGTCAAGCGCTCGCTGATCACTCTCAAGGCCATGACCTATGCGCCGACCGGCGGGATTGTCGCGGCGGTGACCACCTCGTTGCCGGAGCAGCTGGGCGGCGAGCGCAACTGGGATTACCGCTTCTGCTGGCTGCGCGACGCGACCATGACCCTGCTGGCGTTCATGAACCTGGGCTACTTCGAAGAAGCGACCGCGTGGCGCAACTGGCTGCTGCGCTCGATCGCGGGCAACCCGGAACAGGTGCAGATCATGTACGGTCTGGCGGGGGAGCGGCGCTTGCTGGAGTATGAGTTGCCGTGGCTGGCCGGCTACGAGCATTCGCGCCCGGTGCGGGTCGGCAATGGTGCGGCCAGTCAGGTGCAGCTGGATGTGTACGGCGAAGTCGCCGACGCCATGACCCAGGCCCTTAAAAACGGCCTGCCTGCGCTGCCGCGCAGCACGGAGATCCAGAAAGTGATCATGCCGTTTCTGGAAAAAGTCTGGCATCAACCGGACGCCGGCATCTGGGAAATCCGCTCGGCACCTCGGCATTTCACCCATTCCAAAGTCATGGCGTGGGTGTCATTCGACCGCAATGCCGGGGTGTTGGCCAAGAGCGATAACCCGCAAGACCGCGAGCGGGGTCGGCATTATCGTGAGGTCGCCGATCAGATCCACGCCGACGTCTGCGCCCACGGCTTCGACGCAGAATTGGGCAGCTTCGTGCAGACCTATGGCGGCCAGGAAATGGACGCCAGTCTCCTGCAGATCGCGCTGACCGGCTTCCTCCCCGTCGACGACCCCCGCGTCACCGGCACCGTCACACGGATTGAACAGTCGCTGATGAAGGACGGCCTGCTGCTGCGCTACGACAGCGAACGCAGCACAGATGGCGTGTCGGGCAGCGAAGGGACCTTCCTGGTGTGTTCGTTCTGGCTCGCCGACGTCTACGTGCTGCAAGGCCGCGACGACGAGGCCCAAATCCTCTTCGAACGCCTGTGTGGCCTGTGCAACGACGTCGGCCTCCTCGCCGAACAATACGACCCCCAGCAAAACCGCATGCTCGGCAACTTCCCCCAAGCCTTCAGCCACATCGGCATCATTAACACCGCCCTGAACCGTCACCGCGTCATCTGCCCCGTAAAAAGCCGCGCGGCCACTCGGTCTTAGTGGGGCAGGGCATTAGCCGATGTCGGTGATGGGTGGGACAGGTTTTGCGTTACGCTGAGAGATTGATAGCGCTCACAGGGGCCTCTTCCCGGCTGAAGCCGGTCCCACTAAAAAGCAGCGCGTGCAGTCATTGAGATTGGCGGCGCACTCTGTGGGACCGGCTTCAGCCGGGAAGCTTTTGCTGTTGATTTTGATCTTCATACACAGAAGGTCCAGACACCGCCAATCGCGACTTGGGTGCAGGCTGAACGCAGGTCTCGCGCAGTGGGCCGAGCCGCATGGATGCGGCGAGAGCGCCGTCAGGGCATGGATGCCCGTTCGGCGCGGGCCCACGGAGCGGGACCGGAGTGAAGGAACCCTGAGGAACGAAGGGCCCAACCGAGAGCAGGCACTTTTGCTTACTTTTGGTGCTTTTCAAAAGTAAGTCGCCGAAGGCGAAACAGTCTGCCCCCAGGCAGACGCTTTTGATCCTCAATAACAGCCCCGATGATCACCGCGCCTTGCGAAACGTAAAATTAATCCGCTGCTCCCCCAACTGCGGATGCTCCGCCTGCCGAATCGGCAACACCCCATGAAAGCGCAGCCGATCAACCCCGCCCCACACCACCACATCCCCATGAAACAACGGCACCCGCTGAGTCGGATCACTGCGCCCAAGCCCGCCAAACAAAAACATCGCCGGCAAGCCCAGCGAAACCGACACCACCGGCCACTCCAAACCGCGCTCATCCTTATCCTGATGAAGCGACATCTTGGCTCCCGGGATGTAACGATTGATGAGACACGCATCCGGCAAAAACCCCGCAAACCCGGCAGCCGAAGCCGCCGCCACCGCCAACTCCATGAAAACCCCAGGCATCGCTGGCCATGGCTCACCCGTAAGCGGATCGATGGGAGAATATTTATAGCCACTTCGGTCAGTGGTCCAGCCGAAGTCCCCGCAACTGCTCAACGCCACCGACATCGTGTAACCGCCGGGCGTGACCATATGGCGGAACGGCGCCTGGGTCAGCACCGACTCCAGCGCAGGCAGCAATGACTCGATGAAAGGCAAAGCGAAGCCACGAAACACAAACGACGCCGGCCCGATCTGCTCATGTGAAGGCGGTTGCGGCGTGTCCTCCGCGAACAGATCAAACGTCGCCGGCGTCGTGCCCTTGCGCTGCATCACCATGGGCTTCCCCGTTCAGATTTCGGCTACAGCGCTTTGCTGACCTTCACATCGCTGATGACATCGGTGCTGTCGCCGTGCATCTTCTGCAGGGCGGCCAGGGCCTCATCGGTGGAGGGCGACTGCAACAGGGCAAACTCGAAACGACGCTCGCCGTTGAGCTTGTAGCTGATTGCGTATTTGACGACGGGGGCAGGGGTGCTCACATTTTACTCCTGGAAAAAACTGACCGGATGTTCGCAAAAAAAATACAAAGATTTCACGCCAGCCGGTGTTCAATGGCGCTTTGGCTCAATGGCGAATCAGCTCAGACGCGAGGACGAGCGGCGGACGATTTTGATCGAATGGGTGAAGGCAGTCTTGCGCCCGCCATGGCTGTCGAGCTTGCGGCCGGCGGTGTCAATGGTGATGTTCCAGAAGCCGGTGCTGGGCACCGCGATTTTCGCGGGGAAACGGTCAAACGCGCCGCCGTGGTAAGTGTGACGACCGCCGTTTTTGAAGCTGCGGAAGTTGGCATCACTCATCAGGCGTATGTTGCAAAGCTGGGAGCATTCGATGACGACCATGTCGTCTTCGTTGAGGTGCTCGCGCTGGTGTACGAATTTCATGGGTGTCTCCGGAGACAGCGTTCTCGAAAACCCGAAACCATAGCACGACGAGCCTGGGCATTGATCTTCCCGGCGGGTTTTATTGATCGAGGACTCGCTTGAATCGCCGCAAGGCTGACCGCCAGGCTGGCAGTTAAAAAAGCACACGCGCGGGATTTAATCCGGGTCGGGCTTGTCGTAAGCACCTTTACTGGAGGGATTGTATGAAATTGGCGGTTGTTATTCTGGCCCTGGCGATGACCGGTTGTGCCACAGTTACGGACATCGAACACACCCCGGCGACCATGAGCGTCATGTCCGGCAAGTCGCCGAAGGATTATGCCGCGTGCTTTGTCGGACGCATCTCTGACAGCCGCAAGCCGCCGCAGATCGAGCCGCACAAAGAGGGCCTGCGCATCATCGTTCCACAGAAGTTGCTGACCAGTGACCCTGCTGCCATCGTCGATATCGAGACTCGCTCCAGCGGCAGCTCGATCAAGCTGTTCGAACGCCTGTCGAACAACCCCCTGCGGCCCAAGGACGTGCAGCACGCCGTGACGGCCTGTATCTCGGGCGAGTGACGCGGTTGCGGGGCGAATCAAGGGTGACGCAGTTCCACGGTTAGACGGGCGAGACGTTATTTGCAGACCACCAGCACGGTGCGGTTTTTATAGTTGCCGACATCGACACCCAGGGTTTTGTCGTCTTCCTTGGGTTGCGGCGTGCCGTTTGTGCTGACGATGTTGTAGCCGGTGCCCGCGCAGGAAGCGTCAGCCTTTTCGTAGCAGGCGGCCCAGGACATGGCTTCGCCGGAGCAGTCGATGCTCAGCGCCTGCTTGCCGTCTTTGAGGTAAGTGTTCTGCGCAGTCGCGCAGCCGGTCAGGGCCAGTACAGCAATGACGGATAAGATCTTGATCATGGTGGAATGCTTCGCGATGAGGGCCGGTGTGGGAATTGCTAGTCTGAGACTGAGAGGCGGTGCCATCGTTCCGGCATCACCGTAGATTTTTTGCAGGACTTGCTCGGCGACATCCGTGGCCGAAGCTGCGAAGGAGAGGCCTCGGCCGCACTCCATTGCGGAGCGGGCCGGGCCGCCTGATCAGTCCTTCTTGTCAGCCCGACGACGCGGGGCTGGCGTGTCTTCGAACACGGCGGCGACTTCGATGGCGCTGCTCTCGCTGGAGAACGGCCCTGCCACGGCTTCACCGTCGTGGCCGACCAGCCACCACTGGCCGTCCTGGAGCTTTTTGATCTGGTAACCATTCACGCTTTTGACTTCAGGCATCGACTCGTCTCGATTAGTAATTCAGGCGCCCATGATAATCGGCAAATGCCAAAGGGCAATCGCACAATTTCCCACGCGCGATGGTGAACAGGTCTACGCTTGCGAGGGTCACCGAACGGCGGTTACGCGGCGCTGGATGCCCTCGTACGAAGGACAGCATGGAATTCCAATAATCAGTGGGTGAAGCGTGGCGAGTGAGCTGGTTGCTGAGCTATTGGTGGAACGATCTGCGGAACTATCTGCGTCAGCGTTCCTCTACCTAGGCAGCGAACGGCCAGTAGCGGCATTGTAAGGTTATCGCCGCCTCATTAGACTGCGCCGCAACACCCCCAGCTCATCAAGGATTTATATGATCAAGAAATGCTTGTTCCCTGCAGCCGGTTACGGCACTCGCTTCTTGCCAGCGACCAAGGCCATGCCCAAAGAGATGCTGGCCGTTGTCAACAAGCCACTGATCCAGTACGGCGTGGAAGAAGCACTTGCTGCGGGTTTGACTGAAATCTCCATTGTCACCGGCCGCGGCAAACGCGCGCTGGAAGACCACTTCGATATCAGCTACGAGCTTGAGCACCAGATCAAGGGCACCGACAAGGAAAAATACCTCGTCGGCATCCGCAGACTGATCGACGAGTGCAGCTTTTCCTACACTCGTCAGACCGAAATGAAAGGTCTGGGTCACGCGATTCTGAGCGGTCGTCCGCTGATCGGTAACGAGGCATTCGCCGTGGTGTTGGCGGATGACCTGTGTGTCAATCTGGAAGGTGACGGCGTTCTGGCGCAGATGGTCAAGCTGCACCAGCAGTACAAGTGCTCGATCGTGGCGATTCAGGAAGTTGACCCGAACGAGACCAACAAGTACGGCGTGATTGCTGGCGAAGAAATCAAGCCAGGCCTGTTCCGCGTCACTGACATGGTCGAGAAGCCGGCACCGGATGTTGCTCCGTCCAACCTCGCCATCATCGGTCGCTACATCCTGACCCCGGACATTTTCGAAAAGATCGAAAACACCGAGCCAGGCAAAGGCGGCGAAATCCAGATCACCGACGCCCTGATGAAGCAGGCTGCAGAGGGCAACGTCCTGGCGTACAAATTCAAAGGCAAGCGTTTTGACTGCGGCGGTGCCGAAGGCTACGTGGAAGCCACCAACTTCTGCTTCGAGCACTTCTACAAGACCGGCAAATCGACTCAGTGATGCATCTGTATCGGTAGTCAGCGTCTAGCTGTGCTGTCAGACAAAGCCACCTTCGGGTGGCTTTGTCGTTTCTGTCCTGCGGAACTTGCCGAGCGCGCTCAAGCGGTTATGCTAGCGCATCGCTTGGGAGAGACACATGAGCTACGACTTTGACCTTTTTGTAATTGGCGCGGGCTCGGCCGGCGTCCGCGCAGCGCGGTTTTCCGCCGGTTTCGGCGCGCGCGTGGCCGTGGCCGAGAGCCGTTATCTGGGGGGCACCTGCGTCAACGTCGGTTGCGTGCCGAAAAAGCTGATGGTCTACGGCGCGCACTATTCCGAAGACTTCGAACAGGCAAAAGGCTACGGCTGGAGCAGTGGCGAGGCGCATTTCGACTGGCCCACCCTGATCGCCAACAAGAACCGTGAAATCAGCCGCCTCAATGGCGTCTACCGCAAGCTGCTGGACAGCAGCGGCGTGACACTGATGGAAGGCCATGCGCGCCTGCGCGGCCCCCACGAAGTCGAAATCAACGGCCAGGTTCACACGGCCGAGCACATCATGATCGCCACCGGTGGCTGGCCGCAGGTGCCGGACATTCCGGGCCGCGAGCACGCCATCACCTCCAACCAAGTGTTTTTTCTCGAACAGATGCCCAAGCGCGTCGTCGTGGTCGGCGGCGGCTACATCGCAGTCGAGTTCGCTTCGATCTTCAACGGCCTGGGCGCTGACGTCTCGCTGATGTACCGCGGCGAATTGTTCCTGCGCGGCTTCGACGAAAGCGTGCGCACCCATCTGCACGAAGAACTCGCCAAGCGTGAGATGGACATCCGCTTCAAGACTGAAATCAACAGCATCGAAAAGCTGGCCGACGGCACCTTGCAACTGAACCTGAACGACGGCGCCTCGTTCAACACCGACTGCGTGTTCTACGCCACCGGCCGCCGTCCGATGCTCGATAACCTGGGCATGGACACCGTCAACGTCGAGCTGGATGAGAAAGGCTTCATCAAGGTCAACGGTGACTATCAGACCACCGAGCCATCGATCATCGCCGTCGGCGACATCATCGGTCGGGTGCAGTTGACCCCGGTGGCCCTGGCCGAAGGCATGGCCGTCGCGCGGCGCCTGTTCAAGCCCGAGCAGTACCGCCCCGTGGACTACCGCCACATTCCCACTGCCGTGTTCAGCCTGCCGAACATCGGCACGGTCGGTCTCACCGAGGCCGAAGCCATGAAGGACGGCTATGAGGTGCAGGTATTCGAAAGCAAGTTCCGGCCGATGAAGCTGTCGCTGACCGATAACCAGGAGCGCACCCTTATGAAGCTGGTGGTCGACGCCAAAACCGATCGCGTGCTGGGTTGCCACATGGTCGGCCCGGACGCGGGCGAGATCATCCAGAGCCTGGCGATCGCGCTCAAGGCCGGCGCTACCAAACAGATTTTCGACGACACCATTGGCGTGCATCCTACGGCGGCGGAGGAATTCGTCACCATGCGCACACCGACGCGTTAAGGCGTGCGCCGCGCGTGTGATTGAACGACACGCGGCACATGTGAACGGTCCGGCCTCCATGGAGGGAGCTGGACGAGCCATTGTTTTTAGGGACGGACCCACTCTTTGACCAGCACGAGTTTTTCGGCAGCCATGCCCTTGAATCCAGCAGGACCTGACGACCAGGCGCTTTCCAGAACCGAAACGCTTGAGGAAAGTGAGCGGCAGTTTCGCAGCCTCGCCGACAACATGAGTCAGTTGGCCTGGATCGCCGATCCGGCCGGGCGCATCCATTGGTACAACGAGCGCTGGTACAGTTACACCGGCACCTCGTACGAGGCGATGATGGCGTTGGGCTGGCGATCGTTGCATCACCCTGACCATGGCCAGCGCGTCGAGTCGCGCCTGCAGCGCTGTTTCGCGACCGGGTCATTGTGGGAAGACACCTTCCCGCTGCGTGGCAAAGACGGCCAGTACCGCTGGTTCCTGTCCCGTGCGTTGCCGATCCGCGACGACCGCGGCAGCATCACCCACTGGCTGAGCACCAGCACGGACATCACTGCGCAAGTCAGTGCCGAAGATGCGCTGCGTGAGCTGAACGAGAGTCTTGAGCAGCGTGTCGCCGCGCGTACCCGTGAACTGGCCGAGAGCAATGAGCGCCTGCAGATCGAAATCAGCGAGCGCGCCCAGGCCGAAGAGGCCCTGCGCCACGCGCAGAAGATGGACGCGATCGGCCAGTTGACGGGCGGCATCGCCCACGATTTCAACAACATGCTGACCGGCGTGCTTGGCGCGCTGGACCTGATTCAGCGTCGGGTGGCCGCAGGTCGCGTGTCGGAGATCGATCGTTACATCGAGGCTGCCATGGGCTCGGCCAACCGCGCCGCGTCACTCACCCATCGCCTGCTTGCGTTCGCCCGTCGCCAGTCGCTCAATCAGTGCCCCGTGGACGTCAATCACATGGTGGCGTCGATGGAAGAGTTACTGCGCCGCACCATCGGCGAAAGCATCGAGCTGGAAGTCGATCTGCACGGGACCTCGTGCCTGACCAACACCGATGAGCACCAGCTGGAAAACGCCTTGCTCAATCTGGTCATCAACGCCCGCGACGCGATGCCCGATGGCGGCAGGCTGCTGATCCAGACTGAACTGACCCACATTGCCCTGTTGCAGGATGCGCTGGCGCCGGGCGATTACGTGCGCCTTCGGGTGCAGGACACCGGAATGGGCATGTCCAGCGAAGTCATCGCTCGGGCTTTCGATCCGTTCTTCACCACCAAGCCGATCGGGCAGGGCACCGGGCTGGGCCTGTCGATGGTCTACGGCTTCATCAACCAGACCGGCGGCCGGGTCAGTATTTCAAGCGAAGAAGGGCGCGGCACGCGGATCGATTTGCTGCTTCCCTGTCATGAGGCTGCCGCCGAGTGTGCGCCCGTCGTGAACCCCAGCATCGAGCCGCCTCGCGCCAGTCAGGGCGAGCGCGTGCTGGTGGTCGAAGACGAGCCCGATGTGCGCATGCTGGTGGTGGATGTGCTGAAGGAGCTGGGTTATCGCGTGATCGTGGCCTGCGACAGCCATGAGGCGCTCCCGGTCCTGCAGGGCAGCGATCCGGTCGATCTGCTGGTGACGGACGTCGGACTGCCAGGCTTGAATGGTCGTCAACTGGCGGAGGTGGGCCGTCAGCATCGCCCCGGGCTGAAGGTTCTGTTCATGACCGGCTATGCGCGAGAGGCCGAGGTGCGTGGGGACTTTCTCGACGATGGCATGGATCTGCTCACCAAACCCTTCAGCATCGACGAACTTGCGGTGCGCGTACGAACCCTGATCGAGTCAGACTGAACGCGCCTTGCCCGGCCCGGACTGTGGCTGAACAACGTCTTCTATTAATAAAGCATCCTTATAGTCAAAACCAATCGTTAGCATGAGCTTTGCCAATGAGTTCTTGCCGGCGATTTTGCGTAGTATCCTCCCCATCGAATTTGTAACACCCATTTCCACAACCCTCAGGAGATTCACTGATGCCTATCATCAACAGCCAAGTCAAACCGTTCACGGCAACTGCTTTCAAGAACGGCAACTTCGTAGAAGTGTCGGACGCCGACCTGAAAGGCAAATGGTCTGTAGTGTTCTTCTACCCGGCTGACTTCACCTTCGTTTGCCCAACCGAGCTGGAAGACCTGGCGGACAACTACGCCGAGTTCCAGAAACTGGGCGTCGAAATCTACAGCGTTTCCACCGACACTCACTTTGCTCACGCTGCCTGGCACAACACTTCGCCAGCCATCGGCAAAATCCAGTACACCATGATCGGTGACCCAACCCTGAAAATCTCCCGCAACTTCGACGTCCTGATCGAAGAAGCAGGTCTGGCTGACCGCGGCACGTTCGTGATCAACCCGGAAGGCGAAATCAAAATCGTCGAACTGAACGACGGCGGTGTTGGCCGTGACGCTTCCGAGCTGCTGCGCAAAATCAAGGCGGCTCAGTACGTCGCTGCTCACCCGGGCGAAGTCTGCCCAGCCAAGTGGAAAGAAGGCGAGGCCACTCTGGCACCGTCCCTGGACCTGGTTGGCAAGATTTAAGTCGTCATGACCGGATCGGGGGCGATGAGCCCGTAGGCACGTAAACCGCATCGCCCCCAAAAAACGCCCGGGCGGTTATCGCTCGGGCGTTTTTTTTGTAGAACTCGCTGGATTCCGAAGCGGATCCAGACCCTGAAAGTGAAGAAGGAAGCCGAACCATGTTGGACGCCAATCTTAAAGCTCAGTTGAAATCTTACCTGGAGCGGATCACTCGCCCGATCGAGATCATTGCGTCCCTTGATGACGGCGCAAAATCCCAGGAAATGCTGGCCCTGCTCAATGACATCGTCAGCAGCTCCGACAAGATCACCCTGGACACCAATGGCAGCGATACCCGCACGCCGTCCTTCGCCCTGAACAGCCCGGGCCAAGACATCAAGCTGCGCTTCGCAGGTCTGCCAATGGGCCACGAATTCACCTCGCTGGTGCTGGCACTGCTGCAAGTCGGCGGTTACCCGTCCAAATCCTCCGAGGAAACCATCGAGCAGGCCCGTAGCCTGACCGGTGAGTTCAAGTTTGAAACCTACTTCTCGCTGACCTGCCAGAACTGCCCGGACGTGGTTCAGGCACTGAACCTGCTGGCCGTGCTCAACCCGAACGTGCAGCACGTCGCCATCGAAGGCAGCCTGTTCCAGCAAGAAGTCACCGACCGTCAGATCATGTCGGTGCCAAGCATCTACCTGAACGGCGAACTGTTCGGCCAGGGCCGCATGAACCTGGAAGAGATTCTGGCGAAGATCGACACCAGCGCCGGTGATCGTCAGGCCGAGAAGCTGAACGCTAAAGAAGCCTTCGACGTTCTGGTCGTCGGCGGTGGCCCGGCCGGTTCCTCCGCAGCGATCTACGCTGCCCGTAAAGGCATTCGCACCGCCGTGGCAGCCGAGCGTTTCGGCGGCCAGGTGCTGGACACCATGGCGATCGAGAACTTCATCTCGATGCAGCATACCGAAGGGCCGAAGCTGGTGGTCGCCCTCGAAGAGCACGTCAAGCAGTACGAAGTGGACGTCATCAACCTGCAGCGCGCCGAGCAGTTGATTCCCGGCAAGAATGGCGACCTGCATCAGGTCAAGTTCGCCAGCGGCGGCGTGCTGAAAGGCAAGACCGTGATTCTGGCGACCGGCGCACGCTGGCGTGAAATGAACGTCCCGGGCGAGCAGCAATACCGCAACAAGGGCGTGGCGTACTGCCCGCACTGTGACGGCCCGCTGTTCAAAGGCAAGCGCGTCGCGGTGATTGGCGGCGGCAACTCCGGCGTCGAAGCGGCCATCGACCTGGCCGGTATCGTGTCCCACGTGACCCTGCTGGAATTCGACGCCAACCTGCGCGCCGATGCAGTGCTGCAACGCAAGCTGCACAGCCTGCCCAACGTGACGGTCCTGACCAGCGCGCTGACCACTGAAGTGACCGGTGACGGCCAGAAAGTCAACGGCCTGCGCTACAAGAACCGCCTCACGGGTGAGGAAATAACCGTTGAGCTGGAAGGCATCTTCGTGCAGATCGGCCTGCTGCCGAACACTGAATGGCTCAAGGGCACCGTCGAGCTGTCGCCACGGGGCGAGATCATCATCGACCAACGCGGCGAGACATCGATCCCGGGCATTTTCGCTGCCGGCGACGTGACCACCGTGCCGTACAAGCAGATCGTGATCGCGGTCGGCGAGGGCGCCAAAGCCTCCCTCAGCGCCTTCGACCACCTGATCCGCACCAGCGCCCCGGCGTGATGGTTTATTAGTGGGACCGGCTTCAGCCGGGAAGACTTCGGTTGCCACACTGCAAAATGATGGCGTACAGACTGGCCTCTTCCCGGATAAAGCCGGTCCCACTAAAAGCAAAACCTCATGAGCGATCATGAGGTTTTTTTTGTGCTGTCATTTAGGCGACCCCGCCTTGTGGGGCCAGGCCTCCATGATATTCTCGCGCCCGTTTTCAACTCTTCCGTGGGATCCCCCGTGAAATTCATCCACCAACGCGAACACCTGAATGAAGGCGACATCGTGGTGATCGAGTCCTCGAACGCCTGCAATATCCGCCTCATGAGTGACGCCAACTTCCGCAGCTTCAAGAACGGCGGTCGCCACACCTATCACGGCGGCGCCTTCGACCGCTTTCCGGCGAAGATCGTCGTGCCCAGCACCGGCTTCTGGAACATCACCCTGGACACGGTCACCCAACGGGCGATCAGCGTGACGCGCAAGCCCAACCTCAAACACTCGATCAAAATCGTGCGCCGAACAGGCTCAAAGCTTCAAAACTGAGTGGCTGATGACTGCGCATTCAGCGGCGCGAATCAGGCCCGCCATTGCAGCGGGCCTGGGGCAGGGGGGTCAGAGTTTCGGCAGCTGACCGATGCGGCCCATCATCTCGGTGACGATCTGCAAGTCCAGCAGAAACTGCTCGGTGGTCTTGAACTCGGCGTCGGTGTGACCGGTGTATTTGACGTCGGGTTTGGCCAGGCCGAACTGCACGCCGTTGGGCAGCTCATGCACGGACGTGGCGCCGGCGGAAGTGCCGAACTTGTGCTCCATGCCCAGGTTCTCGGTGGCCACGGCCAGCAGCGCCTTGACCCAATCGCCCTCGGGATTGCGGTACATCGGCTCGGCGATCGAGTAATTGAAGCCCGGCGTGATATGGCTCTGCTGGGTCCAGGCGGTCAGTTTCTGTGCGATTTCCGCCTTCAGCGCTTCCGGTGATTTACCCCGTGGCACGCGCAGGTTGACCGCCAGCTTGAAGGCCTTGTCGTCCATCGCCACGTAAGTCAGCGAGGCCGTCAGCGGGCCCATGAACTCATCACTGAAGCCGACGCCCAGTTTGGCGCCCAAGTAGTCCAGGCCCCAGTTGTCAGCGGCGTAGCGCGCGGCGTCGGTGATCGCGTTGTGCTTGAGCGCGACCTTACCGTCCAGGCCGTTGATGAAATCGAGCATCCGCGCCACCGGGTTGACCCCCGATTCTGGCTCGGAAGAATGCGCCGACACGCCGGTGACGGTCAGCTTGACGTCCTTGCCGGCCACTTCCGCGTCGACCTTGAAGTTGCCGCCGTTGCGCTGGGCGTACTCGGCGCCGGCTTTCTGCAACTCGGCCGCGAGTTCAGCGGGTTGATCGCTCACCAGCGTGACGACCGATTTTGACGGGATCTGGTTAGTGGCCATGCCGCCGGTCATCGAAGTGATTTCCGCGCCCGTGCCTTCGGCGGTGCGACGGGCGAAGCTGGCCATGACCGTGCCGTAGCCCTTTTCCGCGATGACCACCGGGTAGCTGCCGTCGAGCGCCAGGTTGTAGGCCGGCGTCGGGTTGCGCTCGAAATAGTAGGGAATGGCGTCGCCGGAGGTTTCTTCGGTGGTGTCGATCAGCAGCTTGAAGTTGCGCGCCAAGGGCAGCTTTTCTTCCTTGATCACCTTCATGGCGTAGAGCGCGACGACGATGCCGTTCTTGTCGTCCTCGGTGCCGCGCCCGTACATGCGGTCGCCGATCAGGGTGATTTTGAACGGATCCAGACGAGTGCCATCGGCCAGCACCCAGTTGTCCAATGTGACCGGCACGACGTCGGCGTGGGCATGAATGCCGACCACTTCAGGGCCCGCGCCCTCAAGGGAGATTTCATACACGCGGTTGTCGATGTTGCGGAAGGTCAGGTTGAACGACTGGGCGAGGGTTTTGATTTTCTCGGCCATCTTGATGAACGCCGGGTTGTCGTGCTGTGCGACGCCTTCAGTCTGGAACGTAGGAATGGCGACCAGCTCGCGCAGGGTTTCGGTGGCGGCGCTGCCGTATTTCACTCGCGCATAAATCCCCAGCAGGCGATGGATATCGTTCTGCTCATCGGCGGACAGCTTTTTATTGGCGAGGAAGGCGTTGATCGCTGGCTCGATGCCGGCGGCCTTGACGACGTCGGTGGTGCTAATGGTCTTAAGGAATTGGCGGAAATCCGTGACCGCGTTTTCTTTGAGACTGCCGACAATCGTGCTGCTTTGTTGGGCGGTGAGGTTGGCAAAGGCAGCCGGTGCAATGGCGGAGACGCCGGCGAACATCAAAGTGGCGGCGGCGAGTTTTTTGAGTGAAAAGTCCATTGGGTGGGGCATTCCTTGGCAGGCATGTTGAGAGAAATGTCTGATCATTCGATCAGAAACCACCGCACGCTACCATCGCCGGTGGAGCAGGGGGAGTCCTCCTTGTGATATCTGTCGCCTTCAAGGGGAAAAGCGGCGCAGAACCGTAAATGACTCAGGCCATTGAATGCCCTGAAAAAATAGGCGTGAACCCGCCTCGCTCATACGCCATAACCGTCTACGCTGATGGCGCAGCGCGACGGCATGGTGTTGATGTACATGGTTTTCCGTAGCCGCAAACCTTTCAGGCGCTACCACGCCCGGCTATCTCACTGAGGAACTCCATGAAACTGCGTCAATACGCTGACCGGACGCTGCGTGCGTTGCTGGTCATGATGAGTGTAGGCATCTGCCAGGCGGCAGAGCAGCAGCGTGTGAACATCGGTTCGTTGAACATGACCGGCGGCAAAATCACCCGTTGCGACTTGGGTTATCGCACCTACGGCACCCTGGCAGAAGATCGCAATAACGTCGTGCTGGTGACCACCTGGCTCGCCGGGCGGACGTCCGACCAGGCCGACATGATCGGCCCCGGCAAGTTGGTCGACACCAATCGCTGGTACGTGGTGGCGATGGACGCTATCGGCAACGGCGTCTCGTGCTCGCCGTCCAACAGCCTCAGCGCGCCGCGCCTGAAATTCCCCCAGTTCGGCATTCGCGACATGGTCAAGGCGCAGCATCGCTTGCTCGCCATGTACCTGGGCATCGATCACGCCCACGCCATCGTCGGCATTTCCATGGGCGGTATGCAGGCCTTGCAGTGGGCGGTGATGTACCCGGACTTCGCCAGCAAGGTGGTGACCATCGTTGGCACGCCACACCCGACCGAGCGCGATCTGCAGGCATGGAATGCAGAACTTGCCGCCATCGAACACGCGCCGGGCTGGAACAACGGCAACTATGCACCGGGCACGGTGTTCAAGCAGCTCACGGCGGTACACAACGGTTATCTATGGACACCGGAGCGTGCTGCAGCCAAGCCGGCGGGGAACAGGCCTGCGCCTGGCGGCAACGTTCCTGCTTCAACAGGTGGCCAGCCGTTCAGTACGGTCGACTGGTACCGGCAATTGCAGGCGATGACGTCCTTTGATCTGTTGCGTCAGGGCGATATGGCCGCGCTGGCCGGGAAGATCAAGGCGCGGCTGTTAGTCATCACGTCAGAACAGGACCGCATGGTAGACCCGGCCCCATCCAAGGCGCTGGCCGCTCAAAAGCGCGCGCAGTTGCTGGTGCTCAACAGCGATTGCGGGCACATGGCACCGGCGTGCGAGGCGGATAAAGTGAATGAGGCGGTGAAGGCGTTCCTTAAATAGGACGGCGGCCTCCGGTTGTCAGCGGCGCACTGGCCAGTACGGCAAGCCAGCGGCGAGAACCTGCCGTAGACGGCAAGCATTGTCGATTACGCGGCTCATCACGCCCTGGCGCGTGGTCTGCAGGCCAGTGCTGGCGGGCCTTTCAGGTGGATCAGGCGGTATGGCATCGGTTTTGCTTTTGTCGGGGTACATCGGACAACCTGAACAGGAGGTGAAAGATGTTAATCGGCAACAGTGCCATCCAGCAGTTCGTGTCGAAGGCCGTAAGCCACACCCATTACGCCACGACGGACACGGATGCCTACAACAGCGCCATGGCCGGCGCTGCCACACCCGTGGCGGCGATTGCGAGCAATGGTGAAGGCGCGGCGCAAAGCAGCAATGACGGCAAGCAGGGCTACGACGAGTCGTTTGCCAAAATGATGGTGAACCTGAAAGCAGCGGCGGCCAACACGGCGTCGTCGGTGACGGACGATGACAAGGCGGCTGCGGCTGCGGCGTTTGTGTCCAGCGCTGACAAGCAGGTCGCGTCGTCTGATAGCGTCAGCAAGACCGTCTCCGATGAACTGGCGGCCAGCGATGGCACGGCGGGTTCTGACGGCGCGGGCTCGGTGAAGGATCAGTTTCTGTCCTACATGAACCAGACCGACGCGGAGAAGGTGCGGCAGCGGTTGACGGGCGTCAGCAAGGCGGAATACGACGCCATGACGCCGGAAGAGCAGGCGGCGGTTGACAAGCAGGTGACCGAGCTGCAGAAGCAGAAGACGGATCAGCAGGTCGCTGAGCGGGAGGTGAAGACCAGGATCGCCATGGCAAAGGCGGAAATGGCCTAATCTGTTTCAAGGGCGTCTGCCTAACGGCAGACATTTCGCCTTCGGCGAGTTACTTGGAAAAGTCGAAAGTCGCACCATCCCCAAGTAACCAAGGGTGCCTGCTCTCGGTTGGGCCCGACTTCGTCGGGTTCCTTCACTCCGGTCCCGCTCCGTGGGCCCGCGCCGAACGGACATCCATGTCCTGACGGCGCTCTCGCGGCATCCATGCCGCTCGACCCACTCCGCGAAACCTGCGTTCAGCCTGCACCAAAGTCGCGATAGGTGTCGTCTGAGGGTTATGTGTTTGGAGATCAAAATCAAACGCAGATCAGAAGCAGATCGAGGGCGGGTCAAGCGCCAAGGACTCGTGGGAGTGAGCTTGCTCACGAAGGGGCCGGTACATCCATCGGATATCTGGCGTGTTGGATTAAGCATTCGCGAGCAAGCTCGCTCCCACAAGGAGGGGGGCTATCAGCAAAAATATCGGCGCCTGAGCTGGCCTCTTCCCGGTTAAAGCCGGTCCCACTAACAGCTAACAGCAGCGCGTGCAATCAGTGGGACCAGCTCCGACTGTAGGACCGGCTTCAGCCGGGAAGCTCTTGACCTGCTCTTGATCTGCTTTTGATCTTCATACGCAAAAAGTCCAGCCACCGCCAAACGCGACTTGGGTGCAGGCTGAACGCAGACGACGCGGAGTGGGCCGAGCCGCATGGATGCGGCGAGAGCGCCGTCAGGACATGGATGTCCGTTCGGCGCGGGCCCACGGAGCGTCGTCGGAGTGAGAGTATTCCGACGAAGGAGGAACCAAGCCAGGAGCAAGCACCCTTGGTTACTTGGGGTGCTTTTCCAAGTAACTCGCCGAAGGCGAAACAGTCTGCCCCCAGGCAGACGCTTTTGATCTTGATCCTGGAAAAAAGGCCAGTCGCTTAGACCACCTCCGCCCGATAGGGCAAATCCGGCCCCTCCCGCGTGCAGGTCACCGCCGCTGCCGCCACCGCAAACTCCAGCATCTTCGACAGCGTCTCCCGATCTACGCCCGCCAGAGCAGCTGGCGCATCCAGACCCCGCTCCGTTAGAAACGCAATCAGCGCCGCCTGAAACGTATCACCGGCACCCACCGTATCCACCGTTTCCACCTTGCGCGCCGCCACCGACCATGTACCCAGCGCCCGCGTGAATATCGTCGCGCCCTCACGCCCGCGGGTCATGATCACCCACTGGCAATTGTCCTTCAGCCAGCCCTCGGCCACCGCCGCCGCGTCCTTCTGCGGATACAACAGCTCCAGGTCCTCATCACTGACCTTGATGATGTGCGCGTGCTCGGCAAACTTCGCCACCTGACCGCGCCACAGCTCGATGCTCGGCGCCGGATTCAGCCGCACGTTGGGATCGAAGGTAATCAGCCGCTTGCCGCTTTCCCGCCGAACCAGCGTCAGCAGCGCGTCGGCGATCGGCTGCACCACCAGCGAGAACGAACCCACATGCAGGCCCCGCACGCTGTCGTCCAGCGTGGGCAGACTCTCAACGCTCAGCATCCGGTCGGCACAGCCTTCGCCGCGAAAACTGTACTGCGGCGAACCGTCGGCACCCACGGCGACCATCGACAGCGTAGTCGGCGCGTCGATGTGCACGAGAAAGTCATCGCGCACGCCTTCTTCCGCCAGCACCTTCAACAGGCGCTTGCCCAAGTAATCGCTGGAGATGCCGGCGAAGAACCCGGCATCGATGCCCAGCCGGCGCAGCCCCACGGCGACGTTGAACGGCGAACCGCCGGCGATGGCCTGATAACCCACTTTGTTGCTTTGTCCGCTGTCCGGCTGACAGAAAAAGTCGAACAGTGCTTCGCCACAGACCAGATACATAGTTGCTCCATAAAGGCCGACGGGGCTGTCCGTCAGAGGCCCTGCAATTGAGTGCGATAGTGCTGATAAACCGCCTGATACGCCGTAACGTGCTCGGCAACCGGCCGGGTTTCGCTGGCCGGATCGAGGCTGACGCAACGCTCGGTCAGCGCCTGCAGCGATTCGCCGTCGCCGACACCCCCGGCATCGGGGTGGGAATGACACCACGCCGCCTGAATTGCTGCGCCCAGTGCCGCCGCTTCGGTGCCGGTGGTGCAGATGACCGGCGTGTCCATGATGTCGGCGACGATCTGCCGCCAGATCGCGCTTTTAGCGCCGCCGCCGATCAGGCGGATGTTATCGCTTTTAATGCCGCTGTCACGCAACAGGTCCAGACCGTAGCGCAGCCCGAAGGTGGTGCCCTCGACCACCGCGCGGCACAGGTTGGCCTGGGTCAGGTTGGTGCTGTCCAGCCCGAGAATGCTGCCGGTGGCGTGGGGCAGGGCGGGCACGCGTTCGCCGTTGAGGAACGGCAGCACGAGCACGCCCTGGGCGCCAATCGGTGAGGAGGCGACCGCCGCGTTGAAGGCGCCGATGTCCAGCGCGAACAGCTCGCGGATGGCACTGGTGGCGTTGGTCAGGTTCATGGTGCAGATCAACGGCAGCCAGCCGCCCGATGAGGAACAGAAGGTCGCCACTGACGGCTGCGCGCTGACGTTGCCGGCGTCGGCGAAGGCGTAGACCGTGCCCGACGAACCGAGGCTCATGGTGATTGAGCCCGGTGCGATATTCCCGGTGCCGATCGCGCCCATCATGTTGTCGCCGCCGCCGCTGGAGACGATGGCCTTCGGGTTGAGGCCCAGCCGCTGGGCGATGGCAGGAAGAATCGTGCCCACCGGCTGGTGCGCCTCGATCAGTTCCGGCAAAGCATTGACCAGCCGGCCACTGGGATCGATGTGCTCAAGGATGTCCAGGTCCCATTTGCGGGTGCGCACATTGAAATAACCGGTGCCCGAGGCATCGCCGAACTCGCTGCAGCTGCGGCCGGTCAGCCAGTAATTGAGGTAGTCGTGGGGCAGCAGAATTTTGTCGATGCGGGCGAACAGTTCGGGGAACTGCTCTTTGCTCCACAGCAGTTTGGAGACCGTATAGCCCGGCGCGATGGCAATACCCAGACGCTCCAGCGAACCGGCTTCACTGCCCAGATACGCCAGCAGGCGATCATTTTCCGGGGTGGATTCGGTGTCGCACCACAGCTTCGCCGGGCGCAGCACCTGGCCTGAGTCATCGAGCATGACCAGGCCATGTTGCTGCCCGGACACACCGATGGCCTCGATGTCCGCGCCGGACACCCCAGCCTGTTGCAACGCCGCCGCCGTCGCCTGCTCGAACGCGTCGAGCCATTCCTGCACATCCTGTTCGCGGCGACCGTTGGCGCCACTGATCATGTGGTGCGCACCCGAGCCTTCGCCCAGAACCTTGCCGCTGACCGCATCCAGAACAATCGCCTTGGTGCCTTGGGTGCCGCAATCGATGCCGAGAAACATGTTCCACCTCAGACGGTTTTCGCCAACAGGTTTTCCAGGGTTTTGCTGACGCCCAGTTCTTTCAGGCTGTTCAGGTTGTGCTCGAACGATGCCACGAACTCGGCAGACTGGGGAATCGCCGCGCCGAAGATTTCTTCCACTTCAAGCAGCCGCTGAGTGACCAGCACGTCATCGGCCACCAGCGCCTTGCAGAAGTCCGCGCGCGGGTCGACCACGGTGTACGGCACGCCGTTCTCGCCGGTGAAATCGCCCGTGCGGTTGCCCTGCAGGTACAGCGCCCAGGCCGCGACCACCAGCGAGGCTCGGTCCATGTTGCCGCCGTCGAGGATCAAACGGTTGATGGTCGGCACGGTGAATTTCGGAAATTTCGACGAGCCGTCGGAGCACACCCGCTCCAACTGATCGGCGATGGCCTGATTGGAAAAGCGGTCGATCAGGGTCTGTTTGTACTCGGTCAAATCGATACCCGGCACCGGCGCCAGTTGCGGGGTGACGTCCAGGTCCATGTAGGTGCGGATGTAGTCGACGAACAACGGGTCATTCATGGTTTCGTGGACGAAGCGATAGCCCTTCAGCGCGCCCAGATAGGTCAGCGCCAAGTGGCTGCCGTTGAGCAGCTTGATTTTCATTTCTTCGTACGGGGTCACGTCGTCGGTGAACTGCACGCCGACCTTCTCCCAGGCCGGGCGGCCGTTGACGAACTTGTCTTCCAGCACCCATTGCACGAAGGGTTCGCAGACCACCGGCCAGGCGTCGTCGATGCCTTTCTGGTCATGCAGTTGCAGGCGGTGGGCGGTGCTGGTCATCGGCGTGATGCGGTCAACCATGGCGTTGGGGAAGCTGACGTTTTCAGCGATCCAGTCGTGCAGCTCCGGGTCGCGCAGTTGGGCGAACGCCAGCAGGGCCTTGCGGGTCACGGCGCCGTTGTGCGGCAGGTTATCGCAGGACATCAGGGTGAACGCCGGTGTACCTTCCGCGCGGCGGCGAGTCAGGGCGGCGCACAGGTAACCGAACACGGTTTTCGGCGTGACGGGGTGTTCGAGGTCGTACTGGATCTGCGGCAGGTGACTCATGAATTCGCCGGTGCTGTCGTCGATGCAGTAGCCGCCTTCGGTGATGGTCAGCGAGACGATGCGAATGTCGGCGCTGGCGAGTTTGTCGATCAGCGCCAGGTCACTGTCGGTGGACATGAGCATCTGGCTCATGGCGCCGATCACGCGGGTTTCGGTGTCCGGAGTGTCGCCGAGTTCGAACAGCGTATAGAGGAAATCCTGGCCCTTCAGCGCTTCGAAATTGCCGCGGTCTTCCTCGCGCAGGCTGACGCCGCAGATGGCCCAGTCCAGGCCTTCGCCGCTGCTTTCATTGGCGCCGAGGGACATCAGCGCATCGGTGTAAAACGCCTGGTGGGCGCGGTGGAAACCGCCGACGCCGATGTGAGCAATGCCCTGGCGGCGCTCATCGAGGGAGTAGGCGGGGATGGCAATGCCGGCGCCCAGATTGGAGAGGTTCTGCTTGTTCAGTTTCATGACGGTGTTCCCGAATTCTGTGATGGGCGATGACTCAGGCAGCGGCCTGCAGCGCGCGGCGGATGACCTGGCCCTGGGCGTCGAACAGGTGGCAGTGCGCGCTGTTCAGGTGCAGTTTCAGGGTTTCGCCGTACTGGCTGGCCAGGTCACCGCGAATCCGCATGGTCAGCGGCTCGCCCGAGGTGGTGCGCACGTGGCAGTAGGTGTCGCTGCCCAGGCGTTCGCTGACGTCGGCGATGACAGTCAACTGGCAATCGCCCTCGTTGGCCAGCTCCAGATGCTCGGGACGAATGCCCAGCGTTACTGAGTCGCCGACGCTCTGTTGCGCGTTGGTGAAAGGCAGCAGCACTTTCGTCCCGGCGTCCAGGGTGACTTCGCAGGCCGAGGCCTGGACGCCGCTGATGATGCCCTTGAGGAAGCCCATTTTCGGCGTGCCGAGAAAGCCCGCGACGAACAGGTTGGCCGGGTGGTGGTACAACTCCAGCGGCGAGCCCACCTGTTCAACGCGACCGCCGTTGAGCACGACCACCTTGTCGGCCAGGGTCATGGCTTCGACCTGATCGTGGGTGACGTAGATCATCGTTGCCTGCAGCTCTTTGTGCAGGCGCGACAGCTCCAGCCGGGTCTGGACGCGCAGGGCGGCGTCGAGGTTGGACAGGGGCTCATCGAACAGGAAGATTTTCGGGTTGCGCACGATGGCGCGACCGATCGCCACCCGTTGGCGCTGACCGCCCGACAGTTGCTTGGGCTTGCGCTCCAGCAACGGGCCGAGCTCGAGGATACGCGCGGCTTCATCGACCTTCTTCTTGACCTCGGCCTTGGGTGTGCCAGCCAGGTCCAGCGCGAACGACAGGTTTTTGCCGACAGTCATGTGCGGGTACAGGGCGTAGGTTTGAAACACCATCGCCAGGTCGCGCTTGGCGGGCGTCACCTGAGTGATCTCGCGGCCATCGAGTTCGATGCTGCCACTGGTGACGTCTTCAAGGCCCGCGATCAGGCGCAGCAGGGTGGATTTGCCACAGCCCGACGGACCGACGAAGACCACGAATTCGCGGTCCTTCACGTCCAGGTCGATGCCTTTGATGATCTGGTGGCCGTCGAAGCCTTTTTGCAGATTTCTGATTGTCAGGTTAGCCATGATGGGCTCCAGTTTTATTCTTCAAAATGTCGAAATCATCAACGGCGGGATCGTTCCCATGCTCTGCGTGGTAACGCCGCCCTTGACGCTCTGCGTCGGCGCTTTGGACGCGGAGCGTCCGGTCGCTGGTTACCACGCTCAGCGTAGGAACCATCATGTTTCGGTTATTTCACGGCACCAAACGACAGACCGCGAACCAGTTGTTTCTGGCTGATCCAGCCGAAGATCAGGATCGGCGCGCAGGCCAGGGTCGACACCGCCGACAACTTGGCCCAGAACAAGCCTTCAGGGCTCGAATACGAGGCGATCAGCGCAGTCAGCGGTGCGGCATTCGAGGAGGTCAGGTTCAGCGACCAGAACGCCTCGTTCCAGCACAGGATCAGTGACAGCAGCGCCGTCGAGGCCAGCCCGCCCTTGCAGATCGGGATCAGCACGCGAAAGATTTCCTGACGCGTGGTGGCGCCGTCCAGCCGCGAGGCTTCGAGAATCTCTCCGGGAATGTCCTTGAAGTAGGTGTAAATCATCCACACCACGATCGGCAGGTTGATCAGCGTGTAGATCACGATCAGCGCGATGCGCGAATCCAGCAGGCCAAAGGTCTTGGCCAGCAGGTAGATCGGCATCAGCACGCCCACCGGCGGCAGCATCTTGGTGGAGAGCATCCACAGCAGCGTGCCCTTGGTGCGCTTGGTTTCGAAAAACGCCATGGAGTAGGCCGCCGGCACCGCGATCAGCAGGCACAGGATGGTCGCGCTGAAGGAGATCAAGATCGAGTTCCACGCGAAGTGGAAGTAGTCACTGCGCTCTTGGATGTGCAGATAGTTTTCCAGGGTCGGCGTGAAAATGAACTGCGGCGGCGTGGCGAAGGCGTCGATCTCGGTCTTGAAGCTGGTCAGGACCATCCAGAAGATCGGGAAGAAAATCAGCGCCGCGATCAGCCACGACAAGGTGCCGAGCAGGGCACTTTGCAGGCGACGGGATTGTTTGAGCGTCATCATGGCCTTGCCCTCAAGACTTGTCGGTGAGGTTTTTGCCGATCATCCGTACCAGGATGATTGCGGCAATGTTGGCGATCACGACGGCAATCAAACCGCCTGCCGATGCCATGCCCACGTCGAATTGCAGCAGTGCCTGGTTGTAGATCAGGTACGCCAGATTGGTCGAAGCGAAGCCCGGGCCGCCGTTGGTGGTGGTGAAGATTTCGGCAAACACCGAGAGCAGGAAGATCGTTTCGATCATCACCACCACGGCGATCGGGCGCGCCAGGTGCGGCAGGGTCAGGTGCCAGAAGATCGCGATCGGGCCGGCGCCATCCAGACGCGCCGCTTCTTTCTGTTCCTGATCCAGGGACTGCATGGCGGTCATCAGAATCAGGATCGCGAAGGGCAGCCACTGCCACGACACAATGATGATGATCGACAGCATCGGGTAATTGGCCAGCCAGTCCACCGGCTGGGCGCCGAACAGCTTCCAGACCCAGGCGAGGATGCCGGACACCGGGTGGAAAATCAGGTTCTTCCAGATCAGCGCGCTGACCGTCGGCATGATGAAGAACGGCGAAATCAGCAGCACGCGGACGATGCCGCGACCGAGGAATTCACTGGCCTCCAGCAGCGCCGAGATCAGTACGCCGAGGATCACGCTGATGGCCAGCACGCTGCCGACCAGCAACAGCGTGTTCATGGCGCCGGGCAGAAAGCCGGCGTCGGTGACGAAGAATTCGAAGTTCTCCAGCCCGACGAATTCGTTTTCGCCGGGGTTGAGCAGGTTGTAGCGGATCAGCGAAAAGTAGATGGTCATGCCCAGCGGCACGATCATCCACACCAGCAGCAACAGCACCGAAGGGCTGACCAGAAACCAGCCGGGCTTGGTGACGCTGCCTTTGACGGACGATTTGTCATCGGCCGCAGCGGTGCGTGGGGTGAGGGTTGAGGTGTTCATGTTGACTCCGAGCCGGCAGAAGCGTGAGCGTGAACGTGGGCGGCAGGCAATCGGCGCCTGCCGCCTTCAAGCAGCGGGTGTCAGCCCTTTTTCGGGTAACCCGCGCGCTTCATTTCACGCTCGGCCACGCTTTGCGCGCTGGTCAATGCCTGATCCACGCTGGAGGTGCCCACCAATGCCGCCGAGAACTGTTGACCGACGGAGGTGCCGATCGACTGGAACTCGGGGATGGTCACCAACTGGATGCCCACGTACGGCACCGGCTTGAGGGTCGGCGCTTTCGGCGTGACGGCCTTGAGGGATTCCAGGGTGATATTGGCGAACGGCGCGGCTTGTTTGTAGGCATCGGTGTAGGTCGATGCGCGGGTGCCTGGCGGTACGTTGGAGACGCCGTCTTTCTCGGCCACCAGCGCGGCGTACTCTTTGGACGTGGCCCATTCGGTGAAGGCGCGCGCGTCCTTGTCGTTCTTCGCGCTGGTCGGGATCGCCAGAGCCCACGAGTACAGCCACGCCGAGCCCTTGTCGGTGACTTCATGGGGCGCATAGGTGAAGCCTACGCTGTCAGCCACTTTGCTCTGGGATTTGTCTGTCACGAACGAGCCGGCGACGCTGGCATCCACCCAGATTGCGCATTTGCCGCTGTTGAACAGCGCGAGGTTTTCGTTGAAACCGTTGCTGGAAGCGCCGGGCGGGCCGTCCTTCTTCATCACGTTGGTGTAGAAGGTCAGCGCGTTCTTCCATTCAGGCTGGTCGAATTGCGGCTTCCATTGTTCGTCGAACCAGCGCGCGCCAAAGGAGTTGGCGATGGTGGTGATCAGCGCCATGTTCTCGCCCCAGCCGGCCTTGCCGCGCAGGCAGATGCCGTACTGTTCCTTGGACTTGTCGGTGAGCTTGTCGGCGAATTCGGAGATCTGCGTCCAGGTCGGACGCTCCGGCATGGTCAGGCCGGCGGCCTTGAACAGGTCTTTGCGGTAGTAGGTGATCGAGCTTTCTGCATAGAACGGCAGGGCGAAGAGTTTGCCATCAACCGACAAGCCATCGCGTACCGAAGGAAACACATCGTCCAGCGCGTAGGACGCAGGCAGGTCGTTCATTTCCTTGAGCCAGCCCTTGGCGCCCCAGAGTGAGGCTTCGTACATGCCGATGGTCAGCACGTCGAACTGGCCGCCCTTGGTGGCGATGTCGGTGGTCAGGCGCTGACGCAGCACGTTCTCTTCCAGCACGACCCACTTGAGCTTGATGTCCTTGTGCTGTTCTTCGAAGGTCTTGGACAGCCGCTGCATGCGGATCATGTCGCTGTTGTTGACGGTGGCGATGGTGACTTCACCGGCTGTGGCGGTGGTGCAGAGAGACAGGAGGGTCAGACAGGTACCGGCAAGGAGAACATTTGCAGAGGTCTTCATTTATCACTCCTCTTCTGCGCCAAGGCTGACGTCAGAAGCTTGGTTATTGTTTTTGTTTCTTCCGGAGGCCAGGAAGAATGTCAGCTGATTACAGCCTTGTACGCGCTGGTTGACAAATCCTGCGGCGCACTTGAACTGATACTTTTTTGCACCGGGAATTCAGCCGGCCACGTCGTAGAACTGCGCCCGCGCATGGTGCGGGGCAGTTCCAGCGTAGTTGAAGGGCGCGAAGGGGTAACGAATCAGTACAGGTTTTGTTCGGTCAGGCGCTGTACGGCGAGGCGGCGATAGTGGGAAGGGGTCATGCCTTTGAGCTTCTGGAAGCGCCGATTGAAGTTGGAGATGTTATTGAAACCCGACTCGAAGCAGACATCCGTCACCGGCCGGTCGCCGTCGGCGAGCAGTTCGCAGGACTTGCTGATGCGCAGGCGATTGACGAATTCGACGAAGCAGCGACCGGTCGCCTGCTTGAACACCCGAGAAAAGTACGTCGGCTTCATGCCCAGGTACTCTGCCACTTCTTCCAGCGGCAACTCACGGGCGTAGTGGGTGAAGATATATTCCACGGCCTTGTTGGTGCGCTCCACGGCGTGATCGTCGGACAGCTGCGAGGCGGTGGTGCCCGACAACAGCTGGAAATCATCACTGGCCGCCAGCAATTCCAACAGAATGAAGAAATGCCCCAGGCGGGTCATGCCCGTGGTGTCGGCGATTTTCTGCATCAGTTTGGTGGCCTGGCGGATGGTGCGCTTGCAGCGGAATTCGATGCCGTACCGGGCGCGTTCAAGCAGTGGCGCCAGGGTCTTGAGTTCGGCGAACACTTGATTGCCGCTTTCGAGCAGCTCTTCGGTGAAATTCACCAGCATGTCGCGCTTGGGGACGACCTCGTCTTCCTCGATCTGGCTGATCCAGTTGTGCGGCAGATTGGGGCCGGTGAGGAACAGGGTCTCAGGGTAGAAATTGCCGATGTAATCACCGACGAAGACCTTGCCGGAGCTGGCGACGATCAGGTGCAGCTCGTATTCCTTGTGGAAATGCCAGCGCACCAGCGGGCAGGGGAAACCATGCTCACGGTAGATGATCGACAGGCCATTGTGGTCGTCCATCAGCTCGTAGGAAGGTTCGGTGACTCTTGTTGTTTTGGTCATGCGTGTGCCGGTCTGGAGAGTGGCGTGGGAATAATGTGCACTATTTGTTGGGCGGAATACAGATGCGGGTTTTAAACAGATGCAGCTGAACGCACGAATTCAGTAGGACCGGCTTCAGCCGGGAAGAGGCCAGTTTGAGCGCCATCAATCCTGCGGTGTGACGTCCGACGCCTTCCCGGCTAAAAGCCTGCAGTGGGTCGTTGGGAAGGTCTTCAGCCAGGGAGGGCGCGAGCAGGATCGCCCCGGGACCACGTTACATACTGTCGCTTAAAAAATTCTCCGCGAAGTGGCGCATGAAAGTTTGATGTGTACTATCCACATCAGTCAACAAAGGGATAGGCTGATGCGGAGCAGGGACATGATCAGAATGGTCGAGGACGATGGTGGGTATGTGGTCGAGGTCAAAGGCAGTCATCGCCAATACAAGCACCCGTTAAAAAAGGGACGCGTCACGGTTCCTCATCCCAAGGATGACCTGCCAAAAGGGACGGTTCACAGCATATTGAAACAGGCCGGCCTCAAATGAATGTCCCAACGCGAATGAGCTCGGAAGGATAAAGCATGAAATTACCCGTCGTTTTACACAAGGATCCCGACTCGGTGTACGGCGTCACCGTGCCTGATATCTCGGGATGTTTTTCCGCTGGCGCGACCATTGGCCAGGCGCTGGACAATGTGAAAGAAGCCCTGGCGCTGCACTTTGAAGGGCTGGTCGCTGATGGCGAGGCGCTGCCGCAGCCGATGGACATCGACGCGCATATCAATAACCCGGATTATCAAGGAGGCGTGTGGGCTGTGGTCGAATTTGACGTGACGCCGTATTTTGGCCGCTCGGTGCGGTTCAATGCGACGCTGCCGGAAGTGCTGCTGGAACGCATCGATGCCCGCGTCAGGAGCGATCAACGTTACCGATCGCGTTCGGGGTTCCTGGCAACAGCGGCGTTGCGCGAGCTGCACGAATAAGTCCGCGCAATGCCGCTTGGCTGCGGCGTTGCGAGCACCTTCCGCGAACGCCTCCAGAGAGCCGCCACCCCATGAAAAAAATCCTTGTGATTGGCATTGGCGCGGGCAATCCCGAGCACATCACCGTTCAGGCGATCAAGGCGCTGAATCGCACCCAAGTGTTTTTCATCCTCGACAAGGGCTACGCCAATGACGACCTGCTGGCGTTACGCCGGGACATTTGCGAGCGCTATATCGAGGGGCATGACTATCGTCTGGTGCAGGTGAGCGATCCAAAGCGCAGGGACGATTCTTCGTCTTACCGCAGCGGGATCGAACACTGGCACGAGCAACGCGCCGTGCTGTTCGAGCAGTTGATTGCCGATGAAGTAAAGGCGGGCCAGACCGGGGCGTTTCTGGTGTGGGGCGACCCGGCGCTGTACGACAGCACGATGCGGATTCTCGACCAGGTGCTCGCCCGCGGCCGCGAGTTATTTGACTATGAAGTCATCCCCGGCATCACCAGCGTGCAGGCGCTGGCCGCCGGGCATCGCATCGGCCTGAACCGCATTGGCGAGCCGATCCACATCACCACCGGCCGGGAGCTTGCAGCGGAGCAGGGCGAGCAGATCAGCAACAGCGTGGTGATGCTGGACGCCCATTGCACCTTCGAGCGGTTCGTCGATCAGGATCTGCACATCTATTGGGGGGCTTACCTGGGCACCCCTGACGAGATGCTTATTTCAGGCCCGCTGCACGACGTCAGCGCGCAGATACGTCAGGCGCGTGAAACAGCGCGAGCGCAGAAGGGCTGGATCATGGACACCTACCTGCTGCGCCGCGCCGTCCGCTAGACACACTGCCTCAAGCGCTTTTGTTTTTGGCTTCGATCCACTGCGACATGTATTGCGTGCTCTTGTGCTGATGGTGGCGGAGCATGGCGCCGGTGAAGTTGGCCGTGCGATGGGCCTGGAGCGTGTCACGCAACCCGAGGATGCGTTCGATAAGCGCGGCGCAATGGCGATCATGGCCAAAACGCGCCGGCAGCAATTGCCAGCCGTCCCGTTGCGCCTGTTGCCAGCGCGCCTGATCGGTGTAGAGGCTGACGGCCGCGTCGGCCAGCCCCCGCGCATCGCAGGCCACGGCGCCGGGAAACGCCAGCTCGCCGTGCATGGCTTCGGCACCGATGGGCGTGGTGACGGTCGGCGTGCCGCAGACCATGGCGTCGATGATCTTGCCCTTGATCCCCGCGCCGAATCGCAATGGTGCAAGGGAAATCCGCGCCGCGCCCATCACCTCCAGCGCGTCTTCGGCCCAGTTCATGATGTGAAACCCCTGGGCGGCGTTATGCAGCGCTGCGGCCTTGGGCGGCGTATACGCGCCGTACACATGAACCTGAGCTGCGGGCAGCTGCGCGCGAATCAGCGGCCAGACGGTGTTTTTCAGCCACAGCACCGCATCCCAGTTCGGCGCGTGGCGGAAGTTGCCGATGGTGATGAAATGCGCCCGCTCTTCAAAGGAGCGAGCGTCATCGGGCACCTCCCTCACAAGCAGCGGTACCCAATGCAATTGGGCGGCGGGCACTGAAAACCGCTCGGTCAGCAGGCCGATTTCGACATCCGACACCATCAGGCTCAGGTCACTGCGGTGGATGGCGGCGATCTCGCGCTGGGCCAGGTCAGTGGTTGCCATCCGGGTGAACAGCGGATCCCGTGACGACTGAAAATAATCAGTCAGGTCAGCATCAGGTTTGCCGTCGAGCCGTTCCTTGACCGCCTGATGACGGGCATGGCGCAGGCTCTGCAGGTCGGAACTCTCCAGCAGACGGATCGCGTTCGGGCAGTGTTTTTCCACCCGCCAGCCGAATTGCTCTTCCATCAGGAACTGGTCGAACAACACCACGTCGGGCTGCAGCTCACTGATGAAGGCGTCGAAGCTGCTGTGATTGAGGGCGATGGCGACTTCGGTGATGCCCAATCCGGCGAGATCGGCCTTGTGCTCGCCTTCGGTGGCGGCGCTGGCGAAAGTGATCTGCCAGCCGTGTTCGAGAAAACAGTCGATCAACTGCATGACATGGCCGCTGGCCGCTGACGATCGCGGCTCGGGCCAGACGTAGCCGATAATCAGCACATGGGGCGAGGGGCGCTGCGTCAGATGCTCAGTTGCCAAGGATGCCCTTCACCTTGTCACGCAGCTGGTCGATGGAAAACGGCTTGCCGATATTGTGCATGCCCTCCGGCACATCAACAGAATCCGCGTAGCCACTGGCGAACAGCACCGGGATGTCGGGGCGAATCTCACGTGCCCGATTTGCGAGGTCTTTACCGTTCATGTCGGGCAGGCCCAGGTCGGTCATCATCAGATCGATGGTCTGGTCAGCGTTGTTCAGAAACGCAAGGGCCTCGGCGGCGTCGGCTGCTTCCAGCACGGTGTACTCAAGCTCCTCGAGGACGTCGACAATCAACATCCTGACGATGTTGTCATCTTCGACCACCAGAATCGTGCGGGGTGAATCGGACATGAAAAGTTCCTTAATTGGGCAGGGAGCGCATCGCACGGCATAGGGGGTATACAGCGTTTCGCTGCGGGCGCAATTGTGACAAGTTCCGCGACGCAACAACACGATTCAATTGAATGTAGTGGCTTTTGGATTGCACTCAAATGTACAGTGCGAGCCCAATTGTTCTCCATCTATTGTCAGAAAATTCAACCTTCTACGTCAGATGCTGGAGTTTTTGCCGCGATTTGCGGCAAACTCCGTCGTTTAGACGAATCCGCCTGAGCCCTTGCGATGATCACCCACTCTGCAGTCGATGAGCAACGTTTCCGCAAACTGTTAAGCCGCAACGTCAGTTTACCTTTGGCCGTCGGCGTACTGAGTGCGGCCTTCTTTGTCATTCTGATTTCCTACTTGTTGTCGGCGATCCAGTGGGTCGAACACACCGACCGGGTGATCAACAATATCAATCGCTCGCTCAAGCTCTCGGTGGACATGGAAACCGGGATGCGCGGCTTCCTGCTGACCGGGGATGAGCGTTTTCTTGACCCCTACGAAGTCGCCAAACCGGCCATCATGAGCGAGCTCCAGGGGCTTGAAGAGCTGGTCGCTGACAACCCGGATCAGGTCGACCGCTTCAAGCGCCTGGCCGCGCTGCAATCATCGTGGAACGAGTTTGCTCAGGAGATGATCACCCTGCGGCGCACCGGCGGCGACTACCAGACGCCGATCAAGGACCGTCGCGGCAAGCGCCTGGCCGACGAGATGCGTGAGCAATACGAACAGGCGGCGAACGTCGAGCATCAGCTGCGATTGACACGCAACACCGACGTGACCCACACCACAGTGATGTCGGTCTCCCTGTACATCGCGTTCATTCTGATCGTCAGCGGTATCCTTGCCTGGGTCGGCCGTCGCGACATGACCACGCTGTCCAATACCTACGCCGCGAACCTCAAGGCCCAACAGCTGGACGCGGATCGCTTGTCCCACGTCGCCTGGCTGCGCAACGGTCAGAGCGAACTGGCCGAGCAGGTCATCGGCCAGCTCACCCTCAATCTGCTGGGCCGCAACGTGCTGCATTTCTTCGCCCAATACCTCGGCGCCGTGGTGGCCGCGGTGTACGTGCGCCAGGAGCACGGCGGTCTGGTGCGCGTCGCTTCCTATGGTTTCTCCCGTGAGCAGGAGCAGCACGAGCAGTCGATCTACAGCGGTGAAGGGGTGGTCGGCAAGGCGGCCGAGCAGGATCAGATCATCACCCTGAACAACGTCCCTCAGGATTACTTCAAAGTCACCTCCGGCCTGGGCGAAGGTTCGCCGCGCAGCGTCGTGGTGGTGCCGACCAGCAACGATGACCACGTCAACGGCGTGATCGAGCTGGGCTTCCTCCGTGAGCTGACGCCCCGTGACCTGGAGTTTCTCGAACTGGTCGCCGAGAACGTCGGCACCTCCATCGAGGCCGCGCGCTATCGTCAGCGCTTGCAGGAAGTGCTCGCCGAAACTCAACAGCTCAACGAAGAGCTTCAGGTGCAGCAGGAAGAATTGCGCACCGCCAACGAAGAGCTGGAAGAGCAGTCGCGGATCCTCAAGGAATCCCAGGCCCACCTGGAAACCCAGCAGGCGGAGCTTGAGCAGACCAACGAGCAGTTGGCCGAGCAGGGCAAGGCACTCGCTGACCAGCGTGACGCCCTGGACCGCAATAACGAAGAATTGCACATCGCCCAGATTGAGCTGGAAGCCCGAGCCGACGAGTTGCAGCGCTCCAGCAAATACAAATCCGAATTCCTCGCCAACATGTCCCACGAGCTGCGCACGCCGCTCAACAGCTCGCTGATTCTGGCCAAGCTGCTGGCGGAAAACCCCCAGGACAACCTCTCCGAAGAGCAAGTCAAGTTCGCAGAATCGATCTACTCGGCCGGCAACGATTTACTCAACCTGATCAACGACATTCTGGATATTTCCAAGGTCGAAGCCGGCAAGCTGGACATGCGTCCGGAAAACAGCAGCGTCAGCCGTCTGGTGGACGGCCTGCGCATGACCTTCGAACCGCTGGCGGCCGAGAAGAAGCTGGAATTTTCGGTGGAGATTCAATCCGGCACACCGGTGTCGCTGTACACCGATCGCCAGCGCCTGGAGCAGATCCTCAAGAACCTGCTGTCCAACGCGATCAAGTTCACCGAAAGCGGCGCGGTCAGCCTGACCGTGTCGCGGCAGCCCGGCGAAGGCGTTGCCTTCACCGTTCGAGACTCCGGCATCGGCATCGCCGAGGAGCAGCAGGAAAGCATTTTCGAAGCGTTCCGTCAGGCCGATGGCACGACCAATCGCCGCTATGGCGGCACCGGCCTGGGGCTGTCCATTTCCCGCGATCTGGCGCGCCTGCTTGGCGGTTCGATCAGCGTCACCAGCGCGCCGGGGCAGGGCAGTATTTTCACCCTGGTGCTGCCGGAGGAGTACGTCGAGCAGGAGCCTTCGCAGTACGCCGAGGCGCCCGTGGTTGCCGTGCAGCCGGCGCCCGTTGTGGCGCGCGTCACCCCACCGACGCCAACTCCCGCCAGGTCTGCACCTCCCGCAGCGCCGATTCCGCGTTTTGCCGATGACCGTGAAAAAGCGCCGTTCAGTAAACGCTGCATTCTGGTGATCGAAGACGAAGTGCGCTTTGCCCACATCCTCTACGACCTCGCCCATGAGCTGGGCTACAACTGCCTGGTGGCCCACGCCGCCGACGAAGGCTTCGATCTGGCGTCCTCTTTCGTGCCGGATGCGGTCCTGCTGGACATGCGCCTGCCGGATCATTCCGGCCTGACGGTGCTGCAACGCCTGAAGGAGCTGCCGAGCACCCGGCACATCCCGGTGCACGTGATTTCCGTCGAAGACCGTCAGGAAGCCGCGCTGCAGATGGGCGCTATTGGCTACGCCGTGAAGCCGACCACCCGCGAGGAACTCAAGGACGTCTTCGCCCGCCTCGAAGCCAAGCTGACGCAGAAGGTCAAACGCATTCTGCTGGTGGAAGACGATGCTTTGCAGCGTGACAGCATCGCGCGTCTGATCGGCGACGACGACATCGAGATCACCGCGGTCGGGTTCGCTCAGGATGCCCTCGACCTGCTGCGCGACAACGCCTACGACTGCATGATCATCGACCTGAAACTGCCGGACATGCTCGGCAACGAGCTGCTCAAGCGCATGTCCACCGACGAGATCTGCGCGTTCCCGCCGGTCATCGTCTACACCGGGCGCAACCTTACCCGTGATGAAGAAGCGGAGCTGCTGAAGTACTCGCGCACCATCATCATCAAGGGTGCGCGCTCGCCGGAGCGCCTGCTCGATGAGGTGACGCTGTTCCTGCACAAGGTCGAGTCGCAGCTGTCGAACGAGCGCCAGAAGATGCTCAAGACCGCGCGCAGTCGCGACCGCGTGTTCGAAGGGCGCAAGATTCTGGTGGTCGACGACGACGTGCGCAACATCTTCGCCCTGACCAGCGCGCTGGAGCACAAGGGCGCGATCGTCGAAGTCGGGCGCAATGGACTGGAAGCGATCGAGAAACTCAATACCGTCGATGACATCGACCTGGTGCTGATGGACGTGATGATGCCGGAAATGGACGGCTACGAAGCCACCATCGAGATCCGCAAGAACCCCCGCTGGCGCAAGCTGCCGATCATTGCCGTGACCGCCAAGGCCATGAAAGATGACCAGGATCGCTGCCTGCAGGCGGGTTCGAATGACTATCTGGCCAAGCCGATCGATCTGGACCGGCTGTTCTCGCTGATTCGCGTGTGGCTGCCGAAGATGGAACGTATCTGAATGGATCGGATCAATTGACCGCCCGTTGCCCGACCATGAGTGTTGCCGATGCCTGAACGAGACGCCGATATCGAGTTGCGCTTGCTGATTGAAGCGATCTACTTGAAGTACAGCTACGATTTCCGCGATTACTCGGGGGCGTCGGTGAAACGACGGGTCACCCACGCGTTGCGTCAGTTTGAACTGAAGACCATTTCCGCGTTGCAGGAGCGCGTGCTGCATGACCCTTCGGCGTTCATGCAGCTGCTGCAGTTCCTGACGATTCCGGTCAGCGAGATGTTCCGCGACCCGACGCACTTCCTGGCCATCCGCGAAGAAGTCGTGCCGTTGCTGAAGACCTACCCGTCGGTGAAAATCTGGATTGCCGGGTGCAGCACCGGGGAGGAGGTCTACTCGATGGCGATCCTGCTGCGCGAGGAAGGGCTGCTTGAACGCACGATCATCTACGCCACTGACATCAATCCCCATTCCCTGGAGAAGGCCAAGCAGGGCATCTTCTCCATGGAAAACATGCGCGGCTACAACGAGAACTACCTGAAGGCCGGCGGTAAGCGGCTGTTTTCCGAGTACTACACCGCGGCCTACGATTACGCGATCTTCGACAAGACCCTGCGTGAGAACGTGACCTTTGCCGACCACAGCCTGGCAACCGACAGCGTGTTCTCCGAGACCCAGTTGATTTCCTGCCGAAATGTGCTGATCTATTTCAACAAGAAGCTGCAGGACCGCGCGTTCGGGCTGTTCCATGAGTCCCTGTGCCACCGCGGCTTCCTCGTGCTGGGCAGCAAGGAAACCCTCGACTTTTCCGGGTACAAAAACCAGTTCGACCCTCTGGTCAAACACGAGCGGATCTACCGCAAATCATGAGAACGTCGTTTCCCGGCAACACCCCGGAGCAGCCCGCGCTGCCGGCGGTGGACGCGATTGTGGTCGGCGCATCCGCCGGTGGTGTCGAAGCGCTGCTGAAGATTTTCCGTACGCTGCCCAGAGGCTTTCGCTTGCCGATCCTCGCGGTGCTCCACGTGCCAGACCAGCGTCGCAGTCAGTTGGCCGAGGTTTTTGCCGTGAACCTGGCGATCCCGGTCAAGGAAGCGGACGATAAAGAAACCATCAAGCCCGGCACGCTGTATTTCGCCGGGCCGAGTTATCACCTGTCGATCGAGAAAGATTTCAGTCTGTCCTTGAGTCAGGAGGAACGGGTGCATCATTCGCGCCCGAGCATCGACATTCTGTTCGAATCGGCTGCAGACGCCTACGGTGAACGGCTGGCAGGCGTGTTACTGACCGGTGCAAACAGCGATGGCGCGCGCGGCACGGCACGAATCAAGGAGTACGGTGGTCTGACCGTGGTCCAGGACCCGGCCCAGGCGCTCGCGCGGGCCATGCCCGAAGCGGCGCTTGCCCTTCATACGCCGGATTTTCTATTGCCTTTGCCCGACATCGGGTCCTTGCTTGTCGAGCTGGAACGAATTGCATGCTGAGTGAAATCAAAGCCAAACTGCTGATCGTGGATGATCTGCCTGAGAACCTGCTCGCCCTCGAAGCGCTGATCAAGCGCGAGGACCGTCAGGTGTTCAAGGCGTTGTCCGCAGACGAGGCGTTGTCGTTGTTGCTCGAGCACGAGTTTGCGATGGCGATTCTCGACGTGCAGATGCCGGGGATGAACGGCTTCGAACTCGCCGAGCTGATGCGCAGCACCGAGAAGACCAAGAACATTCCCATCGTGTTCGTCAGTGCCGCCGGGCGCGAGCTTAATTACGCGTTCAAGGGCTATGAAAGCGGTGCCGTGGATTTCCTGCACAAGCCCCTCGACATTCATGCGGTGAAGAGCAAGGTCAACGTCTTCGTCGATTTGTATCGCCAGCGCAAGGCCCTGAAGCAGCAGCTCGAAGAGCTCGAACGCAGCCGCGCGGAGCAGGAAGCGCTGATGCGCGAGCTGAAATCGACCCAGAGCGAGCTGGAGCGTGCGATCCGCATGCGCGATGACTTTATGTCGATTGTCTCCCACGAGGTGCGCACGCCGCTCAACGGGCTGATTCTCGAAACCCAGCTGCGCAAGTTGCACCTGGCCAAGGACAACGCGTCGGCGTTCACCATGGAGAAACTGCGGGCCATGGTGGATCGCGATGAGCGGCAGATCCAGAGCCTGATACGGCTGATCGAAGACATGCTCGATGTGTCGCGGATTCGTACGGGCAAGTTGTCGATTCGTACCAGTCCGTTTGATTTGTCGGAGCTGGTGGTCAATCTGGTGGAAAGTTATTCCGCGCAGATCGCCGCCGCCGGCAGTGTGGTGACGCTTCACGCTGACACGCCGGTGATTGGGGTGTGGGATGAGTTCCGCATCGAGCAGGTGGTGGCGAATCTGTTGACCAATGCGTTGCGCTACGGGGCGCACAAGCCGATCGAGTTGCGGGTCTACAGCGAGGCCGGCGAGGCACGGGTGGAGGTGCGCGATCACGGGATCGGGATCAGCGCGGAGAACCAGAAGCGTATTTTTCAGCAGTTCGAGCGGGTTGCGGCCAGTCATGCGGTGGCGGGGCTTGGTCTTGGGTTGTTCATTTCCGATCAGATCGTCAGCGCTCATGGTGGGCGGATCAGTGTCGAGAGCGAGGAAGGGTCGGGGTCGATGTTTCGGGTATCGCTGCCGCTCTGATCAAGATCTCTAAGATCAAGATCTTTAAGATCAAGATCACAAGCGTCTGCCTGGGGGCAGACGTTTCGCCTTCGGCGAGTTACTTGGAAAAGCACCCCAAGTAACCAAGGGTGCTAGCTCTCGGTTGGGCCCTTCGTTCCTCAGGGTTCCCTCACTCCGGTCCCGCTCCGTGGGCCCGCTGCCATCCGCCATCCATGGCGGGGGGCAGCTCTCGCCGCGTCCATGCGGCTCGGCCCACTCCGCGAAACCTGCGTTCAGCCTGCACCCAAGTCGCGATTGGTGTCGTCTGGGCTTCCTGCGTATGAAGATCAAAATCAACGGCAGCAGCAACGGCAGCGGCAACGGCAACGGCTTCCTGGCTAAAGCCGGTCTCACTGAATGCACGCGTTGCTGTTAGTGGGACCGGTTTCAGCCGGGAAGAGGCCAGCCCAGGCACCAACAATTTTTGCTGATAGCACCCCTACCTGTGGGAGCGAGCTTGCTCGCGAAGCTGTTGCTGTTGCTGTGCTTTAGATCTTCATACACAAATATCCCAGACGACGACAATCGCGACTTGGGTGCAGGCTGAACGCAGACGACGCGGAGTGGGCCGAGCGGCATGGATGCCGCGAGAGCGCCGCTAGGACATGGATGTCCGTTCGGCGCGGGTCCACGGAGCGTCGTCGGAGTGAGGGTACTCCGACGGAGGAGGAGCCCAACCAGGAGCACAAGCCCTTGGTTACTTGGGGCTTTATCAAGTAACTCGCCGAAGGCGAAACAGAGGCCGTTAGGCCGACCCATCTGGTGATCAATCAAATAACTGATCACTCTGCGCAACCTCCAGCGCGGGCCATGGTCGTAATGGCAGCTATCTATAAGATCAAAGGCGTTCAAATGAGCTCTGATGCAGAAAATGTCGTACTCATCGTTGAAGACGAGCCGCTCATTCTGATGCTGCTGTCCGACTACCTGTCGGGCGAAGGCTATCGGGTGTTGCAGGCGGAGAACGGGGAGCAGGCATTCGAAATTCTTGCCACCAAACCCCACCTCGATTTGATGATCACCGATTACCGCCTGCCCGGCGGGGTGTCTGGCGTGATGATTGCCGAGCCCGCCGTCAAGCTGCGACCGGAACTCAAGGTGATCTTCATCAGCGGCTATCCGGCAGAGATCGTCGATTGCGGCAGCCCGATCACCAAAAAGGCCCCGATCCTGGCCAAGCCGTTCACCATGGAAACCCTGCATTCGCAGATCCAGACTCTGCTCAACTGATCCTGCCGCCCCTCGGATACAAACAACAAAGCCGGCAATCGCCGGCTTTTGTGTGCAGACCCGTCTCGCGTCAGCCCTCGATCATCTCCCGCACCTTGGCCGTCAATTGGTCAAAGGCGAACGGCTTGGTGATCATCTGCATCCCTTCTTCAAGGAACCCCGAGCGGGCGCTGGCATTTTCCGCGTAGCCGGTGATGAACAGCACTTTCAGGTCCGCGCGCAGCTGGCGGCCAATGTCGGCCAGCTGCCGGCCATTCATGCCCGGCAGGCCGACGTCGCTGATCATCAGGTCAATACGCTGGCCGGATTCCAGAATCGGAATCGCCCCCACTGCATCGCCTGCTTCCACGTACGCATAACCCAACTCGCTCAACACCTGACTGACCAGCGCGCGCACCGCTGGATCATCTTCGACCAGCAGGATGGTTTCGCCCTCACGGGCCTGCGCCGTGTCGTTGGGGAGGGCGGGGGCATCTTGCTGCGACACCCCGTGATAACGCGGCAGGAACAGCTGAACCGTGGTGCCGTGGCCAACCTGGCTCTCGATCGCTACGTGTCCGTGGGACTGCTTGCTGAAGCCGTAGATCATCGACAACCCCAGGCCGGTGCCCTGGCCGATCGGCTTGGTGGTGAAAAAGGGATCGAATGCCCGGCTGATGACATTCTCCGGCATTCCGCAGCCCGTGTCGCGAACGCTAAGCACCACGTAATCACCTGGCAGCAGGTTTTCGTAGGCGTTGGTAAAGTCGCGGTCGAGGCGGCGGTTGAAGGTCTCGATCATCAGCATGCCGCCATCGGGCATGGCGTCGCGGGCGTTGAGCACCAGGTTGAGCAGGGCGCTTTCGAGCTGATTGGGGTCAGCCTCGGCGGTCCACAGTTCCGGGTCCAGGCACATGTCGAGGCGGATGCTTTCGTTGACGCTGCGGTTCAGCAGTTCGCCCATGGAATTGACCAGATCGTTCATCAAGACCGGCTTGGGGTCCAGCGACTGACGGCGCGAGAACGCCAGCAGGCGGTGGGTCAGGGCGGCGGCACGATTGGCCGAGGTCACGCCCAGGTCGATCAGGCCATCGAGATCGTCGGTGCGACCCCGCGCCAGACGACGCCTCAGCAGTTCGAGGCTGCCGATGATGCCGGTCAGCATGTTGTTGAAGTCGTGGGCGATACCGCCGGTGAGCTGGCCCACCGCTTCCATCTTCTGCGACTGGCGCAGGACTTCTTCGTTGTGGCGCAGCTGGGAGGTGCGTTCCTCGACCTGCTGCTCCAGGGTTTCGTTGAGCTGTCGCAGCTGCTGTTCGGCCAGCTTGCGCTCGGTGATGTCGGAGGTCACGCCGGACAGCAGGCTGACGCGGCCATTGCGCGCACGGATCGCCCGGGCCCGGATGTCGATCCAGTGCACCGAGCCGTCCGGCCAGACATTGCGAAACTCGATGATGAAATCGGCGCCGCTGTCCAGCGTGTGCTGCAACACGGATTGCATGCGCGGCTGGTCTTCGGGGTGCACCGAGCTCAGCCACTCGTGATAGGAGAGCGGATCGCGCTCATCCCGGCCGAAGTGCGCCTTGGTGATGTCCGAGCAATCCAGATCGAGGAACTCGGTGTCCAGCTGCCACGACCCCAGCCGTCCGGCTTTCAGCGCATGTTGCAGGCGCTGCTCGCTTTCCAGCAGTTCTTCCAGTCGAGTCCGTGCTTCGTATTGTCGTCGACGCCCGCGCACGGCGGTGCTCACCAGACTGATGAGCGTGGCAGGGTGAAAAGGCCGCTCCAGAAACGTGACGTTGCCGAGCATCTTGCCCAGGTGCGCCGAGGGGTTCTGTTTCGGGCCGCCGTGATGAGTCAGCAACACGATAGGGAAGTCCGACCAGGCCGGTTGGTTAGCCAGCAGGCTGAGCAGCGGGTTGATGTCCGCGCTGCGCAACGCTTCATCAGCGATGATCGCAAGTCCCGCGCCGGACATCAGTTCACTGCACAGCTGCGGCAGATCGTGGGTGATGATCGCCGGGTAGCCGGCTTCCTGCAGCATGGTCAGCGCGAGCTGACTGTCGCGTCCGAGGGGGGCGAGGATAATCGCCCGCTCCGATAACTGTCCCGGAGTGCTCACGCGTCGGTGTCCGGTAGTAGCGGATTGTTATCGCCGTTGTACTGAGGGATGCCACGCAATACGCCCTGAAAGGCTTCCAGCGGTTCGCCGATGGTCATGCCGGACCCACTGATGCGGTATTCACGAATGGTTGACTCATGGGTGCCTGTGCGTTTTTTGATGACGGAAATGGCCCGACGGACCTGACCCATTGCTTCGAAGTACCGCAGCAGAATGACCGAATCCGCGAGGTAGGTGATGTCCACCGGCGTCTGCATGTCGCCGACCAGACCGTGCTGGGCGACGGTCATGAACGTCGAGGCGCCATGACGATTGAGGTAGAGCAACAATTCGTGCACGTGCAGGACCAGCGCGTTTTCTTCAGGCATCGCGGCCTGATAGCCGTTGAGACTGTCGATTACCACGGTCTGGATGCCCAGGTCGTCGACACAGCGGCGAACGCGGTGAGCGAATTCACCCGGGGATAATTCTGCCGCATCGACCTGCTCGATGAGCAGATTGCCGGTCGCTTCAAGTGCACGGAGGTCAATGCCGAGTTTGCTCATGCGCGTGTACAGCAGGCCAAGCTCTTCATCGAAGATAAACAGCGCGGCCTTCTCGCCACGCTCTACCGCTGCAGCGGCGAACATCAGGGAAATCAGCGATTTACCGGTCCCGGCTGGCCCCAGAATCACCGTGCTCGAACCGCTGTCCAGCCCGCCGCCGAGCAGGGCGTCGATTTCCTTGATGCCGCTGCTCATCTGGCGGCTGACATACCCGGCGCGGTGCTCGGCCGCCACCAGACGCGGAAACACCTGGATCCCGTCGTCCATGATGTTGAAGTCGTGGTAGCCGCCGCGGTACTTCTGGCCGCGGTATTTCACCACCCGCAGGCGTCGACGCTCGGCGCCATAGGTTGGCGTCAGGCCTTCCAGGCGGATGACGCCGTGGGCAACGCTGTGCACGGTTTTATCCAGGGACTCGGTGGTGAGGTCGTCCAGCAGGACAACCGTGGTGTCGTAGCGCGCGAAGTAATGCTTGATCGCCAGGATCTGCCGGCGATAACGCAACGAACTCTGCGCCAGCAGGCGGATTTCCGAAAGACTGTCGATGATCACCCGCGAAGGTTTGACCTGCTCGACAATTTCGAAAATCTGCTTGGTCGCCTCGCCCAGTTCAAGGTCCGAGGAATACAGCAGACTCTGCTGATGGGCAGCGTCCAGCAAATTTTCAGGGGGCGTCAGTTCGAAGACCGAGATGTTCTCGTCCAGATCCCAGCCGTGGGAGCGTGCGCCGTCGCGCAATTCGCGTTCGGTTTCAGACAGCGTGATATACAGACCACGTTCGCCCGCCGCCGAGCCAGCCAGCAGAAACTGCAGCGCGACGGTGGTTTTGCCGGTGCCGGGCTCTCCTTCGAGGAGAAACACGTGGCTGCGCGAAAGACCACCCGTAAGGATGTCATCCAGGCCCACGATACCGGTTGCCGCTTTTGATGTAGTCAAGAATCGCCCTCTTGCGACCTGAGAAAGGGTAGGGCGCCGAAACGGGTTCGACTGCCCAGGCCGTCATGGTCGGGAAGTCCGATTCCATGCAGCCATCACTCTGGACCGTGACGGGCTGAGACCGTTCAGTTTATTCCCGGCCGACCGATGGCATTCCCCAGGATTTCCGCGGGTTCGCTGTCCGGCAAATGGCGCAACCGTGGCCTGCGGGCGCACATAGTGACTTGCTATGATCCGGCGTCAAGCAATTACCCTCGTCTGGCCCCCTACAAGGATCCCAAACCGTGTCTGACTACAGTGCGTTCAAGGTCGAACTGGCCGACCACATTGCCCACGTCCAGATCAATCGTCCGGAAAAAATCAACGCGATGAACGCAGCGTTCTGGCTGGAGATCATCGAGATTTTCCGCTGGGTCGAGGACACCGACGACGTCCGCGTGGTGGTGCTCAGCGGCGCAGGCAAGCACTTCTCTTCCGGTATCGACCTGACACTGCTCGCGTCGGTGGCCAGTGAGCTGGGCAAGGACGTGGGCCGCAACGCGCGCCTGCTGCGGCGCAAGATCCTGCAGATGCAGGAATCGTTCAGCGTGGTCGACCGCTGCAGCAAACCGGTGCTCGCTGCCATTCAGGGCTATTGCATTGGCGGCGCCATCGACCTGATCAGCGCCTGTGACATGCGCTACGCGGCGGACGATGCGCTGTTCTCCATTCGCGAAATCGACATGGGCATGGCGGCGGACGTCGGCACTTTGCAGCGCCTGCCGCGACTGATCGGCGACGGCATGATGCGCGAGATGGCCTACACCGGCCGCAACGTTGGCGCCGAAGAAGCGCTGCGCATTGGCCTGGTCAATCGCACCTTCGCCGACCTGTCGCAGTTGCTCGAAGGCGTGTTCGCCATCGCCCGGGACATCGCCAGTAAATCACCCATCGCCATCAGCGGCAGCAAGCGCATGATCGGCTACATGCGCGATCACAGCGTGGACGACGGCCTCGAATACGTTGCCACCTGGAACGCTGCCATGTTGCAATCGGCCGACCTGAAGCTGGCGATGGTGGCTCACATGAGCAAACAGAAGCCGGTCTTCGACAATTGACTGACCTATTTGAATCCGTAGCCACCTGCCGTTTCTGAGCCTCTCTACCGGGCTGCAGACGGGCAGGTCGGTGACCAGAGGAGTTGAGGCATGACGCGCCCGAAGCGTTGGACCACCGCCGTGCTTGATGTTCAGGCCCCCGGCGGTTGGGCTGTGGTTCAGAGTGACCAGGGCTTTTTGAAGGACAGTAACGGCGTGCTGTTCCCCCGCGAATGGTTGAAGCGGCAGGACCTGCCCTTGATGCATGAACACGGCATTGGCCATTTCGATGGCGAGCCGGTGTACGTGCAGACCCTTCGCGATGCTCAGGCGTTGGCGCTGGAGGGCACGCAGTGGCAGACCCTGCGCCAGTTCATGCTCGCCGACGACGCCGATGTGTTCCAGATGCTCGGCTACGCGGGGCAGATCAGCACCTGGGCCCGTGAACACCGTTTTTGTGGCAGTTGCGGCCAGCCGGCCCGGCAGGTGCCGGGGGAGCGGGCGATGTATTGCCCGCACTGCGATCTGCGTGCCTATCCGCGGATCTCGCCGAGCATGATCGTACTGATCACCCGTGGCGATGAAGTGCTGTTGGCGCGGTCACCGCGTTTTGTGACCGGGGTCTACAGCACCCTGGCCGGGTTCGCCGAGCCGGGTGAGTCGGCCGAGGACTGTGTGCGGCGGGAGGTGATGGAGGAAGTGCAGGTCACGGTCAAGAACATCCAGTACAAGGGCAGCCAGTGCTGGCCGTTTCCGCACTCGATGATGCTGGGCTTTCACGCCGAATACGACAGCGGCGACATCGTGCCCCAGGCGGACGAAATCGAAGACGCAAAGTGGTTCAGCATCCACGACCTGCCGCCATTGCCGGCCAGTCGCTCGATTGCGCGCTACCTGATCGACCTGTATCTGGCCCAGCGCTCAGGCTCAGTTGAACCAGTGCTGCCAGGCCAGGCGGACGGTTAACCCCAGCACCACGGTGATGAACACAGGGCGGATGAACCTGGCGCCGCCCTTGATCGCTGTTTTAGCGCCCATAAAGGCGCCGGCCATCACCGCTACGCCCATCGTCAACCCGATGACCCAGTCCACCGAGCCGTTGATGGCGAAGATCATCAGCGCGGCGGCGTTGCTGACGAAGTTCATGCTGCGGGCGACGCCGCTGGCTTTCACCAGATCGACCGGGTAGATCAGCAGCGTGCTGACTGTCCAGAACGCTCCGGTGCCGGGACCGGCCACGCCGTCGTAAAAGCCCAGCCCCAGGCCTTGGGGCAGTTGCCATTTGGTCTTGATCGGCGCGTTGCTGTCCAGCGGCGCCTTGGGTGTGCCGCCGAACAGCAGGTACAGCCCGCAGCCGAACACGATCACCGGAAGCATCTGGTTCAGCAGTTCGGCGGGCAGATAATGCGCGACCACCGCACCGATCAGCGCACCCACTGCGGTACCGATCAGCGCGGGTTTCCACTGCGCCGGGTGAAACAGCTTGCGGCGGTAAAAGGTGTAGCCGGCGGTGGCGGAGCCGAAGGTCGAGCTGAGCTTGTTGGTGCCCAGCACCAGGTGCGGCGGCAGGCCGGCAGTGAGCAGGGCAGGTGTGGTTAACAGACCGCCGCCGCCGGCAATGGCATCGATGAAACCGGCGACAAAGGCAACGACAGCCAGCACCAGCAGGGTGGTGGGTTCAACGGTGAGTTCGAACGGCATGGGAAGGCGCTTATCGGGCAGATGGGCAGAAGGGCTGCCCGGAAGCGCAGCATTCTACCTGCAAGGCGTGGCAGCGGTGAATGGTTGATTGGGACTTGGGGCACACGGTGCAGGACCGGCTTCAGCCGGGAAGAGGCCGTATTGATCACCCTTAATTTCCGTTCTGACAATTGACTCAAACATCCGGAACACTCACCCAACGCATTTCCTTCGCCGCAATGCGAATCGCTGTAGCCAGGCGCTCGACCTCCATGGCCTCGGCGAAGTCGGTCCCGTTCGAACCCTGCCCACCCAGCGCCTGAATCAGTTCAAAAACCTCCAGCGTCTTCAGCTCGTTGTAGCCCAACTGATGCCCCGGCGCCGGGCAAAAAGACGCATAGCCCGGTTGCGCAGGTCCCGCCAGAATCCGCTGGAAGCCGTCCCGCCCCGGGGCGCCGGCCTGGTACAGCCGCAGCTCGTTCAAGCGTTCCTGATCAAACGACAACGTGCCTTCGGTGCCACCGATTTCGAAGCTCAGGTGATTCTTGTACCCGTGCTTGAGCCAACTGCTGCCGAACGTACCCCGCGCGCCGTTGGCAAAGCGCAGCAGGGCATAAGTCTGGTCATCGATGCTGATCACCCGTTGCTCTTCGCTGCTGCGGGTGGCCGGGCGTTGTCGGTGCACCGTTTGCGAGTCCGCGCACACCGCCTCTACGTCGCCGAGCAGGTACCGCGCCATTGCCAGTAAATGGCTGCCGAGGTCGGCCAGGGCGCCGCCGGCATGGGCCTCTTCACAGCGCCAGGACCAGGGCGACCGCCCATCGCCCATGAAGTCCTCACTGAACTCCCCCTGGAAACTGACGATCCGCCCCAGCTCGCCGCTTTCGATCATCTGCTTCGCCAGCCCGATGATCGGATTGTGCTGATAGTTGTAGCCCACCCTCGTCACGACACCTGCTTTAAGCGCCGCCGCCTGCATCTCCCGCGCCTGTTCCAGACTCACCGCCAGTGGCTTCTCGCAGTACACCGCTTTGCCCGCTTCAAGAGCGGCCATCGCCATGGGGAAATGCAGCAGGTTCGGCGTGGTGATGGCCACCAGACTGACCGCTGGATCGCTGATCAACTGTTGCCAGTCGCCATGACTGCGTTGAAACCCCCAACTGGCTGCGCACTGTTCCGCGCGCGCAACATCCGCATCGGCCAAGGCGACGAGCTTGAGGTTGAAGGGAAGATCGAAGGTGGTGCGTGCGTTGTGGAACGCCAGGGCATGAGCCCGGCCCATGAAACCCGTGCCGATCAGGCCGACGCCCAGTTCTGGAAGAGAATTCCCGCGCATGACAGCGTGTCCTTTGAGACCTGTTGTTGTGCGGAAAATGTAGGCGGTCGGGGGTTCCCGATGGAATCTTTATTCCATCAGGAACGCCTCAGGTTTACCTCAGCGGCTCAAGTGTGCTCAAGAGGCTCAGGACAGGAACCCGCCGTCCACATTCAATGCCACGCCCGTCGTGTAGCTCGAGGCATCGCTGGCCAAGTACAGCACAGTCCCCGCCATTTCGCTCGGCGCCGCCACCCGCTTCAGGGGAATCTGCGCCAACGCGGTGTTGAGGATCTTCTCGTTGCTCACCAGCGCCGAGGCGAATTTGGTGTCGGTCAGGCCGGGCAGCAGGGCGTTACAGCGAATGCCGAACTGCGCGCATTCCTTCGCGAACACCTTGGTCATGTTGATTACCGCCGCCTTGGTCACCGAATAGATCCCCTGATACACGCCCGGCGAAACGCCATTGATCGACGCCACGTTGATGATGCTGCCGCCGCCGTGTTCGCGCATCAGCTTGCCTGCCTCCACGGACATGAAGAAGTAGCCTCGGATGTTCACGTCGACGGTCTTCTGGAACGCGCCGAGGTCGGTGTCCAGCACGTTGCAGAACTGCGGGTTGGTCGCCGCGTTGTTCACCAGAATGTCCAGCCGACCGAACTGTTCGCGGATCTGCGCAAACACTGCTGTGATCTGTTCCATTTCACCGATGTGGCAGGCAATGGCCGTGGCCTGGCCGCCGTCGGCGATGATCGCGTCCGCCACTTGCTGGCAGCCGTCGATCCTGCGGCTCGAGACGATGACATGGGCGCCTTGCTGGGCCAGCAGCTTGGCAATGGCTTCGCCGATGCCACGGCTGGCGCCGGAGACGAAAGCGATCTTGCCATCGAGGTCGAACAGTTGAGTCTTGGACATTGTTGTTTTCCTTGTCGTGTCGCAATCAGAGGCTGGAACGCTCAATCACTTGCAGGGCCATGCGTTCGAGCAGCGCGTTCATGTGAATGAACTGGGCGAAGCGCTTGTCCCGGGTCTGGCCGTGGAAGAAGCGGTAGTAGATTTGCTGGACGATGCCGGCCAGCCGGAACAGCCCGTAGGTGTAGTAAAAGTCGAAATTGTCGATGGCAATGCCCGAGCGCTCGGCGTAGTACGCCACGAACTGCTCGCGGGTGAGCATGCCGGGCGCATGGCTGGGCTGACGCCGCATCAGTTGCACCGGCGCCGGGTCGTCCGCCTGAATCCAGTACGCCAGGCTGTTGCCCAGGTCCATCAGCGGATCTCCCAGGGTTGTCAGCTCCCAGTCCAGCACGCCGATGATCTGCATCGGGTTAGCGGGGTCGAGGATCACATTGTCGAAGCGGTAATCGTTGTGCACCAGACTTGAAACGGGATGGTCCGCGGGCTTTTTCTCGTCCAGCCAGCGCGCGACCTTTTCCCAGCTGGGCGCGTCGTCGGTGCGGGCTTTATCGTAGCGCTCGGTCCAGCCGCGAATCTGTCGCTCAACGTAACCTTGGGGCTTGCCCAGATCGCCGAGCCCGCAGGCGGTGTAATCCACTTGATGCAGCTCGACCAGCCGATCAATGAAACTCTTGCACAGGGTTTCGGTTTGCGCCGCATCGAGGTTCATCTCGGCGGGCAATTCGGCGCGCAGGATGATGCCCTTGACCCGCTCCATTACGTAAAACTCTGCACCGATCACCGTCTCGTCGGTGCAGTGCAAATAGGCCTTGGGGCAATAAGGAAAGGCATCGCGCAGCTGGTTGAGTATGCGGAATTCGCGGCCCATGTCATGGGCGCTTTTCGCCTTGTGACCGAACGGCGGGCGGCGCAGAACGAATTCCTGCTCGGGGTACTTCAGCAGGTACGTCAGGTTCGACGCGCCACCGGGAAACTGGCTGATCTGCGCGCTGCCGCTCAGGCCGGGGATATGGGTTTTCAGGTAAGGGTCGATCAACCCGGCGTCGAGTTCTTCGCCGGATCGAACCTGGGTGGATTGGTCGGTGAGCGCCATGCGTATCCCTGCAGATTATTTTGGTGGGCCAGGATCATTGGCTAATCTAATGCGCCCCCGCGCCAGCAAACAAGGGCTATTGGCGTGGGTGTTACGGGGCAATCAGCCGCCCTGATTCACGGACGGGGTTGCGAGCTTGCTCGCGACGGGGCCAGGTCAGGCGATACATCTCCCTGGCCTGAGCCATCGCGTTCGCGAGCAAGCTCGCTCCCACAGTGTCTCGTGCTACGCAGAATATGCGCGCGGCCAGGCGCCACGCTTTCGTACAGTAAACACGGTCCCTGTGGGAGTGAGCTTGCTCACGAAGACGGCCTTCCAGCTGCTGAATACTCAGTCGCCGTTCCTCTCTCTTCGCAAGCACAGTCCGGACGAAAAAAAACCGAAGCCGGGCAGCTTCGGTTCATTCGAAAAGGCAAGGCGTTCTCAGGAAGGGAACAGCTCGCTCAGTTTCATCGCCAGCATCATGTCGCCTTCAGCGCGCAGTTTACCGCCCATGAACGCCTGCATGCCGTCGGTCTCGCCGCTGACGATGCCTTCCAGGGTTTCGCCGTCCATCACCAGGGTGACCTGTGCGTCCGGGTTTTCGCCTTCCTGCAATTCGCAGGTGCTGTCCTTGACGATCAGGGAGAAGTTCTTGGTTTCGTCGATGCGGAAACCGAACACCAGGTCCAGGCCCGCAGCAGCGGCTGGGTTGAACTTGGCTTTCATGGCTTGGACGGCGTTTTCTACGGAGCTCATGGTGTGATCCTTTTATATGAGTGATGACGAGCACTTTGCGAGTGCGATTGGCCGGGCTCAGCGGTAGGTGATGAGCTCCGGCGCCTTCATCAGTTGCAGGTGCGCGTAACTGTTGAAGGAAGCCAGGGACACCTCGCGCTCACGAAACTTCAGGAGATTGAGCGAGGTGTTGACGATGTGCCAGTTGAGTTCGAAGGCCTGGGTGGCCGGCATTTGCGTGATCAGGTGGAGCAGGGCAGTGATGGTGCCGCCCGAGGTGAACACAGCAATGCGATCACTCGGCCCGGCGCTGTCGAGAATGCCGCTCAGGCCCGCTTCAACCTGCTCGACGAAGGCCTGCCAGCTCTGCAGCGCGGCGGCGTCGTGATCGCCCACCAGCCAGCGGCGAATGATCGCGGCAAACAGGCGCTGGAACTCGGCGCGGTTATTGGCCGCGTCACGCATGATCTCGAAAGCTTCGGGCTCTTCATCCAGCATTGCAGGGAGCAGCGCGCGGATCACGCCTTCGGCGTTGAATTCATTGAAGGCGATGTCGGTTTCGAGTTCGGGTGTAGCGAGGCCGGCGGCATTGAGCCGGGCGATCACGGTTTCGGCCGTGTGGCGCTGGCGGAACAGGGCGCCGCTGATGCAGCGATCGAAGGTCAGGCCCAACTGCGCCAGGTGCGCGCCGAGGATTTCCGACTGACGAAAACCGGTGGGCGACAGGACGTCGTAATCGTCCGCACCAAACGAGGCCTGGCCATGTCGTATGAGATAGATGCTGCCCACGACCGCGTCACCCTGGCACGTTGAAAGTGCTGGGAGGTTATGAGGACGGCCCGCGGTCTGTCAATGAAAAAACATACGCTCGTTTGAATTGGCCGATCTGTCCCGTATTCACCCGTCTCGTCACTGGCCCGGCCACCGGCGCGCCGGTATGCTTGGGCCCACTCGCGATCCTCTGCCGAGGATCTGCTGTACCGGTAAGGAGTTTCTGTGGAGTTCATTTTCGATTACGCCAGTTTCCTGGCAAAGACCGTCACCATCGTGATCGCGATCATTGTGGTGCTGGTGGTCATCGGTTCGATGCGCGGTCGCGGGCGTCGTAGCGCAGGTGGCCAGCTGCATGTCACCAAGCTCAATGATTTCTACAAAGGACTGCGTGATCGCCTCGAAGGCTCGCTGCTGGACAAGGCCCGGCTCAAGGCGTTGCGCAAGGCCCAGGCCAAGGAGCTGAAGAAGGACAAGAAGTCCACCGAGGTCAAGTCTCGGGTCTACGTGCTGGACTTCGATGGCGACATAAAGGCCTCGGCCACCGAGAACATGCGCAACGAGATCACCGCGCTGCTCACCCTCGCCACGCCCAAGGATGAAGTGGTGCTGCGCCTCGAAAGCGGCGGCGGCATGGTCCACAGCTACGGCCTGGCGTCGTCGCAACTGGCGCGGATTCGTCAGGCGGGCATTCCGCTGACCATCTGCATCGACAAGGTCGCGGCCAGCGGCGGCTACATGATGGCGTGCATCGGCACCCGGATCATCAGCGCGCCGTTCGCGATTCTGGGGTCGATTGGTGTGGTTGCCCAGCTGCCCAACGTCAATCGGCTGCTGAAGAAGCACGACATCGATTTCGAAGTGCTGACCGCCGGCGAGTACAAGCGCACGCTGACGGTGTTTGGCGAAAACACCGAGAAGGGCCGTGAGAAGTTTCAGGAGGACCTGGACATCACCCACGAGCTGTTCAAGAACTTCGTCGCCAGCTACCGCCCGCAGTTGCAGATTGACGAAGTCGCCACCGGCGAGATCTGGCTGGGCATTGCGGCCAAGGACAAACTGTTGGTGGATGAGCTGAAGACCAGCGATGAATACCTGTCGGAGAAGGCCAAGACCGCCGAGGTGTTCCACCTGCATTACGCCGAGCGCAAAAGCCTGCAGCAGCGTGTAGGCATCGCCGCTAGCACGTCGGTTGACCGCTTGGTGACAGGGTGGTGGGGCAAGCTGACGCAGCAGCGATTCTGGTGATTTCGTAGGACCGGCTTTAGCCGGGAAGACGTCGGACGCCACACCGCAAGGTGGACGGCGTCTGCACCATGACCCAGCTGAATTAAAAAGCCCCGGTTTCTCACGAAACCGGGGCTTTTTGTTGCCTGTCGATCCGTGTCGGATCAACGCCGCCGGAACAGCGGCAGCGGCTCATCAGTGGCAGCCTGATACGTCACGGAAAAGTCCTTCAACCCTTCCAGCGCTTCGTACGGGTCTTTGTCGGCACGAATCGCGAACGCATCGAACCCGCAGCGGTGCAGGTAAAACAACTGATCGCGCAACACATCGCCAATCGCCCGCAGCTCGCCCTTGTAACCGTAGCGGTCACGCAACAGGCGCGCGTTGGAGTAGCTGCGGCCGTCGGTGAAGGCCGGGAAGTTCAGGGCGATGACCTGGAACTGATCCGCGTCGTCACCGATTTCCTCGGCTTCCTCGTCGCTGTCCAGCCAGACACCCAGACCGCCGTCGCGGGCCTTCAACGCATGGGCATGCTCGCGCCACAGGTTCAGCGGCACGATCAGGTCGTCGCAGTTGGACAGGCTGTCGAACGTCGTGTCCTTGGGCAGCAGGTGCCAGGTCTCGTCGATGACCGCGTTGTTCTTAATGATTCGCTGCATAGACGCGCTCCTTGAAAGGGTCGATGCCAATACGCTGGTAGGTGTCGATGAAGCGCTCGTCTTCGTTGCGTTTCTCAACGTAGACGTCGATCAGCTTCTCGATCACATCCGGCATGACGTCCTGTGCGAACGACGGCCCAAGGATCTTGCCCAGGCTGGCGTCACGGCTGGCGCTGCCACCCAGAGACACCTGATAGAACTCTTCGCCTTTCTTGTCCACGCCGAGAATGCCGATGTGGCCGACGTGGTGGTGACCGCAGGCGTTCATGCAGCCGGAGATGTTCAGGTCCAGCTCGCCGATGTCGAACAGGTAATCAAGGTCGTCGAAACGGCGCTGGATCGACTCGGCAATCGGGATCGACTTGGCGTTGGCCAGGGAGCAGAAGTCGCCGCCCGGGCAGCAGATGATGTCCGTCAGCAGACCAATGTTCGGCGTCGCGAAGCCCTGCTCGCGCAGTTCGCCCCACATCGTGAACAGCTGGCTCTTCTCGACGTCGGCCAGGATGATGTTCTGCTCGTGGGACGTGCGCAGCTGACCGAAGCTGTAGGTGTCGGCGAGGTCGGCGATGCCGTCCAGTTGCTTGTCGGTGAGATCGCCCGGCGCGACGCCAGTAGGTTTCAACGACAGGGTCACTGCTGCATAGCCCGGCTTTTTATGGGCCAGGACGTTGCGCGAGCGCCAGCGGGCAAAACCGGGGTGCTGTTGATCCAGCTGAGCCAGTTCGGCGCTGTAATCGGTCAGCGCCTTGTAGTCCGGGTCGACGAAGTGCTTGGCGACGCGATGCACTTCGGCCTCGGTCAGGGTGGTCTGGCCGCCGCGCAGGTGGGCCATCTCGGCCTCGACCTTCTCGGCGAACACTTCAGGCGTCAGCGCCTTGACCAGAATCTTGATGCGCGCCTTGTACTTGTTGTCGCGACGGCCGTAGCGGTTGTACACACGCAGGATGGCGTCGAGGTAGCTCAACAGGTCCTGCCACGGCAGAAACTCGTTGATGAACGCACCCACCACCGGCGTACGGCCGAGGCCGCCGCCGACCAGCACGCGGAAGCCCAGCTCGCCGGCAGCATTCTTGACCGGCTCCAGGCCGATGTCGTGCACTTCGATGGCGGCGCGGTCGGACGTCGAGCCGTTGATCGCGATCTTGAACTTGCGCGGCAGGTAGGCGAATTCCGGGTGGAAGGTGGTCCACTGACGGACGATTTCACACCAGGGGCGCGGGTCTACCAGTTCGTCGGCGGCGACGCCGGCGAACTGGTCCGTGGTGACGTTGCGCAGGCAGTTGCCGCTGGTCTGGATCGCGTGCATCTGCACGGTGGCCAGCTCGGCGAGAATGTCGGGGATGTCTTCGAGTGCCGGCCAGTTGAACTGCACGTTCTGGCGGGTACTGATGTGCGCGTAGCCCTTGTCGTAATCGCGGGCGATTTTCGCCAGCATGCGGGCCTGGCGTGAAGTCAGCTGGCCGTAAGGCACAGCGACGCGCAGCATCGGGGCGAAGCGTTGAATGTAGAGGCCGTTTTGCAGGCGAAGCGGGCGGAACTCTTCTTCGCTGAGCTCGCCGGCCAGATAGCGGCGGGTCTGGTCGCGGAACTGCTTGACGCGGTCCTCGACGATCCGCTGATCGTACTCGTCGTATACGTACATGGTGGTCCTGTTCTCAGGCGGTTCACTGCTGCTGGGCCAGCCCGAAAGGCGATGCGTTGTCGTCTGCTTTCGGGCTACCGAACAAATCTGCGCGCACGGCCGCGCACTCCTTGCGGAGCCGGGGGAGGTTACCAGTTTGCAGATATGCGCAAAAGTGATGTTTGAGTATATGCACAGAACCAAAAGTGCTAAGCAGCACGTCGGACCTGCATAACCTCACTTGTGATAAGGGCATGGCTCGACTTTACTCTGGGAATGGCCAACGACGCTCGTCGCTGGTCCGCGAGTTTTGCGATCACCCATAAAACAGACAAAAGGCGATGCAATGCGAAATCACCCGAAAGTTACCAAATCCGAGAGCCATGTGGATGCATGGGCCATTCTGTTCATCATTGTGCTGGTGGTGGGGGCGGCGGTGTTCTGGGTGACGCACCAGTAGCCAGGACCTCCAGCCAGTGGGAGCGAGCTTGCTCGCGATGGAGCCTGGCAAATCCGCTGAATATTTCAGCGTCTGGAGTGCCGGATTCGCGGGCAAGCTCGCTCCCACAGGTTCTGTAATGCCTGAACGATCAAGTCGGCCAATAACACATCTGCCGCACTTACTCGTCATACCCCAGGTTCGGCGCCAGCCAGCGTTCGGTCACGCTCAGATCCTGTTGCTTGCGCGCCGTGTAGCTTTCCACCTGATCCTTGTCCACTTTCCCCACGGCAAAGTACTGGGCCTGCGGGTGGGCGAAGTACCAGCCGCTCACCGCCGCCGCCGGGAACATCGCGTAGTGCTCGGTGAGGAACACGCCGCTGACCCCGGGTTTGCCGTCGCCCTGGGCCGGGTCGAGGAGGTCGAACAGCACGCCTTTTTCGGTATGGTCCGGGCAGGCCGGGTAACCGGGGGCAGGGCGGATGCCGGTGTATTGCTCCTTGATCAGCTCGTCGTTGCCCAACTGCTCATCGTGGGCGTAACCCCAATACTCTTTGCGCACCTGCTGGTGCAGCCATTCTGCGCAGGCCTCGGCCAGCCGGTCCGCCAGCGCCTTGACCATGATCGCGTTGTAGTCGTCGCCCTTGTCCTGATACGCCTTCGACACCTCTTCCGCGCCAATGCCGGCGGTGGTGATGAAGCCGCCGACATAATCGGTCACGCCGCTGCCCTGGGGCGCGACGAAGTCGGCCAGGGAGAAGTTCGGCTTGCCGTCGGTCTTGATGATCTGCTGGCGCAGGTGATGCAGCTTGGCCAGCGGTGCGCCGTTATCGTCGAGCAATTGAATGTCGTCGTGGTCAACCTGATTGGCCGGCCAGAAGCCGAACACGGCGCGGCTGCGGATCAGCTTCTCGTCGATCAGTTTGCGCAGCAGCTCCTGAGCGTCCTTGAACAGCGAGGTGGCCGCTTCGCCCACCACTTCGTCGGTCAGAATGCGCGGGTACTTGCCGGCCAGGTCCCAGGAGATAAAGAACGGCGTCCAGTCGATGTAATCCACCAGCACGTTCAGGTCGATGTCTTCCAGCACCTTGACGCCGGTGAACGTCGGCTTCACTGGCTGGTAGGCGGCCCAGTCGAATTGCGGTTTCTTGGCGATCGCCGCGCCGTAGCTCAGGCGCTCGGTGCGGGCGCTGCGGGCGGACGTGCGCTCGCGCACTTCAACGTATTCGGCGCGGGTCTTCTCGATGAAACCGGCTTTCAGCTCCTTGGACAGCAATTGCGTCGCCACGCCCACGGCGCGTGAAGCGTCGGTGACGTAGATCACCGCGTCGTTGCTGTACTTGGGCTCGATCTTCACCGCCGTGTGCGCCTTGGAGGTGGTCGCGCCGCCGATCATCAACGGCAGGTGGAAGTCCTGACGCTGCATCTCGCGGGCGACGTGAACCATTTCGTCCAGGGAAGGCGTGATCAAGCCCGACAGCCCGATGATGTCGCACTTCTGCTCGCGGGCGACCTGCAGGATTTTCTCGGCCGGCACCATCACGCCGAGGTCGACGATGTCGTAACCGTTGCAGCCCAGCACCACGCCAACGATGTTCTTGCCGATGTCGTGGACGTCGCCCTTGACCGTCGCCATGAGGATCTTGCCCTTGGCTTCGGGCTTATCGCCTTTCTCCTCTTCAATGAAAGGAATCAGGTGCGCCACGGCCTGCTTCATCACGCGGGCGGATTTAACCACTTGGGGCAGGAACATCTTGCCCGAGCCGAACAGGTCGCCGACCACGTTCATGCCAGCCATCAGCGGGCCCTCGATGACCTCGATGGGGCGCTTGAACGATTGCCGCGACAGCTCGGTGTCTTCAACGATGTGCGTGGTGATGCCCTTGACCAGCGCGTGCTTGAGGCGCTCGTTGACCTCCCAGCCGCGCCACTCTTCGGTTTCCGCTTCCTTGACCGAGCCGTCGCCTTTGTACTGGTCGGCGAGGGCCAGCAGGGCGTCGGTGCCTTCCGGCGTGCGGTTGAGCACCACGTCTTCCACCGCGTCGCGCAGCTGGGCCGGGATCTGGTCGTAGATCTCCAGCTGGCCGGCGTTGACGATGCCCATGGTCAGGCCGTTGCGGATCGCGTGCAGCAGGAACACCGAGTGAATCGCTTCGCGCACGGGGTTGTTGCCGCGGAACGAGAACGACACGTTGGACACACCGCCCGACGTCAACGCGTACGGCAGCTCGTCGCGGATGTAGGCGCAGGCATTGATAAAGTCGACGGCGTAGTTGTTGTGCTCCTCGATGCCGGTGGCGATGGCGAAGATGTTCGGGTCGAAAATGATGTCTTCCGGCGGGAAGCCGACTTCGTTGACCAGAATGTCGTAGGAGCGCTTGCAGATTTCCTTCTTGCGCGCCTCGGTGTCGGCCTGGCCGGCTTCGTCGAAGGCCATCACCACCACCGCCGCGCCGTAGCGCTTGCACAGCTTGGCGTGATGAATGAACTGCTCGACGCCTTCTTTCATGCTGATCGAGTTGACGATGCCCTTGCCCTGAATGCACTTGAGGCCGGCTTCGATGACTTCCCATTTCGACGAGTCGATCATGATCGGCACGCGGGAAATATCAGGCTCGCCGGCAATCAGGTTGAGGAAGGTCACCATGGCCTTCTTCGAATCCAGCATGCCTTCGTCCATGTTGATGTCGATCACTTGGGCGCCGGCTTCGACCTGCTGCAGGGCGACTTCCAGCGCTTCGGTGTAGTTGTCTTCGCGGATCAGGCGGGCAAAACGGGCAGAGCCGGTGATGTTGGTGCGCTCGCCGACGTTGACGAACAGCGAACTGCGATCGATGGTGAACGGCTCCAGACCCGAGAGGCGGCAGGCCTTCGCGATGTCAGGAATCGGGCGCGGCGCGTACGGGGCGACGGCGTTGGCGATGGCCTTGATGTGCGCCGGGGTGGTGCCGCAGCAACCGCCGACGATGTTGAGGAAGCCGCTCTGGGCGAACTCCTCCACGACTTTGGCCATCTCTGCCGGGGCTTCGTCGTATTCACCGAATTCGTTAGGCAGGCCGGCGTTCGGGTGCGCCGACACGTGGGTTTCGGCTTTATTGGACAGCTCTTCCAGATACGGCCGCAGCTCGCTGGCGCCCAGCGCGCAGTTGAGGCCTACGGAGATCGGCTTGGCGTGGCGTACCGAGTTCCAGAACGCTTCGGTGGTCTGGCCGGAGAGGGTTCGGCCCGAGGCGTCGGTGATGGTGCCGGAAATCATGATCGGCAGCTCGAACCCCAGCTCGTCGAACACGCCCTGAACGGCAAAGATCGCCGCTTTGGCGTTCAACGTGTCGAAGATGGTTTCGATGAGGATCATGTCCGCACCGCCTTCGATCAGGCCTTTTGTGGCTTCGGTGTAGTTCTTCACCAGTTCGTCGAAGGTCACGTTGCGGTAGCCGGGGTTGTTGACGTCCGGCGACAGCGAGCAGGTGCGGCTGGTCGGGCCGAGCACGCCGGCAACGAAGCGCGGTTTGTCGGGGGTTTCCAGGGTCTTGGCGTCGGCGACCTGTCGGGCCAGGCGCGCGCCTTCCACGTTCAGTTCATAGACCAGCGCTTCCATGCCGTAGTCGGCCTGGGACACCTGGGTGGCGTTGAAGGTGTTGGTTTCGAGAATGTCGGCACCGGCGTCGAGGTACTCCTTCTCGATCGCGCCAATCACGTCGGGCCGGGTCAGGATCAACAGGTCGTTGTTGCCCTTGACGTCGCTCGGCCAGTCGGCGAAACGCTTGCCGCGGTAGTCTTCTTCCTCCAGCCGATAGCTCTGGATCATCGTGCCCATGCCGCCATCGAGGATCAGGATCCGCTGTTGAAGAGCCTGCTGGAGTGCTTGAAGACGCGCGCTGCGATCTGACATGAGGTTACCCGGACGAAGAAGTACGAAATAAGGTGGCGCTGAAAAGTGCGAAATAATAGCAAACCTGCGCGGATTTAAATCATTCCGGGATTTACATGAATTCTGTTCATGTTGCAGGCCATTAGCCACAGGTAGAATTCGGCCGAATCATTTTCAGGACGCCCGTTCCATGTTGCATCGCGTGCTCGCCAGTTCCCTGGCCTTATTGTTTTGCGGTGCAGCGTTCGCGCAGTCACCCCTTCAGTCTCCGGCTATTTCCTACAGCCGTGATATCCAGCCGATCTTCACCGAGAAGTGCGTTGCCTGCCATGCGTGCAATGACGCTGCCTGCCAGCTGAACCTGGGCAGCGGCGAAGGTGTGCTGCGCGGTGCATCGAAGGTGCCGGTTTACGAAGGCGACCGCAGCAAGGCGGTCGCACCCACCCGGATTTTCGTCGACGCGCAGGGCCCTGACGCCTGGCGTAAAAAAGGCTTTTATTCAGTGCTGGACGGGCAGAGCAATCAGGCGGCGCTGATGGCAAAGATGCTCGAGTTCGGGCACGGCGCGCCGTTGGTGCCCAACGCGCGGCTGCCGGACGACATCGTGCTGGGCTTGAATCGCCAGAACATGTGCCCGTTGCCCAACGAGTTCGCCGCCTATGTTAAGGCGCGTCCGGGGCAGGGCATGCCCCTGGCGGTGACCGGCCTCACCGACGCTCAATACAGCACGCTGCAACGCTGGCTGGCAGCCGGGGCGCCGGTGGAACAGACGCCGCTGCAACCGAGTGCGCGGGAAACGGTGCAGATCAACGAATGGGAAAGCCTGCTCAATCGTCCCGGATCGAGCGAAGCGCTGGTCGGCCGCTGGCTGTACGAACATCTGTTTCTCGCCCACGTGTATTTCAGCGACGGCGAGCCGGGGCATTTCTTCCAGTGGGTGCGCTCGCGCACGCCGAGCGGCCAACCCGTCGACCTGATCGCCACGCGCCGCCCCGACGATGATCCTGGCACCACCTTCTATTACCGCCTGATGCCGGTGCAGGGCGTTATCGTCCACAAGACCCACATCACCTACCCGATGGGCCCGCAGAAGCTGGCCCGGGTCAAGCAACTGTTCTACAGCGGGACCTGGCATGCCACCGAGCTGCCCGGCTATGGTCCGCAGCATCGGGCCAACCCGTTTGAAACGTTCCAGCAGATCCCCGCCGTCGCGCGTTACCAGTTCATGCTGGATAACGCCGAGTACTTCGTGCGCACCTTCATTCGCGGCCCGGTGTGTCGGGGCGAGATCGCCACGGACGTGATTCGCGATCATTTCTGGGCCTTGTTCCAGGAGCCCGGCCACGACCGTTACATCACCGATGCGGCCTATCGTGCCAAGGCCACGCCGTTGCTGGCGATGCCGGGGCAGGACGATGACATCGGCAGTGTTCTGACCCTGTGGCACGACTACCGCGACAAGCGCAATCAATACGAAGACCTGCGCAGCGATGCCTACGCGCACATGCCGCCGCCGGGATGGGCGACCCTGTGGGCGGGGAACGACAATGCGCTGCTGACCATCTTCCGTCACTTCGACAGCGCCTCGGTAAACAAAGGCTTGATCGGCGCGCTGCCCAACAGCGTCTGGCTGTTCGACTACCCCTTGCTGGAGCGCACCTATTACCAGCTGGCGGTGAATTTCGACGTCTACGGCAACGTTTCCCATCAGGTGCAGACGCGTCTGTATTTCGACCTGATCCGCAACGGCGCCGAGGTCAATTTCCTGCGCCTGATGCCGGCGGACAAGCGTGACGACATCCTCGGTGACTGGTACCAGAACGGCGGCAAAGTGAAGATGTGGCTGGATTATCAGGCCATCGACGATCACACCCCGACCGGCCTGAAGCTCGATGAGCACAACCCCAAGCGTGACTTCGAGCGCAAGTTGATCGAGCGTGCGGGCACCTTGAACGTGACGCCGGACCCGATCAATCGCTGCGACGGCGCCTATTGTTCGCGTGAGGGACTGGACCCGGTGTTCAGCGGAGTGGAGCAGGCACTGAGCCGGCTGACGTCGCGGCCGGCGGCTGGGCTGAAGGTCATTCACCAGTTGCCTGAGGCGACGATGCTGCGAATCCAGGACGGCAGCGGCAAACGCATCATTTACAGCATGTTGCGCAACCGCGCCCACAGCAACGTCGCCTTTCTGATGGGCGAGGATTACCGCTACCAGCCGGGCCTCGACACGCTGACGATCTACCCGGGGGTGCTGAGCAGTTACCCGAATTTCATGTTCAATGTGCCGGCCAGCGAGGTCGGCGCGTTCGTCGACGCGATGGAGCAGGCCCATGATCACAAGCAGGCGTTTGACGCCATCGTCCAGCGCTGGGGCGTGCGCCGCAGCCATCCATTATTCTGGACCTACTTCCACGACCTGGACCGCTACCTTCAGGAAACCGAACCCCGCGAGGCAGGGGTGCTGGACATGAATCGGTACGAGAATCTGTGAGTCGCAGGGGCGCCGTTATTTAAGGAATCTTCACATTCGGCGTCGGCCCGGCTGACGCTGGTCCAAACGGGGAAACCCTTATGGAACATGGCGTGCAGCCATTATGCAGCCCGTCAGTGGCGCCGAACCTTTTTGCAATTTTCGAAGTCGGACCCTGTGAGTCGCTCTCCGACGCCGTGCCTTTGCCGGTATAGCGCCTGGGGTCAATCCAGACGAAGCAAGAGGTTGCAGATGTTGATTTCGGTTCAGGCCCTGCGGGCACTCGCCGCGTGGGCTGTTGTGTGTCACCACTTCATGCAGATTTTTTTCGACTTTCATCCGAGTGGGCCAGTCGGCCGCTTTTTCACTGAAAAAGGCGCGGTCGGCGTCGACATTTTTTTCGTCATCAGCGGTCTGGTCATCTACCTGTCCACCGTGGACAAGGACATCCCCGCCGGCCGTTTCATGCTCAACCGGGTTATTCGTATCGTCCCGGCGTACTGGCTGTATACCCTGGTGATGGGGCTCTTGGTCGTGGTCGCCCAGCCGCTGTTGCCGCATCAGGTCGTCGATTGGCAGAGCTTCGTGCTGTCGCTGCTGTTCATCCCTTCGGAAAACCCCGGCGGCTACGGCCTCTATCCCACTCTCAACGTGGGCTGGACGCTGAACTACGAGATGCTGTTCTACGTGCTGTTTTCGATGGTCTTTCTGTTTCAGCAGCGTCTGCGCCCGTTGATTCTCGCAGCAGCGCTGTTCGCCATTACCGACGTGCTGGGGCGGTCGGGGCTGGTCAGCCGGTTCTACGCCAATGACATCGTTTACGAATTCCTGCTCGGCATTTTTGTTGGCGTGATGTATCGCCGGGGCTGGATCAGCGAACGGTTGTGGTTGCCATTGATCGCGATCGGCGCCGCGCTGTTCACCATCGACCACCTGCAACCGGCGCCTCGGATCATCAATTGGGGCCTGCCGAGCGCGGTGATCGTGGTGGCCTGCATCTCCCTCGAACCCTATCTGCGCAACTACCGCCTTCTCAAAGTCATGGGCGATTGCTCGTATTCGGTGTATTTGCTCCACGTGCTGGTGCTGTATGCGGGCTGGCTGGTGAGCGAACGTTACGGCATTAACCCGTACGTGGTGTTTGCCGTCTGTGTGCCGGTCATCGCCCTGGGGGCTTGGCTCAGTTATGAGTGGATCGAGAAGGGCCTGTACCGACGCATGAAGGGCTGGCTGGATCAGAGAAGGGCGAGCAAGGAAGCAGCTCTGTCGTGACGGGGTTTTAGTCGAGGCGAACCGCTTACCTGACTAAAATACTAGGGCTTTGTCAGGCGCAGTTGATTGGCGTAAACTGCGCCCCACGTCTGCGAGGAATTTTCATGACCGCTATTACGATTACTGATGCCGCCCACGATTACCTGGCCGATCTGCTGGAAAAGCAGAACACCCCCGGCATCGGCATCCGCGTGTTTATTACCCAGCCTGGCACCCAATACGCTGAAACCTGCATTGCCTACTGCAAGCCGGGCGAAGAGAAACCTGAAGACACGGCCATCGGCCTGAAAAGCTTCACCGCCTGGATCGATGCATTCAGCGAAGCGTTTCTGGACGACGCCGTTGTCGATTACGCGACTGACCGCATGGGTGGTCAACTGACCATCAAGGCGCCAAACGCCAAAGTGCCGATGGTCAACGCCGACAGCCCGATCAACGAGCGTATCAATTACTACCTGCAGACCGAGATCAACCCGGGCCTCGCCAGTCACGGCGGCCAGGTGACCTTGATCGAGGTGGTGGAAGAAGATGAGGCAAATGTCGCCATTCTCCAGTTTGGCGGTGGTTGCCAGGGTTGCGGTCAGGCCGATGTGACGCTCAAGGAAGGCATCGAGCGCACGTTGCTGGAGCGCATCCCCGAGCTGACCGGTGTGCGTGACGTGACCGACCACACTCAGAAAGAAAACGCGTATTACTGAGTCAACGTGTGATACCAGGAAGTATGGTGTTGCAGGCAAGCCCCGACGAGTTCGGGGCTTTTTTGTGGGCGCTCGCCAAGGTCTAGAGGCGCACGCTAGGGCCTGAACACATGGGCATGGCCCGCGCGATACAGCGATGACTCGCTGAACACGTCGTTGCCCAGTACCCGACCCACCAGGATCAGCGCGGTGCGACGAAATCCCTTGATCCGCACCTTCTCCTCGATGTCTGCCAGTGTGCCGGTGACCCAGTCCTGATCGGGCCAGCTGGCGCGATGCACTACGGCGATGGGGCAGTCGGCGCCATAGTGCGGCGTTAGCTCGGCGACGATCTTGCCGAGGTTATTGACCCCCAGATGGATCGCCATGGTTGCCCGGTGCCGTGCCAGATCGCCCAGGCTTTCGCCTTCGGGCATGTCGGTTTTGTCGGCGTAGCGGGTCAGGATCACGCTCTGGGAGATGTCCGGCAGCGTCAGCTCTGTCCCGAGCAACGCGGCGCAGGCGGCGGTGGCGGTGACGCCGGGGATGATTTCGAAGGGGATCTGCAATTCGCGCAGGCAGCGGATTTGTTCGCCGATCGCGCCATACAGGCTCGGATCGCCGGAATGCACGCGCGCCACGTCCTGGCCCTGTGCATGAGCGGATTTCATCAGCTCGATGATCTGCTGAAGGTGCAATGGAGCGCTGTTGGTGACCTGAACTGCCTGATGACCTTCCAGCACTGCTTCAGGCACCAGGGAACCGGCGTAAATGATCACCGGGCAGGAGCGGATCAGCCGCTGGCCTTTGACAGTGATCAGGTCCGGATCGCCGGGGCCGGCGCCGATGAAAAAAACAGTCATGGGGTGTCCTGATTGGGGTTCATTTGAGCACTGCTTGGATGGCTGCATGCGGTCCAGTGGGACCGGCTTTAGCCGGGAAAAGGTCTGCGTGTACACCCTCAAATTTGCAGCGTGGCGCCTGACGTCTTCCCGGCTAAAGCCGGTCCTACAAGGGTTAGCCGGTCCTACAAGATTGCGGTTGCCAGAGCAAAGGTCGCGTGGGGGCTTTTTCGGCGGGGGATGACCAAGGTCGCGGGCGCGCCGGTCAACCGTGTCACCATCGCCAGCGCCGCGCTTTCTGCCACGCCGTAGCAGCCAGTGCGTTCGAAGGCGATGTCCGAACGGTAAGTCAGCTGTGCCTCGTAAGCCGCCAGATCACCCGCGCTGAAAAACCCGATCGTCAGCCCCAGCTCATGACCCAGTGCCTGCAGCCCTACCTCAGCCGACTTGCCGTCAATGGAGGCGAGGGCGGCAACGTCTGTCAGCTGAAGACGTCCCTCCCGCAACCCATCCTCCATCAACTGCCGAAGCTCCAGCGCCGAACAGCCGCGCTGGCAGCCCAGACCGACCACCCACAGCGGCCGATCGTGCACTTCATTCACAGAGCAGGCTTCAAACCGACGTGCGTCTCGGTCGCTTCATTGCGCCGAGACAACCAGGCGCTGATCAAGCCCAAGGCAATCCAGAAAACCGCATTGGTCAGCAGCGACGCGATCTTGAATTGCGCTTCAAGGGCTTCCGGCGCCAGTGCCGAGTGCACCGCCGGTTGCGGCGCGCCGACGATATGCGGCACCACCAGGATCACCGCGCCCAAGGCCTTCCACACCCAGTGCCGGGCAAACACTATCAATGCCAGGCCTGCAGCCGTGGAGGCGGCGGTGCCGACCCACCAGATCTGCCGTTGGGTCAGATCCGCCGCGACAGTGCCGGGCAGCTCGGGCGGCAAACCAAGAGTGGGCGCCAGCACGAACACCGCATAACCGGCCAACCCCCACAGCACGCCTTCGCGGGCTCTGGTCGGCGTACGCAGGGTGTACAGCGCCGCCAGCATCAGGGCGAAGCCGACCGCGACCACCAGATTGCCGCCGGTGGTGGACAGCACGCGCTGCCAGCCGTCTTCCGGCTCCCAGGCTTCGGCGTCATGGACGTGGCCGGCCATCGCACCCTCGGCGTGCTCGTGCATCTCAGCAGCCGGGGCCTTTTCGTAGGTCTCCGCCTGCAGGATCAGTGGCGCCACCGAGAAGCTCTGCAGCAGTGTCAACAACAGGGCGGCGAGCAGTCCGGTGAACCCGGCCGTTTGCGCAATTCGCTTGAACATGGCGGCGGGTCTCAATGGCACGGGAAGGCAGAGCTGTGACGGGTGTCGTGTGCCGCGTTGTGCACCGCATCGATGTGGGAGAAGCCGGCGAAGTACACCAGAAACGCGCCTAGAAACATCGCGCTGACGGCGGCGACAATGCGCTGGCTTTGGGTGGCGGTCACGGCTGTTGTGGTGTTTGTGCTGGTGCCGGTGCCGGACGTCTGGCGGGGTGTGCTGATGGACATGGCGCTTCCCTCTGAAGTGGATTCAGCGGACGGACGCGAAGACACCGCAGGCGAAGGCCGGCAGTGATCAACAGCGCCCGCCCACCGCGGGTTGTGTTATGTAGCGTTATCGGGCCGGTCTCCGGGCTCGCGAGGGGCACATGCATCAGCCGTTACAGCCGTCGTGCCTTCAAGAATCGCCTTCCCATATCGATGCCGACACAGTGGATCTGACTCTTCACTCGCTTACCGTTGCGGGGGCAGCACCGGACTGATACACACCCGAAGGTCTGCACGCACCGGTTTCCCGTTTCACCCTGTGAAGGGCACCCGTAACAAGGTGTGTAGCAGACCACGGGCTGTTTGGCTCGTCAATCGGCCCTTCAGCCGATGCGTCAATCAATGCAGCGATCGGTGCGTCAATTGGCGCGGCGATCATTGCAAAGCGCGATTGACCGGCCTCCAGTCACTGCGTAGCCTTGCGCACTTGAGGTTCGCCGGCCGCCCGGTTTCGGATACGTCACAGGGCCACCGGCGCTAAGAAGGGAATGCGGTATCAAGCCGCAGCTGCCCCCGCAACTGTAAACGGACAGCTTCATTGCACAGCCACTGCGCAAGCGGGAAGGCGCAATGAATGTCAGTCGCCTGATGATGCCTGTCAGCGACCGGCCGCCGTGAGCCAGGAGACCTGCCTCGATTCGGACCGCCTGCAAGCGGCCGAGGAATTTCACTACAACCGGGCGGGGTGATCCGGTGGCGAATCGAACCGCGCGCCTGCTTCCACCGGCCTGCGCTGTTTTCGTCCTCGTTGCCCCGCCGCACGCCTGAGGGCAACCGATGAAAACACTGGCCAAACTCCCTGTCACCATCGTCACCGGCTTTCTCGGCTCGGGCAAAACCACTTTGCTGCGGCACATGCTCGACAACGCCGAAGGCCGACGCATCGCCGTCATCGTCAACGAATTCGGCGAACTGGGCATCGACGGCGACATCCTCAAGCAATGCACCATCGGCTGCACCGAAGAAGAAGCCGTCGGTCGCGTGTACGAACTGGCCAACGGCTGCCTGTGCTGCACCGTTCAGGAAGAGTTTTTCCCGGTGATGCAGGAACTGGTCGCCCGTCGTGGCGACCTCGATCACATCCTCATCGAAACCTCGGGTCTGGCCCTGCCGAAACCCCTGGTCCAAGCCTTCCAGTGGCCAGAAATCCGCAACGCCTGCACCGTCGACGCCGTGATCACCGTGGTCGACAGCCCGGCCGTGCTCGCGGGCACCTTCGCCGCGTTCCCGGACCAAGTCGACGCCCAGCGCAAGCTTGATCCGAACCTGGACCACGAATCGCCGCTGCACGAGCTGTTCGCCGACCAACTGGCCAGCGCCGATCTCGTCGTGCTGAACAAGGCCGACATGCTCGACGCTGATGCTATCGCCGCCGTGCGTGCCGAAGTCGCCGAAGAACTGCCGCCGGCGGTGAAGATCGTCGAAGCGAACCGGGGCCAGCTGCCGATCAGCGTGTTGCTGGGCCTGGGCGCCGAGTCCGAGCTGCACATCGACGGGCGCAAGACCCACCACGATCACCACGAAGGCGACGATCATGATGACCACGACCATGACGCCTTCGACTCGATTTCCATTACGCTGCCCCAGGCCGACGAATCGCTGTTGCTCGACGCGCTGACCCAGGCCGTCGTCCAGCACGGCATCCTGCGTGTCAAAGGCTTCGCCGCCATTCCCGGCAAACCCATGCGCCTGCTGGTGCAAGGTGTCGGCACGCGTTTCGACAAGCATTTCGACCGCGCCTGGAAGCCAGACGAAGCCCGGGAAACCCACCTGGTGCTGATCGGCCAGGAACTGGACGCCGGCGTCCTTGAAGCGCAATTGCGCGACGCAGTCTCAGGCATAAAAGGCTAACCATGCACCTGCTGCGTACACAGCCCGGCGGCTTCGTCCCCGACGACAGCATCGCTGACCTGGGCCAGACGCCCGCCGAGCTGGTGATCCTGTGCAGCGCCGACTCGAATCTGGCGCTGCTGGCTGAAACCGCGCGGCAATTGCCGGATAGCTACCCGAGCCTGCGCCTGGCCAACCCGATGCAGGTGCAAAACCATGCGTCGGTGGATCTGTACGTGGACGAGGTGCTGCGCCACGCCAAAGTCATCCTGATTTCCCTGCACGGCGGCATCGGCTACTGGCGTTACGGCGTCGAGCGGCTGGTGGAGCTGGCCGCGAAAGGCGTGAAGCTGATTCTAGTCCCGGGCTGTGATCGGCCAGACCCCGAGCTGAGCGGCCTGAGCACGGAATCTGTCGAAGACCGCGAGCGTCTCTGGCATTACCTGCGTCAGGGCGGCAAGCACAACGCGCTGGCGCTGTTCAATTTCATCGCCACCCGCTGGCTGGGCGGCGACTACCTCTGGGCCGAGCCGCAGACCCTGCCGCGCACCGTGATTTATCACCCGCACCACGCCAACGCCGACCTGGCCCGCTGGCAGGCCGACTGGCGCGCCGATCAGCCGGTCGCGGCCGTGCTGTTCTATCGCTCCCACCTGCAGGCAGCCAACACCGGTTTCCTCGATGTGTTCTGCGAGCGCTTGTCGGCCCAGGGCCTGAACCCGTTGCCGATTGCCGTCGCCAGCCTGAAGGAAGCCGGCTGCATGAGCGCGATACAGGACTGGCTCGACGAGGTGGATTGCGAGGTCATTCTCAACACCACCGGCTTCGCCCAATCCAGCCCGGAAGCGCCGGATGTTCGGCCGTTTCGCCGAGACATCCCGGTCATTCAGGCCATTTGCGCCCAGGACAACGAACCCGCCTGGCAGGCAAGCGCCCAAGGGCTGGGCCCCCGCGACCTGGCGATGCACATCGCGCTGCCGGAACTGGACGGGCGCATCATCAGCCGGCCAATCAGCTTCAAGGACCTGGCCTGGCACAGCGAGCGCAGTCAGTCCGACGTGGTTTGCTACCGCGCCCAGCCGGAACGCATGGATTTCGTCGCCGAACTGGCCCGGCGCTGGGTGCTGCTTGCCCGCACCGCCAACACCGACAAGCGCGTAGCGCTGATTCTGGCCAACTATCCAACCCGCGACGGGCGCATCGGCAACGGCGTCGGCCTCGACACCCCGGCGGCCGCGCTGAACATCCTTAAGGCCATGCAGGCGGAGGGTTACCCGGTTGAGGACTTGCCCGAGACCGGTACTGCGCTGATTCACGCCTTGCTCGGCGGCGTCACCAATGACCCGGACAGCCTCGATCAACGGCCGTGCCACCAGAGCATGGCCATGGACGAGTACAGGGCGGCGTTTCAAGCGCTGCCGCAAGCCAATCGCGATGCAGTCATCGCGCGATGGGGCGTCCCTGACACCGACCCCATGTGCCGGGACGGGCGGATGATGATCGCCGGCCTGCGTTTCGGCATGACCTTCGTCGGCATTCAACCGGCGCGGGGCTACAACGTCGATCACAGCGCGGTGTATCACGACCCCGATCTGGTACCGCCCCACGGCTATCTGGCGTTTTACTTCTGGCTGCGCAAACGCTATGGCGCCCACGCTGTCATCCACGTCGGCAAGCACGGCAATCTGGAGTGGCTACCGGGCAAAGGCGTCGGCCTGTCCGAACACTGCTGGCCGGACGCGATCCTCGGCCCGATGCCGAATATCTACCCGTTCATCGTCAACGATCCGGGCGAGGGCGCCCAGGCCAAGCGCCGCACCCAGGCGGTGATCATCGACCACCTGATGCCGCCGCTGACCCGCGCCGAAACCTACGGTCCGTTGCGCGACCTTGAACTGCTGGCGGACGAATATTACGAAGCGCAGCTGCTCGACCCGCGCCGTGCCCGGGAGCTGCAAAAAGACATTCTCAGGCTGGTGCGCGAGACCCATATCGACCGCGAACTGGCGATGGACGGGGACGCCAACAGCGAGGCCGACGCCGCCGTGTGGCTGCCGCGTCTGGACACCTACTTGTGTGACCTGAAGGAATCGCAGATCCGCGACGGCCTGCACGTGTTCGGCGAGTCGCCCACCGGCCGGCTGCGCATCGACACGCTGTTGGCGATGGTGCGCGTGCCTCGGGGTGATGGTCGCGGCGGTCAGGCCAGTCTGCTGCGGGCGTTGAGTCAGGCGCTGGCGCTGGATTTCGACCCGCTGGACTGTGATCTCGGCGCGCCATGGACCGGCGACAAACCTCAGGCATTACATGAAGTCAGCGCTGAACCATGGCGCACGACCGGCGATACCCGCGAGCGGCTGGAGCTGCTGGCCGCGCAGATGATTGAGCAGATTGCCAGCGGCTTTCCTCTCAGTAATCGGTTAGAAAACAACAGCTTGTCCGACGTTGCTCAGTCCCTGCATGAAGTGGTTATCCCTCGCCTCGACGCCTGCGGTCCAGCAGAAATGTCGAACCTGCTCAGCGCGCTAAGTGGGCGATTCGTCCCGGCCGGGCCGAGCGGCGCCCCCAGCCGTGGACGGCTGGACGTGCTACCGACCGGCCGCAACTTCTTCTCCGTGGACGTGCGCAATCTGCCGACCATGACCGCGTGGCGCATTGGTTTCCAGTCTGCAAATCTGTTGCTGGAGAGGCACTTACAGGACCATGGTGATTATCTACGTCAACTGGGGCTTTCGGTCTGGGGCACGGCGACCATGCGCACCGGCGGTGATGACATCGCCCAGGCCATGGCGCTGATGGGTGTGCGGCCGGTGTGGGCGACGGGCAGTCAGCGCGTCGATGACTTTGAAATCCTGCCCCTGAGCCTGCTCGACCGGCCGCGGGTCGATGTCACCCTGCGGGTCTCCGGGTTCTTCCGCGACGCCTTCGCCAACCTGATCCGCCTGTTCGACGCCGCAGTGCAGGCCGTCGCCGCGCTGGACGAGCCCGACGACATGAACCCGCTGGCCGCCCGCGTGAGTCAGGAGCGCGAGCAATTGCAGCGCGACGGTCTGGATGCCGAGCAAGCGGCGAAGCAGGCTGGCTGGCGCATTTTCGGCGCCAAGCCGGGGGCGTATGGCGCGGGAGTACAGAACGCCATCGACGGACGGTTGTGGCAGAGCCGCGAAGACCTTGCCGAGGTCTACCTGAACTGGGGCGGCTACGCCTACGGCGGCAGCGATGAAGGCACCCCGGCCCGTGACGGTTTTGCCAAGCGGCTGAGTCAGGTTCAGGCGGTGCTGCAGAACCAGGACAACCGCGAACACGACTTGCTCGATTCGAACGATTACTACCAGTTCCAGGGCGGCATGCTGGCGGCAGTGGAAAGCCTGTCCGGCGAGAAAGTCGCCAGTTATCACGGCGACCACAGCCAGCCTGATCTGCCGAAGATCCGTACGCTGAAGGAAGAGCTTAACCGGGTGGTGCGCTCCCGGGCGGCCAATCCGAAGTGGATCGAAGGGGTCAAGCGCCACGGCTACAAGGGTGCGTTCGAGATGGCGGCGACCGTGGATTTCCTGTTCGCCTTCGACGCCACCACCGAGCTGATCGACGATCACCAATACGCGCTGCTCGCCGATGCGTATCTGTTGGACGCCTCGACCCGCGATTTCATCCAGCAGCACAACCCGGATGCGCTGCGGGACATGACCGAGCGCATGCTCGAAGCGCAGCAGCGCGGCCTGTGGCAGGAGCCCGGCGAGTACCGCGAGGCGCTGGAGAATCTGTTGCTGGACATCGAAGAGTCATGAGTCTGAACGAGCGTCTGCACATCCCTCTGGAAAGACTCCTGACTGGATTGAACACCGTGATTGACCCGCAGCTTTACGAGAACCGACCATGACCGACACCCCACATTTTCCCCTCGCTGCCGTCGTCGGTGCCGATGACCTGAAGCTCGCCCTGTGCCTGACCGCCATCGACCCGAAAATCGGTGGCGTGCTGATCGAGGGGCCGCGCGGCATGGCCAAATCGACCCTGGCCCGAGGGCTGGCGGATCTGCTGGCCAGCGGACAGTTCGTCACGCTGCCGCTGGGGGCAACCGAAGAGCGCCTTGTCGGCACGCTGGACCTCGACGCGGTGCTGGGTGAAGGCCGCGCGGCATTCTCGCCGGGGGTTCTGGCCAAGGCGGACGGTGGCGTGCTGTACGTCGATGAGGTCAATCTGCTGCCGGACCATCTGGTCGATCTGCTGCTGGACGTGGCTGCCAGCGGCGTCAATCTGGTGGAGCGCGACGGTATCTCCCATCGCCATGCCGCGCGCTTTGTGCTGATCGGCACCATGAACCCGGAAGAAGGCGAACTGCGCCCGCAGTTGCTCGACCGTTTCGGCCTGAACGTGGCGTTGAGCGGGCAGACATTGCCGGAACAGCGCGGGCAGATCATTCGCCGCCGGCTGGATTTCGACGCCGCGCCTGAGGCGTTCTGTCAGCATTGGGCCCCGCAGCAGCAGGCGTTGAAGGCGCGGTGTGAAACCGCCCGGAGCCTGTTGCCGACCATCGAGCTGGATGACGTCAGCCTGGGCCTGATCACCGAGCGTTGCTTTGCGGCCGGGGTCGACGGTTTGCGTGCGGATCTGGTCTGGTTGCGCGCGGCCCGTGCCCATGCGGCTTGGCGCGGCGGTGCTCAGATCACCGAAATCGACATCGACGCCGTGGCCGATTTCGCTCTGCGCCATCGTCGTCGGGAGCCGCAACCGCCGCATCAGCCGCAATCCCGGCCGCCTGCGTCATCAGAGCAAAGCCCGCCGAGACCCGACAACGGCGCTCAGCCGCAGCACGAAGCGCCAGAAACAGGCGAGGGCAGTTGGGGTGAGTTGCCCGCCCGCAGCGTGCAGGCGGGCAGTCGCAAAGAAGTGCCCCGCTGGCCAAAAAAGCCCTAGGCATTCGCCCCCGCCTGTCGAAGGGGGCGAATGCCAGCCCTCGACCGGGTGCCCTGGGTGGCGGTAGAAACGGCGCTGCCCGCCCCGGTGCGGAGGGCGCCATTGCCTGGCTGCCGACCTTGCTGCGCGGCCGCCCTCGGGTTCGTGACGATCTGGTACGTCAGCCCCGCAGTCGCCGGCCGGAGCAGCTCTGGCTGGTGATCGTCGACGCGTCGGCATCGACCCGGCGCAATCAGGCGTTGAGTCAGGCGAAGGGTTTATTGGCGGGGTTGTTCGATGATGCGTATCGGCAGCGCGCCAGGCTGGCGTTGCTCACCGCCAGCGGCAAGGGCGCGCGCTGGCAGCATCAGGGCTTGAAAGCCGGCGCCGCGTTGCAACCCTGGCTGGATGCATTGGGTGCTGGGGGCGGCACGCCGCTGTTTGACGCGATCAATCAGGCGGCGGACTGGTCAGCAAAACGGCAGAAGCGCTGCCCGGCGGAGCAGCAACGGGTGCTGATTCTCACGGACGGGCGCGTCAAAGACATGCCGGCGCTATCAAGGCGACCGGCGCAGCCGCTTCCCTTGTTCGGCGGCCCCGTGCTGCTGATCGACATCGAGCGTGGGGCCATTCGACTGGGCCGCGCCCGGGACATCGCCGCGCAGCTGGACGCCGACTACCGTCACATCGACGAGTGCTGAGCGCGCGTCGTCGGCAGGGGTTAGATCAGCAGGTCTTCAGGCGGGCATGGTCCACGGCTCAAGGCTGTAACCTTCGCCGCTGATCTCGGCACGGGCCTGTTCCAGGAACTGCGCCAGTTGTTTCGGATCGGAGTAGGCGCTGCTGGGGATCTGCTTGCGGCCAATGCGGGTGCTGGTGCGGTCGACGACGGTCAGGCTCAGTTCGCCATTGCCGTCCTGCGGGGCCCAAGCCACGCACTGGAAGGGTTCAAAGGCGTGACCGGCAATCAGCAAAGCATCGTTGAAGCGCAAGGGGGCGTTCATGGACTGTCCTCAAAGTGCCCGTATCCGTTGGCACCGGCGGCGGGCGTTTCGCTCGGTGGTTACGCGTATTGCTACTTGTACTGATGACCGTCCCCCACGGCTGAGTCACACCCATTTCTGAAATTTCTTGATTTATTTTAAGCGTCAGTTCGGTCGCGCTTCCTCGCCGCGCTTGGGCCAAACTCCTGCAATGCCTTGGCAGCGCACGCCCGATGCCTTCGATCTCGGGCCACGCTGCTAAGCACGTTTCGATCTTAGGCTTATAGAGAATCGATCCAAGGACGCGTCAAAAATCTTGCTATGGTGTCAATCGGCCTTCACAAGCTACTGTTTAAAAAACGTTTTCCCACGATCACTATGCGACCCCGGCGCCAAGGAAACTCACATGCATGATCTGGCCTCCATCCGCCGCTTGCTGATCGTCGAACCGTGCGCGGAATGCCTGCAGTTGGTCCCCGGCTTGCGCATCGCGGGTTGGGATGTCGACAGCTGCACCCTTGAAGAGGCAGCGCTGCGTCCCTGTGACGTGGGCCTTATCCGCCTGCTGCCCGAGCATTTCGAACACCCCGAAGTGGTCAAATCCCTTATCTCCCGAAGCAATACAGAATGGATCGCAGTCCTGACCAGCGAGGACCTGCGCCGCGAGCACATCGGTGATTTGGTCTGTGAGTGGTTTTTCGATTTCCATACCTTGCCCTTCGATGTAGCCCGCGTGCAGGTGACATTAGGCCGCGCCTACGGCATGGCACGGCTGCGTGCCAAAGGTGCCAGTTATGCCAAAGGCGCCCCGTACGGAGAGAGCCCGGGTCCGCAACTGCTGGGGGAAAGCCGGCCCATGCGCGAATTGCGGCGATTGCTGAGCAAACTGGCGCCCACCGAATCGCCGGTGCTGATCCGTGGCGAAGGCGGGACGGGAAAGGAGCTGGTCGCGCGCACGCTGCACGCACAGTCCCAGCGCCGCGAGCAGCCATTCATCTCGATCAACTGCGGGGCGACGCCGGAGCATTTGCTGCAGGAAGAACTCTTCGGCGAGGCAGGGGAGGACGTCGACGCATCACGCCAGCGCAGGACGGGGCGCATCGAAGAAGCCAACGGCGGCACGCTGTTTCTCGACGAGATTGGCGATCTGCCCCTGGAGGTCCAGGCCAATCTGTTGCGGTTCCTGCAGGATCCGCACATCGAGGTGGCAGGCGAGCGGATCCCGGTCGATGTGCGGGTGCTGGCGGCGACCAATGTCGACCTGGAAGCGGCGATTCGCATGAAGCGTTTTCGCGAAGACCTGTATTACCGGCTCAACGTCTTGCAGGTGGGCACCGCGCCGCTGCGCGAGCGGCACGGCGATCTGGCCTTGCTGGCCAATCACTTCGCCCAGTTCTACAGCCGGGAGACCGGCCGGCGGGTGCGTAATTTCAGTCAGGACGCGCTGGTCGCCATGGGCAAGCACGACTGGCCCGGCAACGTGCGGGAGCTGGAAAACCGGGTACGTCGCGGGCTGGTGCTGGCCGAAGGGCGGCAGATCGAAGCGTTCGACCTCGGGCTGCTGGGCGAAGAAGAGATCAGCTCCAGCATGGCCACTCTCGATGAGTACAAGTCTCGGGCGGAACGGCAGGCGCTGTGCGATGTGTTGACCCGTCACAGCGACAACCTCAGCGTGGCGGCCAAAGTGCTTGGCATCTCACGGCCGACGTTTTATCGCCTGCTGCACAAACACCAGATTCGCTGATCGAGCGTCGGGCGAGTTATCCGCCGGCGCTCACGTCCGGCTGGTAGGCATTCAGTCGTTAATCAGTTGGGCAACCCGTTGCAACACTCGCTCACTGCGGTAGCTCCAGCTCCCGCCGATCACTTCGAAGTTCTGCCCATGGGCCACCAGCCAGTTCCGGCTGGCTTCGAAGAATGCCTGGCGTTCGCTCAGGTCTGGCTGGCAACGCTGGCCGTCGCCGATCCATTCGACGCCTTCCGGCGAGAGCAACAGGTGCAGATCGTAATGGCGCTCGGCGAGGGCTGTTTCGAGCCACGCCGGGCAGTCGTTGAACAACGCGCGACTCCAGAGGATGTTGCTGAGCAAGTGTGTGTCGAGGATCAGCAGCGCCGGTTTCAGCGAACGGGCGGCGTCTTCCCAGGCCAGTTGCTCATGGGCGATGACATCGATGTCTGCGTAAACGGTGTCCCGCTGCACCTCATCGATGAACTGGCGCACGTATTCGCCCACCAGCACGCCACCGAACTGCCGTTGAATCTCTTCCGCCAGCCAGCTCTTGCCGCTGGATTCGGGCCCTGTCAGTACCAGCACTTTCATCCCCGTCAACGCGCCAGCGCGGGGTCGGCGCGCCAGTCACGCCAGCCTTGCACGGCGAGCAGGGCGAACAGCGCGTACAGGCCGGCGGTGAGGTACAGCGCTTTGTAGAGAAACAGGCCGACGAAGATCACATCGAGAAGGATCCACAGCGGCCAGCACTGCACGCGCTTCTGCGCCATCCATACCTGCGCCACCAGGCTGTAGCCGGTCAGTGTGGCGTCGAGCCAGGGTTGAGCGGCGTCGGTGAAGTGGGCCATGGCCGCGCCGAGGACAAGGCTGACCAGCGCGCCGGCCACCAGACTGAGCAGCAGGCTGCCACTGCCCAGCGAGGTGACCATGCGGCCGTTGTCCGCCGCGCCCCGGCGGGTCCATTGCCACCAGCCATACACCTGGAGCCCGGCGTACACCACCTGCAGCAGCATGTCGGAGTAGAGCTTCACGTCAAAGAAGATCCAGGTGTAGAGCAACACCATGACCAGGCCAATCGGCCAGCACCACGGGTTTTGTTTGACTGTCAGCCAGACGGCAATGACACCGAGTGCGGCGGCGAACAGTTCAAGCCCTGACATGGCAACTCCTGAGGAAACGATGAAAAAACGGGTCGGCGATTGTAGGCGCTTTATCGCCCGAGGTGGGGCGCGATGATGCGTCGGAAGCGTCTGAAAAGGCACTGGAAAAACAGCCTGGGCAACCCGCAGGGTTCATAGAGGAAATGTAACGACGATGAGACAAACGTCAAAGCCTTCGCGCCAGTATTCATGCTAGCGCGTTAGTCAAAAAGGTCTGCTAGCATCGCCGCGCTCATGCCCTGGCCAGACAGCCTGCGTTCATGCTTTTTTTACGCTCGACCGTTTATCGTTCGCGCAACAGTTTGTAATACAAATCAAGAGAGCCTCGCCATGAGCGGGCTCCAGCCGGGGGAATGATGGATCTTTGGACCGCCGCACAGGCGCTGATACTTGGAGTTGTAGAAGGGCTCACGGAGTTTTTGCCGATTTCCAGTACGGGCCATCAGATCATCGTTGCGGATCTGATCGGTTTTGGCGGCGAGCGCGCGATGGCGTTCAATATCATTATTCAGTTGGGGGCGATCCTGGCGGTGATGTGGGAGTTTCGTCGCAAGATCCTCGACGTGGTCACCGGGCTGCCGACCCGGCCCGAAGCGCGGCGGTTCACTGCCAACCTCATCGTCGGGGTGCTGCCCGCCATGGTCCTCGGGGTGCTGTTTTCCGATCTGATCCACGAATACTTGTTCAACCCGATCACCGTCGCGGTGGCGCTGGTGGTGGGCGGCTTCATCATGCTCTGGGCCGAGCGCCGCGAGCATGTGATTCACGCCGAGACCGTGGATGAGATGACCTGGGTAGACGCGTTGAAGGTCGGCTTCGCGCAATGCCTGGCGATGATTCCCGGCACTTCGCGGTCGGGCTCGACCATCATCGGCGGGCTGCTGTTCGGCCTGTCACGCAAGACCGCCACCGAGTTTTCGTTCTTTCTGGCGATGCCGACCATGATCGCGGCTTCGGTGTACTCGGGGTACAAATACCGTCACCTGTTCCAGCCCGACGACCTGCCGGTGTTCGCCATCGGCTTCATCGCCGCGTTCATCTTCGCGATGATCGCCGTGCGCGGTTTGCTCAAGTTCATCGCGACCCACAGCTACGACGTGTTCGCCTGGTACCGTATCGCGTTTGGCTTTCTGATCCTGGCGACCTGGCAATTCGGCTGGGTGGACTGGTCCAGCGTGCAGGGCTGATCTTCCGATGACTCAACGCTTCGAACCGCAAAACCCCGGTCGCCCGGCCGCTGCTAAACCCGTCGCCGTGCGTTTTCTGAAACTCAAGCTGCTGGCGCTGCTGTTGCTGTGCGGCCTGCCGGCTTACGGGGTCGTCACGTATTGGACGAGCGGCGTCAGCTGGCTGCCCGCGGCGATCTACGCGCTGATGAGCCTCGTCGCATTTGCCCTGTATGGCTACGACAAGAAGCAGGCCCGGCACAGCGGACAGCGCACGCCGGAAAAGCTGCTGCACGGAATCGAACTGCTCGGTGGCTGGCCCGGCGCGCTGCTGGCTCAGCAGGTGTTTCGCCACAAGACGCGCAAGTTTTCCTACCAGTTGGTGTTCTGGCTGATTGTGCTGCTGCACGAGTTGTTCTGGATGGACCGTCTGCTGTTCGGCGGTCGACTGATCTCGCGCCACCTGTTCTGAGCCGCTTTTTAGCAGACGCGGCGACGGTTATAGCTTCAACGCCACCTGCCTGCGCTTCGACAGTTTGCCGACCACCAATTGATGGGAGCGGGTCAGCAAGTCCTTCAGCTCGTCTTCGCCCATGGCGAACGGGTAGGCGAGGGTGACCCAGTGGGCACGGGCCAGGTACGGCGCAGGGCGTATGCCCGGACGGTCGACGTAGCCGAGGAACAGCTCAGCGCCGACCTTGAACGACAGATCGTTGCCCGCCAGGCCCATCACCGCAAACATTTTGGTGTCCGCGATGGAGAACACCCTGACGCCGCCCCATTTGTAATCCTCCCGCGCGCCCGGAAGATTCAGGCAGAACGCGGCGACGTCTTCAATCTGCATGGGAGTGTTCCTGAATGCGGGTGAGGGGTGACCGGCAGCCTACGTTAACCATTTGAACGACCGCCATTCGACGCCAGGTCCGCCAGAATCGGGCAGTCCGGGCGGCGGTCGCCCTGGCAGTGGCTGACCAGGTTCTGCAGGGTGTCACGCAGGCCGGCCAGTTCCTCGATCTTCTGGTTGAGTTCGAGGATGTGCTTGTGGGCCAGCGCCTTGACGTCGGCGCTGGCGCGGCCGCGGTCCTGCCAGAGGGTCAGCAGTTTGCCGACTTCTTCCAGGGAAAACCCCAGGTCTCGCGAGCGTTTGATGAACGCCAGGGTGTGCAGCTCGTCCGGGCCGTACAGGCGATACCCGCTGTCGGTGCGGGTGGCGGCCGGAAGCAGGCCGATGGATTCGTAATAGCGAATCATCTTGGCGCTGAGGCCGCTGCGTTTGGCGGCTTGTCCGATGTTCATGAGGCGTCTCCCGTGTCGTTGTGGGCGTCTTTGGGTGTCCAGGTTTTCAACAGCAGGGCGTTGCTCACCACGCTGACGCTGGACAAGGCCATGGCTGCGCCCGCCAGCACCGGGTTGAGCAGGCCGAACGCGGCCAGCGGAATGCCGATCAGGTTATAAACGAAGGCCCAGAACAGGTTCTGGCGGATCTTCGCGTAGGTCTTGCGGCTGATGTCGAGGGCGGCGGGGATCAGCCGCGGGTCGCCACGCATCAACGTGATCCCCGCGGCGTGCATGGCCACGTCTGTGCCGCCACCCATGGCGATGCCGATGTCAGCGGCGGCCAAGGCAGGGGCGTCGTTGATGCCGTCACCAACCATCGCCACCACGCCGTTTTTCTTCAGCGCCATGACGGTCGCGGCTTTGTCGGCAGGCAACACTTCGGCGTGCACGTCGCGGATGCCCAGCGCCTCGGCGACCACCCTGGCGCTGCCGCGATTGTCACCGGTCAGCAAATGGCTGCTGATGTGCCGGGCGTTCAGTTGGGCGATGGCCTCAACGGCGCCGGTCTTGAGGGTGTCGCCGAAGGCAAACAGGCCGAGCACCTGACGCTGGGGGCTCAATTCGATCAGCCAGGACAGCGTGCGGCCCTCGGCTTCCCATGCCTGAGCGCGCTCGTTCAGAACGTCCCCGGCCAAGCCGCCTTCGTCCAGCAAGCCGCTTTCCTGCAGCAAGCGGTGATTACCCAGCGCCAACTCGCGGCCTCGCAGGGTGCCTGTGATACCGCGTCCGGCCAGCGCGCGGCTATTGCCGACGGTATCCAGGCTCAGCCCGCGTTCGGCGGTCGCGTCCAGCACTGCTTTGGCCAAGGGGTGCTCGCTGCCACGCTGCAGCGCACCGGCCCGTTGCAGCAAGGTGTTTTCATCACCGTCGAGGGCAGCCATGTGGGCAATGCGCGGCCTGCCGGAAGTCAGCGTGCCGGTCTTGTCGAAGACCACCGTGGTGACTTCATGGGCGCGTTCCAGGGCTTCGGCGTCCTTGATCAAAATGCCGTGGCGTGCGGCCACGCCGGTGCCGGCCATGATCGCGGTCGGCGTGGCCAGCCCGAGGGCACAGGGGCAGGCGATGACCAGCACGGTGACGGCGTTGATCAGCGCAGCCTCCAGCGACGCGCCAGCCATCAGCCACCCTGCCAGCGTCGCGACGGCAATCAACAGGACCACGGGCACGAACACCTGACTGACCTTGTCGACCAGCTTCTGAATCGGCGCCTTGGCAGACTGTGCGTCTTCCACCAAGCGGATGATGCGGGCCAGCACGGTTTCCGCGCCCAGCGCCCGGGTGCTGATCAGCAGCCGGCCCTCGCCATTGATCGCGCCGCCGGTGACCCTGTCGCCGGGCTGTTTCGGCACCGGCAGGCTCTCGCCTCTGATCAGGGCTTCGTCGGCGTGGCTCTGGCCTTCGAGCACCTCGCCATCCACCGGAAAGCGCTCGCCAGGTTTCACCACCACCGTATCGCCGACACTCAGGGCGCTGATGGCGACGTCCGCTTCCTGCCCGTCCACCCACCGGATCGCCCGTTCGGGGCGCAAGGCTTCCAGGGCCCGGATCGCGCTGGCGGTCTGGCGCTTGGCGTTGCTCTCCAGGTATTTGCCGAGCAGGACCAGGGCGATGACCACCGCCGAGGCCTCGAAATACAGGTGCGGCATCGTGCCGGGGCCAGCGCTTAGCCATTGGTACACGCTCAAACCATAACCGGCGCTGGTGCCCAACGCGACGAGCAGGTCCATGTTGCCAGCACCCGCGCGCACGGCTTTCCAGGCGGCAACGTAAAAGCGCGCGCCGAGGAGGAATTGCACGGGGGTGGCCAGAGCAAACTGCAGCCACGCCGGCAGCATCCCGTGGACGCCGAATGGCTGCAGCAGCATTGGCAAGACCAGCGGCAGTGCGAGCACGATGGCCACGATCAACTGCCAGCGCTCGGTGCCGTGGCGTTTGCGCTGGTCGGCGTGCTGGGTGGCGAAGTCCTGTTCGAGGCTGGCGCCGTAGCCGGCCTTGTCGACGGCGACCACCAGCACAGCGGGGTCGATCTGCCCGCTGACCTCGACGTGGGCGCGCTCGTTGGCGAGGTTGACCGTGGCGACTTGAACGCCGGGCACTTTGCGCAGCGCGCGTTCCACCCGGCCGGCGCAACTGGCGCAGGTCATGCCGGTAATGGGCAGATCAAATGTGTGGGCACTGGGCATCGCGGGCACTCCGGCAAGTCGATTGCCAGTAAGGATCAACCTTGCCCTTCTGGCAAGGTCAAGAGGTGCACAGCGTTGAATGTGTTGACTGGATCGTTTGCACGCTCCCACGCAGGACAGCCCATTGGCAACCTGCGACAATCCCAGCCCCTTTCGGCCAGGCGAGCGGCAAACCGTGTACGACTTCAACGATTTGTACTACTTCGTGCAGGTGGTCGAGAACAAGGGGTTCGCGGCCGCCGCGCGCAAGATCGAGGTGCCCAAGACCAAGCTCAGCCGGCGCATCGCTCAGTTGGAGGATCGGCTGGGGGTGCGGCTGATCCAGCGCACCACTCGCAAATTCACGGTGACCGAGGTGGGGCTGGATTATTACCGGCACTGTGTGGCAATGCTGGTGGAGGCCGATGCCGCCGAGAAGGTGGTCGAGCAGTCGAGGTCCGAGCCCCAGGGCATCGTGCGCATCAGTTGCCCGCCGGCGCTGGGTTCGATGGGGGTGAGTGACACGATCGCGAAGTTTCTGGTGCTGCACCCGAAAGTGCAGATTCAGGTGGAGAGCACGAACCGTCGGGTGGATGTGTTGGGGGAGGGCTATGACATCGCGCTGAGGGTGCGTTTTCCGCCGCTGGACGATGAGAATCTGGTGATGAAGGTGTTGGGCGAGAGCCATCAGCGGTTGGTGGTTCGTCCCTCGTTGCTGGAGGGCAGGACGATTCGAACGCCGCAGGAGTTGGTGGGGCTGCCGAGTATGGATCTGGCGCCGGCGAACCGTGAGCACCGTTGGGCGTTGATCGGTCCGGGGGGTGAGCGGATCGAGGTTGCTCATCAGCCGCGCTTTGTGACGTCGGATCTGGATGCGTTGCACCGGGCGGCGGTGGAGGGAGTGGGGGTGGTGCAGATGCCGGAGATTATGGTTCGGCATTCGTTGCATGAGGGGCGGCTGGTTGAGTTGTTGCCGGGGTTTCGTCCGCCGAGTGGGTTGATTCATGCGGTGTTTCCTTCTCGGCGGGGGTTGTTGCCGTCGGTGCGGGGGTTGGTGGATTTGCTGGCGGAGGATTTTGGGGCGAATGAGAAGGCGGATCGGGAGGCGTGTGAGTTGGCGGGGCATCTGTAGGCTTTTTCAATATCAAGATCAAGATCAAGGTCTTTAAGATCAAGAGCGTCTGCCTGGGGGCAGACTGGGGACTGTCAGATTTTTTGTGTGCGGGCTGGTAGCGGCCTGCCGTTAGGCAGGCCGTGCTTTTACCAGGTCGGCCTGATAAATCGATCTCCGTACAGAATCGCAAATTGAT
>NZ_JBTOQG010000007.1:0-162568 GCF_055283955.1 Pseudomonas sp. HP_12
CCGTATTCAGCAGAGACATCTGCAGCGTCTTCTGACACCGCGCTTTCTCGCAGCAGACACAGCCCCTGTGGGAGTGAGCTTGCTCACGAAAGCGGCATTCCAGCCGCTGAAAATGGCGTGGATATACCGACCTATTGGCGAGCAAGCTCGCTCTCACAATTGATCCCCTACGGCGTCCTCAGAGCTGATGTGCGCCCAAGCCCTCGCCAACGCCAGCAACGCGCCGCGCCATGCCGCTTCCGCCGGTAACGCCAGGAAATACGAATTCAGCAGCGTCTCCCGCGCCGGGTACTCGAAGGTCGTGCCGTCCAGGTTCAGCACTACGCCGCCCGCCCCTTCCACCACACCTTGTGCAGCAGCGGTATCCCACTGAGACGTCGGCGCCAGACGCGGGTAGCAATCGGCGGCCCCTTCGGCCAGCAGGCAAAACTTCAGCGAGCTGCCGATATTGGTCAGCTGCAGCTCACCCACCACTTCCGACAAACCGGCCAGCAACCTCTGTTGCTCGGGGCTGGAGTGACGACGGCTGGCGACCACGGTGAACGCTTCTCCCGCGCCCGGCGCATTGCGCACGCTGATCGGCGCCAGATGCTGCGAATCGTCACTGCGCCACGCACCCAGCCCGGCGCCACCGAAATAGCAGCGGTTATTGGTCGGCATCGACACCACGCCAAATACCACGCGACCGTTCTCGATCAGTGCCACGTTGACGGTGAACTCTTCGCTGCCGGCAATGAATTCCTTGGTACCGTCCAGCGGGTCCACCAGCCACCAGCGTTGCCACTGGCTGCGTTCGCTCAACGGGATGTTGGCGTCCTCTTCGGACAAGATATGAATACTCGGATCCAGCGCCTTGAGGCCAGCCACCAACAGCTCATGGGCGGCCAGGTCGGCGGCCGTGACAGGTGAGTCATCCGACTTGACCTCGACTTCCACGCCGGCGCGCCAGAACGGCAGTATGACTTCGCCCGCCTGCCGGCAAAGTTCTATGACGGGCGCAAGCAGCGGATGCGGCAATTGGGCGAATGTCGGGTTCATGGCAGGAAGTCCCCACGCTCGGCCAACAGGTCGCGGGCGAGGTACAGCGCCGCCAGCGCGCGCCCTTCAGTGAACTGCGGGTTCTGAACCAGGCTGGAGAGCTCACGCAGATTGACCTTGTCCACGCGCATCGGCTCAGGCTCGTCGCCGGGCAGCGTTTCCTCATACAAATCGGTAGCCAGCACGACCTGAATTTTCTGGCTCATGTAGCCTGGCGAAAGGGATAGTTCGGTCAGGTGCACCAAGGTCCGCGCGCCATAACCGGCTTCTTCCTTGAGCTCGCGATTGGCAGCGGCCAGCACATCCTCGCCCGGTTCGATCAAGCCTTTGGGCAGCGACAGCTCGTACTGATCAGTGCCGCCGCAGTATTCCTCGATCAGCACGGCGTGGTCGGCATCGAGCATGGCCACGATCATCACCGCGCCGTAGCCACTGCCGCTGCCGACCAGCCGCTCGTAGGTGCGCTCGACGCCGTTGGAAAAGCGCAGCTGCACTTCTTCAACGCGGAACAGACGGCTGCTCGCGACGATTTTGCGAGAGAGGACGGTAGGTTTCTGCTGCATGACGAGCTCCTTGGCGTAGACGGGTTACTATACCGTGGCTTTTGCGGATGTCTTCGCCGCAAACCCACGCGACCCCTTCAACGCCGAGAGACTTGTATGCCTTCTTTGCCCTGGCGCGATATCGACACCGTTCTGCTGGATATGGACGGCACGCTGCTCGACCTGCATTTCGACAATCACTTCTGGCTGGAGCATCTGCCCAAGCGCTATGCCGAAGTGCACGGGGTCAGTCTGGCCATGGCGCAACTGGAGCTGATGCCGCTCTTCGAAAAAAACGCCGGCACCCTCAACTGGTACTGCACCGATTTCTGGAGCACGGAGCTGAACCTGCCGGTGAAGGACATGAAAGTCGAGATCGCCCACCTCATCGCCTTGCGCCCCGACGCCGAGACGTTTCTGGCCGCCCTCAAGCAGGCCGGCAAACGGGTCATCATGATCACCAACGCACACCGCGACTCGCTGTCGCTGAAGATGGAAAGACTGGAACTGGCGCCCTACTTCGAGCGTTTGATCAGCTCCCATGACTACGGTTATCCCAAGGAAAACCCGCAGTTCTGGGACGCGCTGCAGGACGACATCACGTTCGATCCGGCGCGCAGTCTGTTCATCGACGACACCTTGCCGATCTTGCGCAGCGCCGGGCGATACGGCATAGGCCATTTGTTGGCAGTGCGGGAGCCGGACAGCCGAAAAGGCCCGAAAGACACCGAAGAGTTCGAGGCTGTTGAGGATTATCGGGCGTTGGTACAGGGCTTGTAAGAATCATGCCGCATGGGATGCCGTACGGTCAGCGCTAACGCTGGTTTCCGTACGGCCAGTACAACTTACCGCTTACTCAGGAATACGCAGAACCTGACCTGGGTAGATCTTGTTTACGTCCTTCAGCATCGGCTTATTGGCGTCGAAGATTTTCTGGTACTTGTTGGCATCGTGATACACGCGCAGCGAGATGGCGCTGAGGGTATCGCCCTTCTGAACAGTGACGAACGTCGCAGCAACCACAGCAGGTGCGCCGGCGGCGATGGTCAGCTGATCATCAACGCTGCCAACACCGGCGATGTTACCGGCCGCCAGTACGATCTTCTCTTTCTCTTCCTGACTGGCGACTTCGCCCGTCAAGGTAATCTTGTCGCCTTCAACCGTCGCATGAACGTTGGGATTGCCCAACCCGACAGACTCGATGTGCTTTTTCAGCTCATCGCTGGCGTTGGCGTTTCCTGGGGTGAGCAGGTCGATAAGCTTCTCACCGGCTTCCTTCACAAAACTGAACAGACTCATGGGTTTCTCCTTGGTGTCGTCGTAGTGTCGTTGTGGTTTCCCGCGCAACATCTGTTCCGCTGACATTGCCCGACAAAACTCCGACCTGTGGCCGCGTCTCAAGGTTTCAAGCCATTTGACGTTCGGTCGCGATAGACTTCGCCGGGCCGGCCTGTGCCTCAAGGAAAGACGATGGACATCAAGCAGCTGAAATTTCTGATCGCCCTCGACGAAACCCGTCACTTCGGGCAGGCCGCTGCGCGCTGCCATATCACGCAACCGACCCTGTCGATGCGTCTGCGCAGCCTTGAAGAAGAGCTGGATCTGCCGCTGGTCAATCGCGGCCAACGCTTCGAAGGCTTCACCGCGCCGGGCGAACGCGTTCTGGCATGGGCGCGCACGGTGCTGGCAGCGTATGACGGCTTGCAGGCTGAAGCCGCCGCCTGTCGCGGGCATCTGGTCGGCACGTTGCGACTGGGCGTGGTGCCACTCTCGAACTTCGATCCGCTGCCCTTGCTGCAACGCCTGCATTCCCTGCACCCGAACATGCGCTTCGAGCTTTCATCCCTGAGCTCCGAGCAGATTCTCGATCAACTCGCCAGCAACCGCCTGGACCTCGGGGTTTCGTATCTGGACCGACTGGACTCCGAGCGTTTCGACTCATTGCAACTGGCCGAGACGCGGATGGGTGTGATGTATGACCAGCGCTATTTCAGCTTTGCCGAAGCGACGTCGAGCTGGGAAAGCCTGACCAAACTGCCCTTGGGCCTGCTCACCAGCGGCATGCACTTTCGGCAGTCCATCGATCACAACTTCCACAGCCGCGGCCTCCATCCGCAGCCGATCATTCAGACCGATGCGGTCCATCAGCTGCTGCAAGCGGTTCATGGCGGCTTCTGCTGCGCGATCATGCCGCTGGACGGCGGGCTGGAATCCCTCACCGAGCATCTGCGTTTGCAACCCATCGAAGACGCACAGACTCTGGCTCGACTAGGCTTGATCATGCGTCGCTCAGCGCCGCGCTCGGCATTGGCTGAAGCCTGTCTGGCGCTCTATCACACGATGATGCAAGAGAGTTGATCGACGTCATCTATCGGTGCATCAGTACTAGCGATTAGACGTAATCCGACCGGAGGCCTAGGCTTAAGCCTAATCATTCTGCCGGTTACTCCCAATGCACGCCAAGCACATGGATATCACGGCGCCCGCACAACAACTGCCCGCGCCCGCCGCAAGCCAGTCCTACAGCTATTCGAACCTCGAACACGACGTCAGCGAGCCCAATGTGCTGGCCGAGGAAGTCGCGTTGGCGATCGCCTACAACGGCATCAGCCAGGCGGTCATGCTGGTCACGCCCAGCGATCTGGAAGACTTCATCGTCGGCTTCAGCATCGGCAGCGGGCTCATCGAATCACCGGACGAGATCTACGACATCAAGCTCGGTGGTTGTGGCTCTGCGCAGACCGCAGAAGTTGAAATCGCCAGCCGCGCCTTCTGGAACCTGAAAACCCAGCGTCGGCAAATGGCCGGCACCAGCGGCTGCGGCCTGTGCGGCGTTGAAGCCGTCGAGCAGGCCTTGCCCGAGCTCAACGTGCTGCCCGGCGCCCCTCTTCCCCCCGCCGAATGGCTGAAAGGCCTGCGCGCGCGCATGGGCGAATTCCAGCCGTTGGGCGAACACTGCGGCGCGGTCCATGCGGCTATGTTCATGGACGCTCGCGGCGAAATTCTTTTAGGTCGTGAAGACATCGGCCGACATAACGCTTTGGACAAGCTGATCGGCGCACTGATTCGCCAGAACATCCCGACCACGGGCGGGCTGGCTATCGTCACTAGCCGCTGCAGTCTCGAACTGATTCAAAAAGTATTACGTGCCGGCATTCAGACCCTTGTCAGCCTGTCATCGCCGACCGGCCTGGCGCTGCAATGGGCTCGCCGCCACAACCTCAACCTCATTCATCTGCCTAAACACAGTGCGCCGCGGGTTTACAGTCCTGCGTTGGAGAATCAAGCGTGAGCATGCATAAAGAAGCCGACAAGGTATCGACCCCCCGCTACAAGCCCTACAAAGGCCCAGCTGGCGGATGGGGCGCATTGATCAGCGTCGCCCACTTCTGGCTGACCAGCGACAACGCCCTGAAGAACATTCGCACGATGCTCAAGACCAACCAGAACGGCGGCTTCGACTGCCCAGGTTGCGCGTGGGGCGATTCGCCGGAAAGCGGCATGGTCAAGTTCTGCGAGAACGGCGCCAAGGCCGTGAACTGGGAAGCGACCAAGCGCCGCGTCGACCCGTCTTTCTTCGCCCGCTACAGCGTGAGCGCGCTGCTTGAGCAAAGTGATTACTGGCTGGAATATCAGGGCCGTCTGACCGAGCCAATGGTCTACGACGCTCAGACCGATCGCTATAAGCCGATCGCCTGGGACGACGCCTTCGCCCTGATCGCCAAGCACCTGAACAACCTGCCAAGCCCAAACATGGCCGAGTTCTACACTTCGGGCCGTGCCAGCAACGAAGCGGCGTATCTGTATCAGCTGTTCGTCCGTGCCTATGGCACCAACAACTTCCCTGACTGCTCGAACATGTGCCACGAAGCCAGCGGCGTTGCGTTGTCGCAAAGCGTGGGCGTCGGCAAAGGCACGGTGACCTTCGAGGACTTCGAGCACGCGGACGCGATTTTCGTCCTCGGCCAGAACCCGGGCACCAACCACCCGCGCATGCTGGAGCCGCTGCGTGAAGCGGTCAAACGTGGCGCCCAGGTGGTGTGCGTCAACCCGCTGAAAGAGCGTGGACTTGAGCGTTTCCAGCACCCGCAGCACCCGCTGGAAATGCTCAGCAACGGCTCCGAGCCGACCAACACGGCGTATTTCCGTCCGGCATTGGGCGGCGACATGGCCCTGCTGCGCGGCATGGCCAAGTTCCTGCTGCAGTGGGAACGTGAAGCTCAGGCGAAGAACGAGCCATCGGTGTTCGATCACACGTTCCTCAATGAGCACACCAATGGCGTGCTGGAATACCTGGCCGCCATCGACGATACCTCGTGGGATTTCATCGTCGAGCAATCGGGTCTGCCATTGACCGACATCGAACTCGCCGCGCGCATGTACGCCAAAGGCAAGAACGTGATCATGTGCTGGGCGATGGGCATCACTCAGCATCGCCATTCGGTGCCGACCATCCAGGAAGTTTCCAACCTGATGCTGCTGCGCGGCAACATCGGCCGGCCCGGCGCTGGCCTGTGTCCGGTGCGCGGCCACAGCAACGTGCAGGGCGACCGCACCATGGGCATCAACGAGCGTCCGCCGGCGTTCTTCCTTGATGCGCTGGAGAAACGTTTCCAGTTCAAGGTGCCGCGTGAAAACGGTCATAACGTCGTCGAAGCGATTCACGCGATGCTGGAAGGCCGTGCGAAAGTCTTCATCGGGCTGGGTGGCAACTTCGCCCAGGCCACTCCGGACAGCCCGCGCACCTTCGAAGCCCTGAGCAACTGCGACCTGACCGTACAGATCAGCACCAAGCTCAACCGCAGCCATCTAGCCCACGGCAAAGAAGCGCTGATCCTGCCGTGCTTCGGCCGTACCGACATCGACATCCAGGCCGAAGGCCCGCAAGCAGTGACCGTTGAAGACTCGTTCAGCATGGTCCATGCGTCCAACGGCCAGCTCAAGCCGCTGTCGCCGCAGATGCGTTCCGAGCCTGCGATTCTGGCGGGCATCGCCAACGCGACGCTGGGCAAGCAGCCGGTGGACTGGCTGTGGCTGGTGGCGGACTACAGCCGTATTCGCGACCTGATCGCCGACACCATTCCCTCGTTCCAGAACTTCAACGAGAAGATCAAGAACCCGGGCGGCTTCTATCTGGGCAACGCCGCAGGCTCCCGTCGCTGGAACACGCCAAGTGCGCGGGCCAACTTCAAGCCGAACGTATTGCCGAGCGATCTGGTGCATGAAAGCGTGCGCGGGACAGGCATCGTGCCGGATCTGATCATGCAGTCCATGCGCTCGCACGATCAGTACAACACCACCATCTATGGCCTGGACGACCGTTATCGCGGCGTGAAAGGTCAGCGTGACGTGATGTTCGTGAACGAGGCCGACATCGTTCGGCTGGGCTTCGTACCGGGCCAGAAAGTCGACATCGTGTCGATCTGGGGCGATGACATCACGCGTCGCGTGAAGGGCTTCACCCTCCTGCCGTTCGACATCCCTGCCGGCCAGGCTGCCGCCTATTACCCGGAAGTGAACCCGCTGGTGCCGCTGGAAAGCGTCGGCGACGGCAGCAGCACGCCGACGTCCAAGTTCGTCGCGATCAAGCTGGAACGGCATGTGGAGACCGCGCGGATTATTTAATCTGCGTAGCAAAGCATATCTATGTGGGCGAGATGGCCCGCATAGACCTGCGTTCAGTCTCCAGAGAATTGGCTGAGTGTTCCGGCCCCTTCGTGAGCAAGCTCACTCCCACAGGTTCATCGCACTGATCGAGTTAGCTCGCTGACTCACGTCCTGGTGGGAGCGAGCTTGCTCGCGAAGGGGACCTTTCAGCCGCTGGATGTTCACCGGATGTACTGGTCACGTCGCGATCAAGCTCACCTGCGCAGCAGCCACAAAAAAAGGCCCGAATCGCGAGATTCGGGCCTTTGTCCAGTAGCGTATGACTCATCAACCTGACTTAGGTTCCCAAGCCAAAACAATAAGTTAGCGTTTTGTATACAGGTCGTGTTACTCGTCGGAATTCGATTGTGACATTTTCTTCATACTTGCAGGATCGCGGCGTCATCCCTACGAGCATTCCTACATGAAGTATTCCTCGATTCTGTTGTTGTCGTTCTCACTGGTCAGCGGTTTTGCCTCAGCAGGCGATAACGTGACGGCCGGCGTGGGCGGCGCATTGGGTGGGGTACTCGGCTCCGTCGTTGGCCAACAGGTCGGCGGCAGCACAGGTTCGGCAATCGGTGCCGGCCTTGGCGGCGCGGCCGGTGGCGCAGTGGGCGCCAACCGCAGAAACCGTACCGAAGCCGCAATCGGCGGCGGCCTGGGTGCCGCGGGCGGCAACGTGATTGGCCGCAGTGTCGGCGGCAGCACGGGCAGTCTGATCGGCGCAGCGGCGGGCGGCGGCGCGGGCGGCGCACTCGGCAACTACATGGGCGACGAAAGCCGCCGTGACGACGACCGAGGCCGTGGCTACCGTGGCGATCGCCGCGACTACAAACACGGTCGCGGCCACGCGTACGGTCATCGCAAGCATCATCGTGACTAACGCCGTCGAGTCCGACGCGCGCACCTGACCCGATGAACACCGGCCGCCCTTGACGCGGCCGGTTTCATTTTCAGACCACCAATCGCTCAAGCGCCTGCCGCAACCCCGTCGGGATCGGCACCGGCTGATTGGACGCCCGATCCACGAACACATGCACGAAGCGGCCTGCCGCCCGCGCTTCGTCTTCCCCCGCCTTGAACACCGCCAGCTCATATTGCACCGAGCTGTTGCCCAGCTTGCCAACCCGCAGCCCGACCTCGATCAACTCCGGATAGGCAATCGACGCAAAGTAATCGCACGACGAACTCACCACAAAGCCCACCGCTTCACCGTCGTGGATATCCAGCCCGCCCTGCTCGATCAGGTAGGTATTCACGGCGCTGTCGAAAAAGCTGTAATACGTGACGTTGTTAATATGGCCGTACACATCATTGTCGTGCCAGCGCGTCACGATCGGCTGGAAGTGGCGGTAGTCGGCGCGCTGCGGGGTGTCGTTCATGTGGCTCCCTCCGGTTTGTCTGTTGTGCTTCTTCGTTTATGAGGTTGGTAAAGGCTATTGAATCTGGCCCTGAATCCACTTCCGCACCTCGGCATACGGATACGCCTCCAGCGCCGCAAACCCGCCGATATTGCGGGCCTTGAGCCGGGTAAACATCGGCACGCTGATCCCGCAGAAAAACCGCGTCAGGCACTCCGCACCCGGCTCATGCCCTCGGACCTCAAGGTGCTTGCCAACGAACTCGCTGCACAGGTCCACGAAGTTCTGCTCGCTCAACGGCGTCAAGGCTGGCGGCTCGGGGAGCACAGCCACATGGCCCTCGCACACCGAACAATGGCCGCACTGCTCGGGCGCAAGGTCGTCGCCGAAGTATCGGGCCAGACGATGGCTGAGGCACTGCTCGCTGGCAAACAGTTCGAGCATCGCGTGGATGCGCGCGACTTCGGTCTTTTCGTGATCGACGAAATAGTCATGCAACTCCTCGCTCAGCGCCTGCGCGTCGAAGTCGGCGGCGATCAGGCTGTAGACCTCCGTCATCTGCTTGCTTTCGAGTTCGATCCAGCCCTTTTCCTGAAAGAAATCCAGCGCCGTCACCACTCGCCCGCGCTCGGCCTGATACTGCTGATACATCGCGTCGAAGTTAACGGTTGCCCAGGTGCGCGCCCGGCTTGACGTCTCGGTCAGCGCCTGCACGAACTCACGTCGTTCGCCCTGAAAGCGTTGCACCAGCACCTGCGGCTCTATCAGGTACTTGAAGCGATACTCCGCGAAATACGAATAACGCGGCGCAATGATCCCGCGCAGTTCCAGCTGCACCAGCAGCGTTTTGAGGGGCAGTTGGCGGATGTTGCTGAGGTCCGACAAAGGCGCCAGCAGAAACTCCCACTGACTGTCGTTGCGCGCGCCTTGCAGATCGTCCAGCACCAGCCGGATGCTCTCCTGCTCCGGCGTGTCGCCGTACACAAAGTTTTCCAGCACGTTCAGGCTATTGCGATTGGCCAAGACCAGACACTCCGACGTCGCCCCGTCGCGCCCCGCACGGCCGATTTCCTGGCTGTAGTTCTCGATGGATTTGGGCAGATCGAAATGCACGACGTTGCGGATGTCACTCTTGTCGATGCCCATCCCGAACGCGATCGTGGCAACGATGCAGTTCAGACGCCCGTCCATGAACTGGCGCTGGATCGATTCGCGCTTATCGTGGGGCAGACCGGCATGGTAGGCGTACGCCGGGATGCCGTTCTGCGACAGATGAGCGGCCACGAACTCGGCAGTCTTCTGCAGCGTGACGTAAACAATGCTCGGCTGCCCGGCCCGTTCGCCAAGCCACTCAACCAGACGCCGGCGCTTGTCCCGGCCCGCAACCGGCTCAACCCGCAGCGTGAGGTTGGGTCGGTAGAATCCGGTCGTCACCACATCGTCCGGCGCGATGCCGAACTTGCTTTGCATGTCATTGATGACTTGGGGCGTCGCGGTCGCTGTCAGGAGCAGCGCCTGGGGGATGTTGAACTCGCGCTGGTAGTCAGGGAGTTTCAGGTAATCGGGCCGGAAGTTGTGGCCCCACTCGGAAATGCAGTGCGCTTCGTCCACAACCAGAAGGGAGATTGGCACCTGAGTGATGAAATGCCGGAAGCGCTCGTTCTTCAGGCGCTCGACGGAAATCATCAGGATTTTCAACTCACCGGAGCGGGCCCTGGCCATGACCTCGGCGACGTCATCGCGGCTTTGCGCGGAGTCGATGCTCGCTGCCGCAATGCCGTGCCGTTGAAGGAAAGCCAACTGGTCCTGGATCAGCGCCAGCAGCGGTGACACCACCAAGGTCAGATGCGGCAGCAGCAACGCAGGCAGCTGATAGCAGAGGGATTTACCGGAACCTGTGGGAAATATCGCCGCAGCGGAGCGTCCTGCCAACACCGCACTGATGGCGGCCTCTTGTCCGGCGCGAAACTGCCGATAACCGAAAACCTGCTCAAGGGTTTGATGCATGTATGCCACTCCTTTGACCGTCGCAAGGGCGTGAACCATAGCGCGGTGGGTCCGGGCGCAATACACCTAAACCATTACAGAAATATCGGACAGGATACATCCCGGATACAAGTACCGTACGCGGTGCTGGCAAAACGGCATTCCGACGATTAATCTCGCGCGACGCAACCCATCGCTGCACATCAGACAGCCCGTTCGGCGGTAATCCCGTCTACGTCAGAAGATTCGCCAAGGAGAGGCAATGCAACCCACCACACCGCAGCCCGAGGATGACGGACTCACCATGCAGCGGCTGGCACCCGGTCAGTTCGACGTCGTGCTCGGTTCTCATCCCACCCGAAGCAGTGTTGCATCAGGCAAAAGCAATTGGCCGTTGAGCAGCCTTTTGATCTGCCTGGCACTGCTGATAGCCATCCTCTTTCTGATCGCGCAGATGTTTCGCACGCCCAAGCCGGCAGCAACGGTCATCCCTGCGCCGCCCATCGCTGAGGTGGTCAGCGAGCCTGACCCAGAGCCCGTCGCTCAGGTACGCAACGTCGAACAAGTGGTTTATATCGCCCCCAAGGTCGATATCTCCCAGCCCGCCGCGGCGCGGCCGCTCGACGCCTGCCTGAAAGACGGCAATGTCATCGACCGGGACGTCATCAATTGCCGCTTCGGTGAAGCTCAGGCCAACGACTCCCAAGTCACTCGCCCCCAAGGCATGGTTTCAGATCGTTACATGGCGAACTACAAGGCTGCCGCCGCCAAACCCAAAACAGAGCCCGCGCGACGCTACGAAGTAGCGGGCGTGTTCATCCGCGAAATTGACGGCCGCAACCGCTACGAAGCCCGCTATCGCATTTCCAACAACCACATTGAAACCAACAGTGTCTGCATGAACTTCCTGGCCGACAGTGTCGAACACCGTGAATGCCGCCGCGCCGCCGTACCCTACTTCAAAGACATGTGCAGCGATTGGAGCAAACGCGTCGCCAAAGACAAGAGCGACAAAAACAAACTGGCGCAAGAGCAATACTGCACGGCGGCCCGGGAATATTCCGCCTGATAGGTGATCAACTGACGTGCCGAGAAACCCATCAGTGCTTATTAACTAACACGCAGTAACAACAGCAGCCGACATGTTCTCAAACCGTCTTCTAACCTCGTCAGACCTATCAACCAACGAGGCTAGAAACATGACAACATTTACAATTTTCTTTTGCGGTACCGGCTCTACCAAATACGACAACTTGAACAAGAACTACTGGAACGGTGAGTTGGTCGCTACATTGGCGAACAACATCGACGGTCACGAGTTCGCCGAGTGGATTGTCATCGACGGGCCGGGTAGCGGCAACATGCAGGCCGATGAACTGTTCACCGAATCCAAAGGGTTTGGCTGGTCTGGCACCGCATTCGGCAAAGGCTGGCATGAGAATGTGCAGCATGCCGTCAACATCGTTCATGGCAAATTCGATTGGCAAAGAACCAAACTTTCAGAAGCTGACTACCTGCGTCTCAAAAAAGCCGACGTGCCTATCCCCGACGCTCAGGCGCATGGCTCCTGGTTCTGGCGGCAATACGACTACGGTAATCGCATCAGCCCGCAGGAACTCCAGCAACAACTGATCAAGAACCTGAGAAAAGGCGGCTTGATTCCAAAACAAATCAATCTGGTGGGCTGGAGTCGGGGCGGCGTCAGTTGCCACATGCTCGCCAATGCGCTGATGGCCAATCCGGTCACACGTCAAATCCCGGTCAATATCTTTGCGGTCGACCCAGTGCCCGGCCCACTGAATTATCAGCCTGAAAAAGTTTCTCTCGGTAGCAACGTTAAAGAATATGTAGGGTTCTATGCCCGCGATGAACGCTCCAAAGGGTTCTCTTGCATCATTCCGAAAACAGACCCCAAGACTAAAGTCAGCATATATCCCATGGCCGGACGTCACGCTACGCTGGTGGGTAACGCGTCGCTCACGGGCGCAAGTGGGCCAGGCGACCTGACAGAGCCTGGCAAGCTGGTGCGACATTACGCCGAAGTATGCCTGACCCGATGGGGCACTAAGCTCCAGCGAAAACTCAACTTGTCGGCTATCGAGATTGGCAAGCTGCATCAAAGTATCGTGATGCACGAAGCCGAGTTCATCAAAATGCGCAAAAACTCGTACACCGTTTTTTTTGAAGACTATAAAGCTGAACGTCATGTCAGTTACGCGAATAAGGCAACTGGCTTCAGCATGGTCGCAGGTACGCCGTTTAAGCCCGCGCAAGGCTTGGCGGCAAGCCTCGCAAAAGGGCATAGCGCCTACAAGGACATCTGCTGACAAAACCTGCAGTTCATAACAAGGGCGACTAGCGCATTATGTGGCTTTCCCGTCCATCGCCAATGGCCTCCTGCTGAGCGCTACGCTGGTGAAAAACAGAATTCCTGCGGAAGCCGCCCATAAGGGCGGCTTCTTCGTCCCGCTTTTTGTCATCGCTGCATTGACCCGCAAGCGTTTTATGCGGTCATAGGGAGCTAAGGTCAAAGAAACCCGCAGCGATTACGGACGGAACACCATGCCTCAAGCAGCCCCGCGAACACATACCAGCCTGTTTCCGCTGTTTCTCGCCGCTGCAGCCGCTCTTCTTTCGGGCTGCGGCGATGATGCCAAGACGACCAACGCGGCAACCGCGAGTGCATCGCCCCTGCAAAAGGTCATGAGTGTCGAGGTAAGCGGAGCGCTGAACCTTCACTACGAAGCAAGAGGCGATCAAGTAGCCGTGGGCTTCTTGCCCGGCAAACTGCCCGGTTCCAACTGGCTGACGCTGAGCGCGGATCAGGAAGCCGAGGGCGACCGCAATGAGGTGAGCATCGGGCCGATTCTCGGGTTCTCCTTCGATAACCCCGATCAGGAAAAGAAGGCGATCATGTTTCAAGGAGGCCGCGTCGAAGTTGCCCATGATGAAAACAGCGCGTCCTACGACACCGGTTCGTACTATCAGTATTTCGATACGGACAAGGGTGGCAACAACAGCAACGTCCAGCTCGTCTTCAGCAAAATCGAGAAACTCACCTCACCCAACAAACTGCTCGACCGCTATCGGTTGATCGGTACGTTTCAATTCAATGCCGCGCTTTCCCCTGAGCAGCCCACCGACGAATGCACCCGGGAAGCCGCTGCGTACGCCGCCGAGCATGGCGAGCGCCACCCCGGGTTCGACGCCAGGCTGTGTAACGCGAAGAGCGTGGTGGCGAAGGGCAGCTTCGACATTACCCAGGACTTTCCAGCGACGACGAAGGCGGACGGCTAGCTATCGCGCAGGCATAAAAAAACCGCCCCGAAGGGCGGTTTCTTTTTAGCAGGCGCCGATCTTACAGCTTCGGGCCCGCTGCCTTGATCGCGTCGCTCACGTCGAACTTCTTGAAGTTCTCGATGAACAGGCCGGCCAGTGCTTTGGCTGCTTCGTCGTACGCCGCTTTGTCAGCCCAGGTATTGCGTGGGTTGAGCAGGCCGGTTTCGACGCCCGGCACGGAAGTCGGGACATCCAGGTTAACAGTGTCGAGGTGCTCGGTTTCTGCACCGATCAACGCGCCGCTCTGGATGGCCGCGATGACGCCACGGGTGGTCGGAATGTTGAAGCGCTTGCCGACACCGTAGCCGCCGCCAGTCCAGCCGGTGTTGACCAAATAGACCTTGGAGCCGAAACCGCGGATACGCTTGATCAGCAGCTCTGCGTATTCACCAGCAGGACGCGGGAAGAACGGTGCGCCAAAGCAGGTGGAGAACGTCGACTTGATGCCAGCGCCCGAACCCATTTCAGTGGAGCCGACCAGTGCGGTGTAACCCGACAGGAAGTGGTAGGCCGCTTGTTCTTCGCTGAGGATCGACACGGGTGGCAGCACGCCGGTCAGGTCGCAGGTCAGGAAGATCACCGCGTTTGGCTCGCCGCCCAGGTTCTTCTCGGAGCGCTTTTCAACGTGCTCGAGCGGGTAAGCGGCGCGGCTGTTCTGAGTCAGGCTGCTGTCGGCATAGTCGGCATGGCCGGATGCGTCCAAAACCACGTTTTCCAGGACGGCGCCGTGCTTGATGGCCTTCCAGATCACCGGCTCGTTCTTCTCGGAGAGGTCGATGCACTTGGCATAGCAACCGCCTTCGATATTGAAGACAACGCCTTCGCCCCAGCCGTGTTCGTCGTCACCGATCAGGTAACGGGTCTCGTCGGCGGACAGCGTGGTTTTACCGGTGCCGGACAGACCGAAGAACAGCGTCACGTCGCCGTCTTCACCGATGTTGGCCGCGCAGTGCATTGGCAGCACGTCGGAGGCCGGCAACAGGAAGTTCTGCACCGAGAACATGGCTTTCTTCATTTCACCGGCGTAGCGCATACCGGCAATGAGGACCTTCTTCTGGGCGAAGTTGATGATGACGCAACCGTCGGAGTTGGTGCCGTCACGCTCGGGCACGCACTCGAAGTTAGCCACGTTGAGCACTTGCCATTCTTCACGACCGGCCGGGTTGTACTGGGCCGGATTGATGAACAGGCAGCGACCGAACAGGTTCTGCCAGGCCGTCTGGGTGGTCATCTTGACCGCCAGGTAGTGGTCTTCGGCTGCGCCTACGTGCACGTGGGAAACGAAGTGTTCCTGGGCGTTGTTGAACGCCTCGACACGCGCCCACAGGGCGTCGAACTTGTCGGCCGGGAACTTGCGGTTGATCGGGCCCCAGGCGATCGCAGCCTGAGTGGAGGGTTCGTCTACGATGAAGCGGTCGACAGGCGAGCGGCCTGTGCGGTGGCCTGTTTCCACGACGAGTGCGCCAGTATCGGACAGCACGCCTTCTTCGCGTTTGAGGGCTTCTTTAACCAGATCGTCGACACTGAGATCGGTGTGAACGGCGTTATTGGCTTGCGTCATGAGATTCCCCGTCGGCTCGATGGCCGAGTGCTCCAAACGTTTTGTAGTAGAAAAACCAACACTACTACAGCTAAAAAGTGGCCGGATTATGCCAGAAAAGCCCAAAAAAGGTAGGGCCCTCCTGTCAGAACTACATGAAGAAGAGTCAAGCGGGCCGGGCGGAAAGCTTTCAGCGCAGGACCCGCACTACATTAATGGCGGGTATCGGAAGGGGTATCTACCCCACCCCCTGCAAACAGCTGCGCTACATCGGTTGCATCGAACAGATAGCGCTGATTGCAGAACTGGCAGTCGATCTCCACCGCACCGTGATGCTCGATCACCAACTGCTGTGCATCTTCCAGACCAAGACTGACCAACGCATTGCCAGAACGTTCGCGCGAGCAGCTGCAACGGAACACCAGCGGCTGGACGTCGAACATGCGCACGACGTCTTCGTGGAACAGCCGTTTCAACACAGTTTCGTTGGTCAGGCTGAGCAATTCTTCGGCGGTCAGGGTGTCGACCAGCACATTGACGTGCTGCCAGCTGGCTTCGCGCTCATCCTGATCTTTCAGCTTCTCGGCCGGTAACTGTTGCAGCAGCAGCCCACGTGCGCGCTTGCCGTCGGCCTTGATCCAGAAGCGCGTAGGCAGTTGCTCCGACATCACAAAATACTCGGACAGACACGCCGACAGGTCGACGCCGTCCAGGCCTACGATGCCCTGGTAGCGTTTGCCCTGACGCGGGTCTATGGTCATGGTCAGGTCGCCGTTGGGCATCAGGTCGAGCAGCGTGGCGTCCGGCTTGACCAGGCTTTCGTCGTAGCGCGCAATGCCGCGCAACTCACGCTCGCTGGAGCACTCGACCATCAGCAGGGACACCGGCCCAAGCGACCGCGCCTGCAGAACCAGCAGACCGTCGAACTTCAGCGTGCCCACCAGCAACGCAGCGGCGGCGAGCATCTCGCCGAGCAACTGAGCGACTGGCTCGGGATACGGGTGTTTGGCAAGTACTTCGGCGTAGCTACGCTCAAGGGCCACGAGCTCGCCGCGAACGTCGCTCTCGTCGAAGATGAAGCGCTGGGTGTAATCGGTATCCGGAAAGTCTGGCATAGGAGAAGGTATCTGAATGGATGACAAAATGATGACAAGCGCCTATAAAGCGCGGTTTAGCACCGCTTGGTGCACTGTCATGCCGATGGGGGCATTTTATGGACTATCCCGCGTTGTTCCAACCCAAGTGGAACGTCAAAAAATTCTTGCTGTGCAATCTGGTGGCGCTGGCACTGCTGCTGCTGTGGATCTGGCCCACGGGCCACGCGGCATTCACGCATTTCGATGAAGGCCTGTTTCACGTACTGAACCGCCCGCTTGAGCAAAACAAGGCGTGGTTGTGGATCTGGACGGTTGCCAGCATGCGACCCTTCGATATCGTCGTCGGCCTGATTCTTCTGACGCTGCTCATAAAGGGCGACTGGGTGTTCAAATCCCTGCAAACCCGTGCCGCGCTGATCGGCTTCGTGCTGACGCTGATCCTGCTGCTGATCATCCGCACGGTGTTTTCCAAGATCATCGACCACAGCGCGCTGCAACACGACAGCGCCTCGATGATGATCCCTGATGCCATCAAGCTCAGCGACATATTCCCGGGTCTTGAAGACAAGTGGCAGCTCAAGGACCGTTCCAGCCAGAGCTTCCCGGGTGACCACGCTTCGGTGCTGCTGATCTGGGCGATGTTCATGAGCGTCTACAGCCGCACCGTCGGCCAACGTGTCGTCATCTGGGCGCTGGCGTTCCTGTTCATGATGCCGCGCCTGGTCGCCGGCGCGCATTGGGGTCAGGACGACTACATCGGCGGCGTGATGATCGCGTTGCTCGCGCTGGGCTGGAGTTGCTACACCCCGTTCGCGGCCACTGCTACCGCCTTCGTGTTTCGACTGACCGCGCCGGTCTTCAATGTGTTGGGCCGCCTGCCGCTGATCAAATGCCTGAGCATCATGAAGCAGGGCTCTCATTTGTAAGCTGCCCGTTGCTACCGAGCAGTCCGGGGTCGATTAACCCACGATCCCGGAAAGCGGCGAGATCGTCAGTCGTCACCCGAACGAAAATGAAACAATTGCCGACGCTGCTTTTTGGTCGGCCTGCCGTCGGTCGTCACGCCCAGGCTTCCGGCCTTGCGCATCTCGGCGGCTTGTTCGCGTTTGGCGAGGCTCTCCGGCGTTTCGCTGTACAGCAGCTGAGCCTCCGGGGCGCCACGGCGGACAATCGACAACGCCTGAACCACCACGGTCCGCTCATCGAAGCCCGCTCTGATCTGGAACTCGTCACCTACGCGCGGCTCTTTTCCCGGCTTGCAACGTTCGCCCCGGCAATGAACCTTGCCGCTTTCAATGGCGGCTTTTGCCAGCGCACGCGTCTTGAAGAAGCGCGCCGCCCAAAGCCATTTGTCCAGACGGACTTTGTCGTCCTCGTCTGACTTCTGTGTCATCTGAATTCCTCAATCGCGTAATGGTCAGAACCGTACTACGTCACGCCGGGGACGCAGTAACCGCCACCCTCGTTTACACTGCCCCCCAAGACTAAAGCACCGGCTTCAGGAGAACGACGTGACAGACTTCCCTACGTCATTGACCGGTGGGTGCCAGGGCTGCAGAGAAAGCGCCGCGCTGGATTTCGAATTTGAATTCGCCTATCAGCCAATCGTGGACGTCCGCAACCGCTCGGTGTTCGCTCACGAGGCGTTGGTACGGGGCGTCAACGGCGAAAGTGCCCTGTCTGTACTGAATCGGGTGGACCACACCAACCGTTACCGTTTCGATCAATTGTGCCGAACCCGCGCGATTTCAACTGCCGCCCGGCTGGGAGTGGACGAATACTTGTCGATCAACTTCCTGCCCAACGCGGTGTATCGCCCTGAACTGTGCATTCGCAGCACCCTTGAAGCGGCTCGCGCCCACAATTTTCCGCTGGACCGGCTGATCTTCGAGACCGTCGAAACCGAGCATGTGTGTGACAACAGCCACCTCACTAACATCCTTCGCGAGTACCGCCAGTTTGGCTTCAAAACCGCTATCGACGACTTCGGTGCCGGGCATTCGGGACTGACCCTGCTTGCCGACTTTCAGCCTGACCTGATCAAGCTTGACATGGCGCTGGTGCGCAACGTCCATCTGGATCCCGCACGGCAGGCCATCGTGCGCGGCATTGTCACAATGTGTACGGACCTGAACGTTACAGTGATCGCCGAAGGCATCGAACATGCAGGCGAACGAGACTTCCTCGCCGACTGCGGCATTTACCTCATGCAGGGCTACTGGTTCGCCAAACCTGCATTCCAGGCGCTGGCGCACATCGACGCCGGTGCCTGGCAAAACGTGTAAACGAACGGAAACGCTTTGAAAACATTTGATCATCTGACCGTCATCGGCCTCCGCGAATGGGTGGCGCTGCCCCATCTGGGCGTTGCCGGGCTGCGCGCGAAAATCGACACCGGGGCCAGCACCTCCAGCCTGCACGCGACTGAAATCGAGCCGTTCGAACGGGACGGCGAAAAATGGGTGCGCTTCAACGCGCATCTGGGGACGGTGGTGCAGCTGCGTCATCGTCGCTGCGAGGCACAACTGGTGGCGATGAAAACCATCAAAAGCTCCAACGGCCACGCTCAGGTTCGCTACGTCATTCGCACGACACTGGCGCTGGGGGATAGGGTCTGGCCGGTTGAGTTCACGCTGGCCTGCCGCAAGGCCATGCGCTACCGGTTGCTGCTCGGTTCCAAAGCCCTGATTGACGGCCAGTTGGTGGTCAATCCGGGTGTTACTTATATTCAGGACAAGCCGGTCTTCCCGGCTTCAAATCTCTCTGCCACAGGTGCTGCATGAAGATCGCTGTGCTTTCGCGAAACCCGCGTCTGTATTCAACTCGTCGTCTGGTCGAAGCTGGCATTCAGCGCGGCCACGAGGTCGTGGTGGTCGATACCCTGCGCGCCTATATGAACATCGCCAGTCATAAGCCGCAGATTCACTACCGAGGAAAACCCCTGGAAGGCTTTGATGCGGTGATACCGCGCATCGGCGCTTCCGTGACCTTCTACGGCTGCGCCGTGCTGCGTCAGTTTGAAATGATGGGCGTGTTCCCGCTCAACGAATCCGTCGCTATCGCGCGGTCCCGTGACAAGTTGCGCTCGCTGCAGCTGTTGTCGCGACGCGGCATTGGCTTGCCCGTCACCGGCTTTGCTCACTCACCGGATGACATCCCTGACCTGATCCAGATGGTCAACGGCGCGCCGCTGGTGATCAAGGTGCTCGAGGGCACGCAAGGCATCGGCGTGGTGCTGTGCGAAACCGCAACGGCGGCCGAGTCCGTGATCGAGGCCTTTATGGGTCTGAAGCAGGACATCATGGTGCAGGAGTACATCAAGGAAGCCGGTGGCGCGGACATCCGCTGCTTCGTGGTGGGTGACAAGGTCATTGCGTCGATGAAGCGTCAGGCGAAGCCCGGGGAATTCCGCTCCAACCTGCATCGAGGCGGCACCGCCAGCCTGATCAAGATCACCCCCGAAGAACGCATGACGGCCATTCGGGCCGCCAAGGTCATGGGCCTGAGTGTCGCGGGTGTCGACATCCTGCGCTCCAATCACGGGCCATTGGTGATGGAAGTGAACTCGTCGCCAGGTCTTGAAGGCATTGAAACCACCACCGGCAAGGATGTCGCGGGGATAATCATCGAGTACATCGAGAAAAACGGCGGGCCGCACATGACCCGCACCAAGGGCAAGGGCTAACGCTTAAGCCCGTTTCTGCACGGAGGCTTTGGTCGCGAGCACGCCGCCCAAGGTCTCCAGTCGGAATCAGTAACGAGTCAATCGGCATCCCGCGGCAGCAACAGCCCCAACGGCAACCGAACCCTGGCCTCCAGCCCGCCTCCCGAACGATTACGCAACTCGACATTGCCGCCGTGCATCGCTGCAATGCGCTTGACTATCGCAAGGCCAAGCCCCGTCCCCTTGCCACTTCGGGCGCGGTCACCACGGATGAAGGGATTGAAAATACCCTCCAGCTCCGACGGATCAATCCCCATACCCCGATCCAGCACGCTCAGCACCACATAGGGCGCACCGCTGTCGCCGGAAACATAGGCCGCCACTTCAACGCCGTCACCGGCATGGTGCATGGCATTGCCAATGAGGTTGTTGAGCAGCCGCTTCATGGAAACCCGTCGCAGCGGGAACGGCGGAATCGACTCAAGGCACAGCCGGACCTGCTCGACCGGGTTGTTGTAGGGCGCCACCACTTCGTGGACCAGCTCGACCAGATCGACTTCTTCGACCTCTTCATCGCGCCCGTCCCGAATAAATGCCAGGAATTGGTCGAGGATGGCATCCATGTCCTCAATGTCGCGAACCATGCCTTCCATGAATTCGTTGTTGGTCGGCATTAATTCCAGTGACAGGCGCAAACGCGTCAGCGGCGTTCGCAAATCGTGGGACACCCCGGCCAGCATCAGCTCGCGCTCCTGCCCGGCCTGCTCCACGTCTTCGGCCATCTGATTGAACGCCCGGTAAACCTCGGTCATCTCGCTGGGCGTGTCGCCCACCGGCAACCGCACGCTGCGGCCCTGCCCCAGCTGGCGTGCGGCAAAAACCAGGCGCTTGAGCGGCTGATTGAGCTGGCTGACGAAGATCCACGCCGAAGCCGTCGAGAGCAAGCCGATCGCCAGAAACCAGCCCAACACGCTCCAGATTTTCTGCCCGCGCAACGGATGTGGGTACAGCGGCACTTTCAGCCAGCCATCGCCGAGACTCGGCGCCCTCACCCACAGCGCAGGAGGCGCATGGACACGCAGACGCACTTCGGTGTCCGCGCCCAGTTCATCCTGCATCTGCCGTTGGTAGATTTCGGAATACGGCCAGTGCTGCTCGCCTTCCGGTACGCCGCCACCCACCACGCGGATCAGCCCGGCGGCGTCGGCGATGGTCTGCCGGTCGCTCTCGTCGGCCGCCCAGTAAGCCCGCAAAGTGAGTGCAACGCCGTGGCTGTATTGGCGATCGACCAGAACATCCTCGTTCATCAGCAAATAGACGAGGGTCAGGGCCTTCGAAAACAGCACGACAATGAGCACCAGCCACAGGGTGCGGGAGAAAAAACTTTGCGGGAACCAGAGCGGTGTCTTCATAACAGCAGCTACACACTTTGCGGAAGCGAGCCGGGCTCGCGAATTTGCGGAACACATGACACAGCAAAAACCAGCCACGCCAATGGCCGCTTTCGCGAACATCGAGGTGACTGGCTAACGTAGGCGGGCGTGAGACAGGCCCGGCAGGTTACCGTCGAACTTGCTGCTACTGCTTGTTGGCACCATCTGGCACGAAAACATAACCCACTCCCCAGACCGTCTGAATGTAACGCGGCTTGGCAGCGTCCACCTCAATCAGACGACGCAGGCGGGAGATCTGGACGTCGATGGAGCGCTCCAGGGCGTCCCACTCGCGGCCACGGGCCAGATTCATCAGTTTGTCCCGCGTCAGCGGCTCACGCGCATGCATGACGAGTGCCTTCAGCACGGCGAATTCACCGGTGGTGAGCATGTGTACTTCGTCGCCCCGCTTGAGCTCGCGGGTGGCGAGCGACAGAGCGTAGTCGCCGAAAGTGACGGTTTCGTCTTCCGTGGCAGGTGCGCCGGGTACGGGTGCGGATTGACGACGCAGCACCGCGCGGACGCGGGCCATCAATTCGTCAGGATTGAAAGGTTTTGCGAGGTAATCATCGGCGCCGAGCTCGAGGCCCTTGATACGGCTGAGCTCGTCGCCCTTGGCGGTCAGCATGATGATGGGGACTTGATTGTTCGCGGCGCGCAGACGGCGGCAGGCGGACAGGCCGTCTTCGCCCGGCAGCATCAGGTCCAGCACCACGAGGTGGAACACTTCGCGCGCCAGCAGCCGATCCATTTGCTCCACGTTGGGCACAGCCCGGGCGCGGTAGCCCTTGCTGTTGAAAAAGCGCTCTAGCAGGCTGCTCAAGCCCGGGTCATCGTCAACGATGAGGATTTTCTCGCCTTCAGCCGTTTGTGCAGTGCTGCTCATTGGAAGCTCCTTTGATCTCGGCGCGCATTATGGCGTAGCTGCAGTTATGCGCACCGTGTGCATTGTTAGCAGATTTTTCCTGAATCCACATGGGTGCTCTCGCTCAGTCACTTGAGGGCGATTCGCCGCGGCTGCGCGGGCTGAAACCGGCGTATCGACGGGCCGATCCCCTATTCAGGGCTCACTGGGTATAATGCGCCGCCTTCAAGGTCAGGCAACGCTCGTTCAAGGCGGTTCGCCAGCCGCTGATTTAATGCACACACATTTGCCAGGTGGTTTTATGGACAGTATCAACAGCCGCATCGCCGAGGAACTCGGCGTCCGCCCGCAACAGGTCGAAGCGGCCGTCGCGCTACTGGATGAAGGCTCAACGGTGCCTTTCATCGCTCGTTACCGCAAGGAAGTCACTGGCAGCCTCGATGACACGCAACTGCGTCATCTGGAAGAGCGCCTGCGCTACCTGCGCGAACTCGACGAGCGCCGCATCAGCATCCTTGCCAGCATCGAAGAGCAAGGCAAGCTGACCCCTGAGCTGGCGCGCGATATCAAGCTCGCCGACACCAAGACCCGCCTTGAAGACTTGTACCTGCCGTACAAGCAGAAGCGCCGCACCAAAGGCCAGATCGCACTGGAGGCCGGCCTGGGTGAGCTGGCCGACGGCATCTTCAACGATCCAACCCTGACCCCGGAAACCGAAGCTGCGCGCTTCGTCGATGCCGAAAAAGGCTTCGCCGACGTCAAGGCCGTGCTCGAAGGCGCCAAATACATTCTGATGGAGCGCTTCGCCGAAGACGCGACGCTGCTGGAAAAGCTGCGCAGCTTCCTCAAGCACGAAGCCGTGATCAGTGCCCGTGTAGTGCCGGGTAAGGAAGAAGAAGGCGCCAAGTTCCGCGATTACTTCGAACACGACGAGCCGCTCAAGAGCATGCCGTCGCACCGTGCGCTGGCGATCTTCCGGGGTCGCAACGAGGGCGTGCTGAGCTCGGCGCTGAAAGTCGGTGAAGAGCTGCCCGGCACCCTGCACCCGTGCGAAATGATGATCAGCGAGCGCTTCGGCCTGCAGAATCAGAACCGTCCTGCGGACAAGTGGCTGGCGGAAGTCGTGCGCTGGACCTGGAAGGTCAAGCTGTACTCCAGTCTCGAAACCGACCTGCTCGGCGAGCTGCGCGAAGGTGCCGAAACCGAAGCGATCAACGTATTCGCTCACAACCTGCACGACCTGTTGCTGGCCGCACCGGCGGGACCACGCGCCACGCTGGGCCTCGATCCGGGCCTGCGCACGGGTTGCAAGGTCGCCGTGGTCGACAGCACCGGCAAGCTGCTGGACTACGCCACGGTCTACCCCCATGTACCGAAAAACCAGTGGGATCAGACCATCGCCGTGCTCGCGGCCCTGTGCGCCAAGCATTCGGTTGACCTGATCGCGATCGGCAACGGTACCGCCAGCCGCGAAACTGACAAGCTGGCCGGCGATCTGATCAAAAAGTATCCAGGCCTGAAGATGACCAAAGTCATGGTCTCTGAAGCGGGCGCTTCGGTGTACTCGGCGTCGGAACTCGCTGCCAAGGAATTCCCGGACCTCGACGTTTCGATCCGTGGCGCCGTCTCCATCGCACGCCGCTTGCAGGACCCCCTCGCCGAACTGGTGAAAATCGACCCGAAATCCATCGGCGTCGGCCAATACCAGCATGACGTGTCGCAGCTCAAACTGGCCCGCGGCCTCGACGCGGTGGTGGAAGACTGCGTGAACGCCGTGGGTGTGGACGTGAACACCGCATCCGTCGCCCTGCTCGCTCGGATTTCCGGCTTGAACACCACCCTGGCGCAGAACATCGTTGCCCACCGCGACCAGAACGGCGCGTTCAAGACCCGTGCGGCATTGAAGAAAGTCCCGCGTCTGGGCGAGAAAACCTTCGAACAGGCCGCAGGCTTTCTGCGGGTTATGAACGGTGACAACCCGCTGGATTCGTCAGCCGTTCACCCTGAGGCGTATCCGTTGGTGCAGCGCATCGCCGCCCAGACCGATCGCGACATCCGTTCGCTGATCGGCGACGCTGCCTTCCTGAAGCGTCTCGACCCGAAGACATTCACCGACGAAACCTTCGGCCTGCCGACCGTCACCGACATCCTTCAAGAGCTGGAAAAACCGGGCCGCGATCCACGTCCGGGGTTCAAGACCGCTGAGTTCCAGGACGGCGTTGAAGACTTGAAAGATCTTCAGCCGGGCATGATCCTGGAAGGCGTGGTCACCAACGTCACCAACTTTGGCGCGTTCGTTGACATCGGCGTGCATCAGGACGGTTTGGTGCACATCTCCGCGCTTTCGGAGAAGTTCATCAAGGACCCTCGCGAGGCGGTCAAAGCCGGCGATGTGGTGAAGGTCAAGGTGATGGAGGTGGACATCCCGCGCAAGCGCGTTGGTCTGTCGATGCGCATGAGCGACACGCCGGGCGAGAAAGTCGACGGCGCTCGCGGTGCCCGTCCGGGAGCAGCGCCGCGTCAGCAGCAAAGCAATGCCCCTCGCAAGGAAGCCTCGACCCCGGCGCCGAGCAATAACCCGATGGCGTCGCTGTTCGCCAACGCCAAACAATTGAAGAAGCGCTGATGGATATCCCTGATGAGCTGACCCAGAGCGCCTATTTCAAGACGCTCGGCTGCCGGGTAATGAAACTGGACGAAGGCGTTGCCGTCGTCGCTCTGCCGCTTGAACCGCACCTGCGCAACCGCGGCAACGTCATGCATGGCGGCGCGCTGTTCAGTCTGGTCGACATCACCATGGGCCTGGCCTGCTCCAGCGCCCACGGCTTCGACAAGCAAAGCGTTACCGTGGAATGCAAAATCAATTACATGCGCGCCGTGGCCGAGGGCGAAGTCATCTGCACCAGCACGGTGCTGCATGCCGGACGCCGAACGCTGGTGGTCGAAGCCGAAGTTCGCCAGAACGACAAGCTGGTTGCCAAAGCGCAGGGCACGTTCGCGATCGTCTAGCTGTCCGATAGCGTTATGAGTTAATTTCGGCACTGTTCAGCAGTGTCGAAATTTTCTGATTTCCTTGTAGGAACGATCAGCGACGGGCATCGGCGTTAGGGCCATCGACGAGGCGAAAACGCCAGTTCCTTTCTTCACCCTTGTAGACCGCCATATCGCCCCCATATAGGGCCGACTGACGCGTGAAGGATTCCAACTTGAGCGAACTTCTCAACCGCCGCCTGACTCTGCTTGGCGAGCACTCCAACCTCTCCCTTCTGGAGAAGTGCTTGCACGGCATCGAGCGTGAATGCCTGCGCGTTACGGGCGAAGGCCGTCTGGCGCAAACCCCGCACCCGGAAGCCTTGGGAGCGGCGCTGACCAACGAGCAAATCACCACCGATTACTCCGAGTCGCTGCTGGAGTTCATCACTCCGGCCCTGGCCGACCCGGCTGACACGCTGGAAAGCCTGGACAAGATTCATCGCTTCGCCTACAGCAAACTGGGCAGCGAATACATCTGGAGCCCTTCGATGCCGTGCCCGCTGCCAGCCGAAGCGGATATTCCGATCGCCTATTACGGCACTTCCAACATCGGCAAGCTCAAGTACGTCTACCGTCAGGGCCTTGCCTTGCGTTACGGCAAGACCATGCAGTGCATCGCCGGCATTCATTACAACTTCTCGCTGCCTGAAGCCATCTGGCCCGTGCTCAAGCAGGACGCGAAATTCGAAGGCGATGACCGCGATTTCCAATCCGAGAGCTACATCGGCCTGATCCGCAACTTCCGTCGTTACAGCTGGCTGCTGATGTACCTGTTCGGCGCGTCGCCGGCGCTGGACGCCAGCTTCCTGCGCGGCCGTTCGCATCAACTTGAGCAGTTCGACGCCGAAACGCTGTACCTGCCTTACGCCACCAGCCTGCGGATGAGCGATCTGGGTTATCAGAGCAATGCCCAGGCGGACCTGACGCCTTGCTACAACGATCTGCTGACCTACACCGACAGCCTGCGTCGTGCGGTGGCAACGCCCTACGCGCCTTACGTCGAAATCGGCACGCACAAGGATGGTGAGTGGATTCAGCTGAACACCAACGTGCTGCAGATCGAGAACGAGTATTACTCGACGATCCGCCCGAAACGCGTCACTTATTCCGGCGAACGCCCGATTCAGGCGCTGGTCGCGCGCGGCGTGCAGTATGTGGAAGTCCGCTGTCTGGACATCAACCCGTTCCTGCCGGTGGGCATCGACCTTCAGCAATCGCGCTTCATTGATGCGTTCATCCTGTACTGCGCGCTGCACGACAGCCCGCAACTGGCGAGCAACGAGTGCGGCAACGCCAGCACGAACTTCCTGACCGTGGTCAAGGAAGGTCGTCGTCCCGGCCTGCAACTGAACCGCAACGATACGACGATCGACCTGAAAGTCTGGGCCAACGAGATGCTGGACACGATCAGGCCGATCTGTGAGCTGCTCGATGCCAGCCAGGGCACGGATCAGCACGTCAAGTCGCTGGACGTTCAGCGCGCGAAAGTGGCGGACGCCTCTCTGACGCCTTCGGCACAAGTGCTGGCGGCGATGACCGAGCACAAGGAAGGCTTCACGGCTTTCTCGCTGCGCCAGTCACAGGTTCACGCTGATCATTTCCGCAGCAATCCGCTGAGTGCCGAGGACCAGACGCACTTCGAAAGCAAGGCGCGCGAGTCCCTGGCTCAGCAAGCGGAGCTTGAACAAACCGAAGAGAAAGTGGATTTCGATACGTTTGTGGGTGCGTATCAGGCGAGCATTCTGGCAATCAGCAACTGACGCCAGGCCTGTTGTAAACGGTGGGAGCTCGCTCTCATCAAACAACACCGCAGATGTGTCTGCCGGCGGACGAAATGGTGGGACGACTAGGGTGGCGCTCCACATTGCTCGCGAAAGCGGTGGCTCAGGCGAGAGAGATGTATCGCCTGACCTGGCCCCTTCGCGAGCAAGCTCGCTCCCACAGGGGTTCTATCGAACCGAAAATGCGCGTCAGGCTCCAGGTCCTGACGCACTTCGCTTAAATCGCCTTTTCGAAAATCTTCGAATTACGCTGATAGTTGTACAGCGACGCACGGGCGCTTGGCAGGCGGTCAACGCTGCTGGCCTCGAAACCGCGCTCCTGGAACCAGTGCGCAGTACGCGTCGTAAGGACGAACAGGGTTTTCAGCCCCAGCGCCCGGGCGCGTTCTTCAATGCGCTCAAGCAGCTCATCGCCGCGCCCACCGTGGCGATACTCGGGGTTCACTGCCAGACACGCCAGCTCACCCGCTTCGGAATCGGCAATCGGATACAGCGCTGCGCAGGCGATGATCAGGCCCTCGCGCTCGACCACGCTGAACTGCTCGATTTCACGCTCCAGCACTTCCCGCGAACGACGCACGAGAATCCCCTGCTCTTCCAGCGGCGTGATGAGGTCCATCAGCCCGCCAACGTCGCCAATCGACGCTTCGCGCACCAGTTCGAATTGCTCCTGCGCCACCAGTGTGCCGCCGCCCGTGCGTGTAAACAGCTCGGAGAGCAGCGCGCCGTCTTCGGCATAGCTGACGATATGGCTGCGCGCCACCCCACCGCGACAGGCCTGAGCCGCCGCATCCAGCAGCTCCGCCTGGTAGTTGCTGCCCAAGCGTTGAAGGTGCGCGGGAACCTGTTGCGGACGCAACTCGCGGACCAATCGGCCCTGCTCGTCCAGCAAGCCTGACTCGGCACCAAACAGCAGCAGCTTTTCCGCACCCAGATCAATGGCCGCGCGCGTCGCAACGTCTTCACAGGCCAGGTTGAAGATCTCGCCAGTGGGCGAATACCCCAACGGCGACAGCAGCACGATGGAGCGCTCGTCGAGCAGACGGCTTATGCCCTTGCGGTCGATGCGGCGTACTTCGCCGGTCTGCTGGAAATCGACGCCTTCAAGGACGCCGATCGGACGCGCCGTGACAAAGTTGCCGCCCGTCACGCGCAACCGCGAGCCCTGCATCGGTGAAGCAGCCATGTCCATCGACAGACGCGCTTCGATGGCAATGCGCAGGGCGCCAACGGCGTCGATCACGCATTCGAGCGTGGCGAAATCGGTCACGCGCATGTCGTGATGGAAATGCGGCGTCAGGCCGCGCGCTTGCAGGCGGCTCTCGATCTGCGGGCGGGAGCCGTAAACCAGCACGAGGCGCACGCCAAGGCTGTGCAGCAACACAAGGTCGTGGACGATGTTGCCGAAGTTCGGGTGCTCGACGCCATCGCCCGGAAGCATGACGACGAAGGTGCAATCCCGGTGGGCATTGATGTAAGGAGACGCGTGGCGGAGCCAATTGACGTAATCGGGCATATCCGAAAGGAGCCTGTAGTGGATGGACGAAGGGTGGAAACACTCAAGACGGCATGAGCTTTATCGTCGGAACAGGCATCGCAACACGCGTACTCTCCTTATCGGGTCATTCTAAGACAGGGCCTGACTCCAGCAGCACGTGGGCGCACTCAAGGGGTAGCCAGGCAGTAATGTTCGATCAATTGACGTAACAGACGCACTGTAGGCTGCAAACGTGACATTTCAAGATATTCACCGGGCTGGTGCGCACAGGCAATGTCCCCGGGCCCCATCACGATGGTTTCGCAACCAAGGCGCTGAAGATAAGGCGCTTCGGTGCCAAATGCCACCGCTTCGGCCGTATGACCGGTCAGACGCTCTGCGATTCGCACCAGTTCCGCATCGGCGCTTTGTTCAAAGGGGGACACTTCCGAAAACAGCGGCGCATAGTCGATCTGCACCTGATGCAGCTCGGCGACGGGCTGCAGTTTCTGCCGAATCGCGGCACGCAGCACTTCAGGATCCATGCCCGGCAGCGGGCGCAGGTCAAACTCCAGCGAGCACTGCCCGCAGATCCGGTTCGGGTTGTCGCCGCCATGGATGCAGCCGAAGTTCAGGGTCGGTTGCGGAACGCTGAACTGCGGATTGCGGTATTGCTCCTGCCACTGTCGGCGCAGGCCTTTCAGCTCGCCGATGGCGTCGTGCATGGCTTCAAGGGCGCTGCGCCCCAGGCTCGGGTCCGAGGAGTGACCGCTGCGGCCGAGAATCTCTATGCGCTCCATCATCACGCCTTTGTGCAGGCGGACCGGCTTGAGACGGGTCGGCTCGCCAATAACTGCCGCGCGTCCCAGCACACCGCCCGTCGCCGCCAATGCCTTGGCTCCGGCCATTGAGCTTTCTTCGTCGCAGGTCGCGAGGATGATCAGCGGCTGCTTGAACGGCTGATCGAGCAGTGGCTGCAGCGCTTCGATGGCCAAGGCGAAGAAGCCCTTCATGTCGCAGCTGCCCAGTCCTACCCAGTTGCCGTCAACTTCGGTCAGCTTCAGTGGATCGGTCTTCCACAAAGCATCGTCGTAAGGGACCGTATCGCTGTGGCCCGCCAGCACCAACCCGCCGGGGCCGGTGCCGAAAGTGGCCAGCAGATTGAACTTGCCGGGGCTCACCTGCTGGATGTCGCAGGCGAAACCCAGATCGCCCAGCCAGCTTGCCAGCAGATCAATGACGGCGCGATTGGACTGGTCGAGCGCAGGCTGCGTACAGCTCACAGACGGCGCGGCGATCAGGGCAGCGAACTGGTCTTTCATGGACGGCAACGGCATAGGCGACTCCGGTGATGGGGTGCGACACGCGGACCATCATAGGTCGATTGCCCCGCATGAATAAACTGTCACGGTTGATGTCCTGTACACTGCACGGCCCACGCAGCTGTGTCGATTCCGGCTGCGACCCCTGTTATCAGCGATAGAGCGTTTGGATTCTCCGGCCATGCAGAAAGAAACCGAAATCAAACTCCGCGTCAGCCGCGAAACCCTCATAGCCCTGCGCGAGCACCCGTTGCTGAAGAAACGCAACAAGGGTGGCTGGGAGCGGTTGGAGCTGTTCAATCAGTACTTCGACACCCCCGAGCGTGAGCTGGCCCATGCCAAAGTTGCGCTGCGCCTGCGCCGCGACGGCGACGCCATCATTCAGACCCTCAAGACTCGCGGCCAGAGTGTCGCAGGCCTGTCCGAGCGTAACGAATACAACTGGGATGTGCCCAAAGCCAAGCTGGACCTGAAGAAGCTCGACGGCGAATGCTGGCCCGAGCAACTGGCGGATCTGGACAAGAAAACCATCAAACCGGTGTTCACCACTGATTTCGTCCGCGAAAAAGCGGAAATCGCCTGGGGCCGTGGCAAGTCCAAGGTGGTGATCGAGGCAGCGCTGGACCTGGGCAAGGTGGTCGCCGGCAATCAGCAGGAAGAAATCTGCGAGCTGGAACTGGAATTGCGCGAGGGCGACCCTGCCGCGCTGCTGGAACTGGCCGCAGAGCTGGCCGAGAAACTGCCGCTGATGCCCTGCGATATCAGCAAGGCCGAACGTGGCTATCGTCTGTTCGACGCCAGCAGCTACTCCATCAAATTGCCAACGCCCGAGCTGCATGGCGAACTCTCGGTAGACGACGCGTTCAGCGCCATCGCCTGGTTCCTGCTCGGCAGCAGTCAGCGTCTGGCCGAGCAATACCGTTTCAACGGTCACTGGAGCCTGTTGCAGGAGTGGGTCGAAGTCCTCGCTGAACTGCGCGCTCTGGCCGGCAGCCTCGGTCAAGCCGCTCCGCGTGCCACGACCCATGACCTGCGTGCCGCGCTGGACGCCTTGCTGGAGGACTGGCGCACGCTGGTGCTCGCCGGCCAGGAAGATGGCGATGTACGCGCCGCTGCCCATGAGCAGTTCATCGAAGAGCTGCAGGACACCCGTTGGGGCCTGTTCTCGCTGACCACGTCGCGCTGGTTGATGGCGCGCAGCTGGACGGTCGAGCGCAACAACCGTGGCAATCGTCAGGGCCACGCAATGCTCAGCAGCTGGGTGCCGCGCTTCCTCGGTGATGAGGCGACCGCGCTGAACCTACCGCGCTACCAGCAGCAGCCGGAAGATCTGGCCGAGCAGTTGCCACGCATCGAGCGCATTCAGGTGTGGCTGCATTACGCCCGCCAGGCCCTCGACCTGCCTGAGCTGGATCGCTTGTACGGCGAGCTGAACAAGCTCGAACAACTGGCGCATCTGGACATCACCGATGAAATCCTCGATGCCCGCGTCCAGCAAACCATCACCGTCCTGCAAAGCCGGGCGTGGAAAACATTGTTGAAGTTGTAAGACGCTGGCAGTAGGACCGGCTGACGCTGTTTTGGTAGGACCGGCTTCAGCCGGGAAGAGGCCAGTAATAGCACCCTCAATTTTTGCAGTGTGCCTACCTACGCTTTCCCGGCTAAAGCCAGTCCTACGAAAGGCGCGCGTGTGTCAGTAGGACCGGCTTCAGCCGGGAAGAGGTCAGTAATAGCACCCTCAATTTCGCAGTGTGCCTACCGACGCTTTCCCGGCTAAAGCCAGTCCTACGAAAGGCGCGCGTGTGTCAGTAGGACCGGCTTCAGCCGGTAAGAGGTCAGTGATAGCACCCTCAATTTCGCAGTGTGCCTACCGACGCCTTCCCGGCTAAAGCCAGTCCTACGAAAGGCATGCGTGTGTCAGTAGGACCGGCTTCAGCCGGGAAGCGTCCAGTGGCATCACTCTCAATTTTGCAGTGTGCCTACCGACGCATTCCCGGCTGAAGCCGGTCCCACTAAATGCACGCAGCGCGGGATTGGCACCCTATCTGTTGATCGGCAAGCTCGTCGTCGATTTGATTTCCGACAGCGCTACTGTCGAATTCACTTCCTGAATCCCGGGCACCAGCGAGAGCTTTTCGAAGAAGAATCGCTCGTACGCTTCGATGTCTGGCGTGACGATGCGCAGCAAAAAGTCCACCGACCCCATCAGCACATAACACTCCAGCACTTCGGGAAAGCCTCGGATCGCTTCGGTGAATTCGGTGAAATTAGACCGCCCGTGGGCGTTGAGTTTTACCTCGGCAAAAATCTGCGTGTTCAGGCCGATCTTCTTGCGATCCAGCAGTGTCACCTGCCGTCTAATCACGCCTTCATCCTTGAGCCTCTGAATGCGCCGCCAGCAAGGCGACTGCGACAGGCCGACCTGCTCGGCGATCTGCGCGCTGGACAGCGACGCATCCTCCTGCAGGAGCGCCAGAATCTTCCGATCGTAGGCATCCAGCTCAATCCGCATAATTAATTCCCGAAATAAGACTGCTGAACATAGACAAGTCTCGATGAGACTAATACAGCCCGTCTTCGACCAGTAATTTCTTTTTCAGCGTGTAAAACTTTCTGCCATTCAACGCCATTGCAACGACGAGATTGTCAGGAGGTATCCCATGCCACATTTCGAAACCGTCAGCCCTGCTCCGTTTCGCAACGACGTCTGGTCGGTCAGCAACGCTCACTGCCTGTCGCGCTATCAAATCCTTGCCGAAGCGGAAGCTGACGTACTCTGCCGGCTGCTCAACCTGTTCGCGATGCAGTACCTGATTCCCCAACAGGTCAGCGTGCTGCAGCAGGAAGGCATGCTGATGGTGAGCGTCGAGGTGGGTGGCATGACGTGGCACCGCGCTCAGGTGATTGGTGAAAAAATGCGCAACCTCGTCAGCGTTTGCTCGGTCGAACTTGAACCCATGGGCGATTTGCACGTCGTAACCGAGGCCGTCTCACTCGCCGCCAGTTGAGTGCTCCGAAAATATTGGCAACGCTTCGCTACCGGCAGGGCGCAACAACTGGCACGCTTGGGACTACTCTTGCTCAACACCGAAGTAAGCCGTCTCGTACCAAGGAGCCCGCATGTCCGTCCTCGCCTCATCATCTCAGGACCGCTGGCTGGATCTGAACGAAGTACTGCGTGACCTCGTCGCCCAGGGATACCTCGATCAGGACAACGCCGAATATGCGCTCACGCTGCGCCGAGCCGCGCAGAATCTCCACGCCCACCCGCTCGAACTCATCGCCACCCAGCAGTTCGACAACCACAAGCGGCCCGGCAAGAAACTCGACCTCGAAACCCTGACCGCCTGGCTGGCTGAGCAAGCCGGCCAGCCGTACCTGCGCATCGACCCTCTGAAGATCAACGTCGCCGCCGTGACCCCGTTGATGTCCTACGCCTTTGCCCAGCGCCACAAGATTCTCGCGGTGGACGTTGATCGCGATGCGGTGACCATCGCCAGCGCGCAGCCTTACGTGAGTGCGTGGGAAGCCGACCTGACCCACGTACTGAAGATGCCGATCAAGCGCGTCGTCGCCAATCCTGTCGACGTGCAGAAACTGGCCGTCGAGTTTTATCGGCTGGCGAAATCGGTCAGCGGCGCAAGCGCCAGCGATCAGAAAATCAGCAACATGGGCAACTTCGAACAGTTGCTCAAGCTCGGCGCCAGCGATCAGGAGCCGGACGCCAACGATGCGCACATCGTCAATATCGTCGACTGGCTGTTCCAGTACGCGTACCAGCAGCGGGCGAGCGATATTCACATCGAGCCTCGCCGTGAAGCCGGTACCGTCCGTTTCCGCATCGATGGCGTGCTGCACAACGTTTATCAATTCCCGCCCCAGGTGGCGATGGCTGTCACCAGCCGTCTGAAAAGCCTGGGCCGGATGAACGTGGCCGAGAAGCGCAAGCCGCAGGACGGCCGGGTGAAGACCAAGACGCCTGACGGTGGCGAAGTGGAGCTGCGGCTGTCGACGCTGCCCACGGCCTTCGGCGAAAAAATGGTCATGCGGATTTTTGACCCGGAAGTGCTGCTCAAGGACTTCGACCAGCTTGGGTTCTCCGGCGATGACCTGCGTCGCTGGGAGGGCATGACCCGTCAGCCCAACGGCATCATTCTGGTGACCGGCCCGACCGGTTCCGGTAAGACCACCACGCTGTACACCACGCTGAAGATGCTGGCGACTTCGGAAGTGAACCTCTGCACCATCGAGGACCCGATCGAGATGGTTGAGCCGGCGTTCAACCAGATGCAGGTGCAGCACAACATCGACCTGACCTTTGCCAGCGGCGTCCGCGCGCTGATGCGGCAAGACCCGGACATCATCATGATCGGCGAGATTCGCGACCTGGAAACCGCAGAAATGGCGATTCAGGCGGCATTGACCGGTCACTTGGTGCTGTCGACGCTGCACACCAACGACGCGCCCAGCGCCATCAGCCGTCTGCTGGAGCTGGGCGTCCCGCATTACCTGCTCAAAGCGACGATCCTCGGCGTGATGGCGCAACGTCTGGTACGGACGCTGTGCCCGCACTGCAAGGCGCCGATCGAAATGGATGAGGTCGACTGGCAAACCCTGACGCGGCCTTGGCAGGCGCCCGTGCCAAGCGGCGCGCACCGGGCAGTGGGTTGCGCGGAATGCCGTGACACGGGTTATCGCGGGCGTGCGGGGGTGTACGAGATCATGCTGATGTCCGACGCCGTGAAGTCGCTGATCACGGCGGACCTGGACCTGACGGCGTTGCGTCGCCAGGGCTTCAAGGACGGCATGCGCAGCCTGCGGTTGTCCGGTGCGCAAAAGGTCGCGGCGGGGCTGACGACGGTTGAAGAGGTGCTACGCGTGACACCGCAGAGCGAGCAGCGTTAGTTACTGGTCCGGCACCCCGAAATCCAGCACGACTTTCATCGCTTGCTGCTTGTCCCCGGCCAGCTCGAACGCCTGGACCGCGTCCTGAAACGCGAGGGTGTGGGAGATCACCGGGGTCACGTCGATCACCTTGCGATTGAGCAAGTCCACCGCCTGGGCGAATTCGGGATGGAAGCGAAAGGTACCGCGCAGGTCGATTTCCTTGCCCACCACCAGGTTCAGCGGAATTGCCACATCGCCACCGAGCCCGACTGTCACCACAACCCCACGCGGTCGCATGCAGGTCAGGCCATCGCGCAGGGCTTGCGCACTGCCGGAGGCCTCGAACATCACGTCGAAATAACCCTTGTCGGCGGTATAGCGCGCCAGTGCTTCGGGCTCGTCGCGCAGATTGTGGGTTTCGCTGGCACCCATGCGGCGCGCGCAGGCCAACGCGCTGTCGCTCAGATCTGCGGCAATAATCTGCAACGCACCCGCCGCGCGCAGGCTGCCGATCAGCAAGTTGCCTATCGGGCCGCAGCCGGTCACCAGGACGCGCTTGCCGAACACGCCGCCGGCGCGCTGGATCGCGTGAAGCCCGACCGACAGGGGCTCGGCCAGGGCGCCTTCAGCCAGCGTCGTGGTCGGCGCCAGCACATGGGCCTGGTTCGATTCGATCACCAAGTGCTCGCGGAACGCGCCCTGAATGTGCGGAAACGGCATCGCGCTGCCGTAAAAACGCATGTTCAGGCAATGGTTGAGCAGGCCTTCGTGACAGTATTTGCAGTCTCCGCACGGCCGTGACGGCGACACGGAAATCCGTTGCCCGACGCTGAAAGCGCTCTGGGCGTCGCCGACTTCCTCGATGACTGCCGAAATTTCATGGCCAAGGACCATCGGCTCTTTCAGCCCAACGGCACCGAATCCGCCGTGCTGGTAGTAGTGAAGATCCGAGCCGCAGATACCGCCGCGAGCAACGCGAACACGTAACTGGCCGGCAGACAACGGCAACGCTTCGTTGCCGGGCTCGACACGCAGGTCTTTCGCGGCATGGCAGACAATCGCTTGCATGGTCATTCTCCGGATTACAGCGATGCCGTGATGGCACCGTCGACGTAAAGGATGTGGCCGTTGACGAAGCTGGCCGCGTCCGAGGCGAGAAACACCGCCGCGCCCGCCAGCTCCGACACTTCGCCCCAACGACGGCTGGGCGTGCGTTGCACCAGCCAGTTGCTGAATTCGGTGTTGGCCACCAGCGCAGCGTTGAGCTCGGTCTTGAAGTAGCCCGGCCCGATCCCGTTGATGTTGAGACCGAACGGGCCCCAGTCGATCGCCATGCCTTTGGTCAGCATCTTCAGCGCGCCCTTGCTCGCGGTATACGGCGCAATACCCGGCCGGCCCAGCTCGCTCTGCACCGAACAAATGTTGATGATGCGCCCGCGCCCACGGGGGATCATGCAGCGCGCGACGGCCTGACCCACGAAGAAGGCGCTGTCCAGGTTGGTACGCATCAGCTCGTGCCAGTCCGCCTCGGCGAACTCCGCCAGCGGCCCGCGCCGTTGGATGCCGGCGTTGTTGACCAGGATTTCCAGCGGCCCAACGCGTTCTTCGATTTCCTGAACCGCAACGGCGACCGCCTTGCTGTCCGTCACATCAAAACTCTGCGTGTGAACTGCATGCCCCTCCGCGATCAGGGCTTGAGCGGACGATTGCAGCGTCTCGGCGTTGCGGCCGTTGAGCACGACCGTGGCGCCTGCTTCGGCCAGACCCCGGGCAATCGCCAGACCGATGCCTGCGCTGGAGCCGGTGATCAGCGCCACCCTGCCGTCGAGACGAAAACTTTCCAGAACAGCCATGACGCCCTCCTATTGTTTTTGCGGCTTGAATCTCGATGGGCTGCGCCAGCTGTTGTTCCGATCAACACAGAAGCCGCGCAGATTGCAGTCACCGTACTCTGCCCGATCAACTTCCCACCGTCATCAGCCATGACCTCCGAACGTTGATCAACGCCCGGACGAGACGACTTGGCAGGTCGTTGCGCTATGAAGCCCTGCGCATGGGGAACTAGAACGGGAGATGGCGTATCAAATCGTTTCAGAACAAACCAACATCGGAGTACCCGTCATGCGTCTTAAACTTGCTGTAGCCACGTTAGCTTTGCTTTCCCTGCCGGTCGGTTCAGCAATGGCCGACGGTTTTCTGCGGGACGTGCTTTCGTCTGGTGCCACAACCGGTTCGACCTACCTCACCTTCCGTCACCACAAGCTGATCGTCGCTGCACAAGATGACGCTGGCAGCTTCGTCGCCAGCAACGGCGAAATCCGTGGCCCATACCTGGAAGCCGCCATGGATCAGGTGCGCAAGGACAACCCGGCCCTCAAGGCATCGGACATGGACCTGGCGAACGCCATCCTGGCGAAGAACCTGGTTGCCGAGCAATAAGTCAGACCTGTCGGGACGGGTTGGCGGCATAACGCCAATCTAGCTCCCAATAAAAAGCCGCTCACTTGAGCGGCTTTTTTGTGCCTGACCGATGGGCTTATTCGCCGATCAGTGCCTTGTAGCCGGCTGCATCAAGCAGCTTGCCCAGGTCCGCGGTATTGGCTGGCTTGACCTTGAAGATCCACGACGCGTATGGCGCCTCGTTCAATGCCTCTGGGCCATCAGCCAGCGCCTCGTTGACCTCGACGACTTCGCCCGCCACGGGCGAGTAGATGTCAGACGCAGCCTTTACCGACTCGACGACACCGGCCTGATCACCTGGGGCCGCGAAAACCTTACCCACCTCAGGCAGCTCGACGAACACCACGTCACCCAGCGCTTCCTGCGCATGATCGGAAATACCGACAACGATCAGATCACCCTCTTGCTTCGCCCACTCGTGGCTCTCGGCAAAACGCAGTTCGGCGGGAATAGTGCTCATGTTCTTATCCTCTCTACTTCATCAGGTCAGCGGAAAAACCCGCCAGGGATGGCTTTCAAATCAGGGTTAAATCAGGGCCTTGCCGTGACGCACGAATGCGGGTCGAACCACTCGGACCGGGTACCACTTGCCCCGGATTTCCACCTCGGCACGGTCAGCGGTGGCCATCGGCACTCGCGCCAGCGCGATCGACTTGCTTAGCGTAGGAGAGAAACTACCACTGGTGATCTCTCCTTCGCCAACTTCCGCTATTCGGACGACCTGATGAGCGCGTAAAACGCCCCGCTCTTCGAGGACCAGCCCTACAAGTCTTGAGGAGATGCCTCGCGCGCGCTCTGCTTCGAGTGCTGCACGCCCGATGAACGTTCGGTCTTCAGGCGTCCACGCGACCGTCCAGGCCATGTTGGAGACCAGCGGCGAAACCTGCTCGTCGATTTCCTGACCGTACAGATTCATGCCCGCTTCCAGCCGCAGCGTATCGCGGGCGCCCAGACCGATAGGCGAGATGCCGGCACCGACCATGTCGTTGAAAAAACTGCAGGCTTCGGTGGCGGGCAGGATGATCTCCAGGCCGTCTTCACCGGTATAACCCGTGCGGGCAATGAACCAGCCGCCTTCCTGCTGGCCTTCGAAGGGTCTGAGGGTGTGGATGAGCGCGGTGCGTTCCTGATTGACCAGTTCGCCGATCTTCTGCCGGGCGTTTGGCCCCTGAATGGCGAGCATGGCCAGCTCCGAGCGATGCCTGACGCGCACGTCGTAGCCGGCAAGGTTGGCGTTCATCCAGGCCAGGTCCTTGTCGCCGGTGGCGGCGTTGACCACCAGTCGATAACCCTCGTCGGTCAGGTAGACGATCATGTCGTCGACGATACCGCCGTGGGTGTCGAGCATCGCGCTGTAAAGCGCCTGCCCGGTCTGTTGCAACCTGCCGACGTCGTTGGCCAGCAGATGTTGCAGCCAGGGCTTGGCCTGGCTGCCGGATACATCGAGCACATGCATGTGCGACACGTCGAAAATCCCGCAATCCCGGCGCACCTGATGGTGCTCCTCGACCTGCGATCCGTAGTGCAAGGGCATGTCCCAACCACCAAAATCGACCAGCTTCGCGCCGAGCGCGAGGTGCAGGTCAAAGAGGGGCGTACGCTGTCCCATGGGTTTCTCCTTCCGGGCGTGGCGAAGACGCGGTCACTGGCAATCCCGCAAATCCCCCGTGAATTGGGGTTTGGAGCCGTTGCTAATTTGTGGAATTGTCTGACAGACCGAGTCGATTGCGGCGCATTGTAGCCGCAAGGTTGGGACCCCGCACCTAACCAATCGGCTTAGCCGAACGTCTGATCAAACCGATGACCGGGAGCAGCCCGACCAGCACCAACGTCAGTGCAGGCAGAGCCGCACGCGCCCACTCGCCTTCACTGGTCATTTCGAAGATGCGCACGGCCAGCGTGTCCCAGCCAAACGGGCGCATGAGCAGCGTGGCGGGCATTTCCTTGAGGACGTCGACGAAGACCAGCAGCGCAGCGCTCAACGTGCCGGGTATGAGCAGCGGCAGATAAATCCTGAAAAACAATCGTGGCCCACTGACCCCCAGACTGCGAGCGGCTTCGGGCAATGAAGGGCGAATGCGCGACAGGCTGTTCTCGAGCGGCCCGTAGGCGACCGCAATGAAGCGCACCAGGTAAGCAAGCACGAGCGCCCCCAGGCTGCCCAGCAAAAGCGGCCGGCCAGCACCGCCCATCCAGGTGGATAAGGGCACGACCAGTTCCCGGTCGAGATAACTGAACGCCAACATGATCGACACCGCCAGCACAGAGCCGGGCAGCGCGTAGCCGATGTTGGCGAGGCTGACGCCCGAGCGGATGGCGCGAGTGGGGGCGAGACGCCGGGCAAACACGAGAATCATCGCGACGCACACCGTGACCAGCGCAGCGATGCCGCCCAGATAAAGCGTGTGCAGGATCAACCCGGCGTAGCGCTCGTCGAGGTCGAAACGCCCGCGCTGCCAGACCCAGACAATCAACTGCAGCAGTGGCACCACAAACGCGCAGGCGAACACCAGCCCACACCATGTGCTGGCGGCGGCGGCGTTCAGACCGCGCAGGTGATACAGCGCATTGACCCTCGGACGCTCGTTGCTCGGTCGGCTCGCCCCCCGTGCGCGATGCTCGCCGTACAGCAGGACCATGACGGCCAACAGCAGCAGGCTCGCCAGTTGCGCCGCGCTCGACAGGCTGAAGAAGCCGTACCAGGTTTTGTAGATGGCGGTGGTGAAGGTGTCGAAATTGAACACCGACACCGCGCCGAAATCCGCCAGGGTTTCCATCAACGCCAACGCGACACCGGCACCGATCGCCGGCCGCGCCATGGGCAATGCCACGCGCCAGAACGCTTGCCACGGCGACTGCCCCAAAATGCGGGCGGCCTCCATCAGGCCTTTGCCCTGCGCCAGGAATGCCGTGCGCGCCAACAGATAGACGTAGGGGTAAAACACCAGCACCAGCACGATGATCACGCCACCGGTCGAGCGCACTCGCGGCAGACGCAGGCCGGAGCCGAACCACTCGCGCAACAGCGTCTGCACCGGACCTGCGAAATCCAGCAATCCCACAAAGACAAACGCCAGCACATACGCCGGGATGGCAAACGGCAGCATCAGCGCCCAGTCGAGCCAGCGCCGCCCTGGAAACTCACACAGCGCCGTCAGCCACGCGAGACTCACGCCCAAGACCGTAACGCCCAGCCCGACGCCGAGCACCAGCGTCAGGGTGTTGCCCAGCAACCGTGGCATCTGGGTTTCCCAGAGGTGGGACCAGATCTGCTGATCGACGGTTTGCCAGGAGAACATCAGCACGCTCAACGGCAGCAGCACCAGCGCGGCGATGGTGAAAACCAGGGGGTACCAGCGACGCTGGGGGGAATGGGCCAAAGGGGTTACTCATGGAGAGTTGCGGGTTGCCGAAGCCCTCGGGGGGAGCGACCGGGGTGGCGCTCCACCTTGCTCGCGAAGAGGCCGGCACATCCGCTAGATCTCCAGCGATTGAAATGCCGTCTTCGTGAGCAAGCTCACTCCCACAGGATCTTCACCAAAATGCAAAAACCGGCGTTAATCCGGGCTTTTTTTGCGAAAGATCAGTTCCAGCCAGCACGGTCCATCATGCGAATCGCCTCGGCCTGCCGCCGACCGGCCACTTCAACCGGGATTGTGTCCGCCTTGAATGCGCCCCAGCTCGCCACTTCTTCGGACGGTGCGACTTTCGGGTTGGCCGGGAATTCCTGGTTGGTGCCGGCGAATATCGTCTGGGCTTCGGGGCCCGTCATCCATTCCACCAACGCCTTGGCGGCGTCGGCATGGGGCGCGTATTTGGTCAGGCCGATGCCGGAAAGATTGACGTGCACGCCGCGATCCGACTGATTGGGCCAAAACAAGCGCACGGCAAGGTCCGGATTGTCCTTGTGCAAGCGACCGTAGTAGTAAGTATTGACGATGCCGACGTCGCATTGGCCGGCATTGATGGCTTCCAGCACCGCGATGTCATCGGAAAACACGTCGGTCGAGAGGTTGTTCACCCAGCCCTTGAGAATCTTTTCAGACGCCTCGGCGCCGTGGGTTTCGATCAGCGTGGCGGTCAGCGACTGGTTGTAGACCTTCTTGGCGGTACGCAGGCAAAGACGTCCTTCCCACTGTTTGTCGGCCAGCGCTTCGTAGGTGGTGAGTTCTTCAGGTTTGACGCGATCGGTGGAGTAGGCGATGGTCCGCGCGCGCAGGCTCAGGCCGGTCCAACTGTGGGTGGAAGAGCGGTATTGCGGGGGAATATTCGCGTCGATGACCGGCGAAGTGAACGGCTGCAGGATACCCATCTGTTCCGCTTGCCAGAGGTTGCCTGCGTCGACGGTGAGCAGCAGGTCAGCCGTTGCGTTCTGGCCCTCGGCCTTGATGCGCTGCATCAGCGGGGCTTCCTTGTCGGTGATGAACTTGACCTTCACACCGGTCTTGGCGGTGTAGGCATCGAACACCGGTTTGATCAGCTCATCGATTCGGGAGGAATACACCGCCACTTCATCTGCGGCCTGGGCGGTGCTGCCGAGCACGGTTAATGCCAGGGCAGCCAAAAGACGCTTGCTCGCCTGCATGCAGGTTCTCCTGATTCGAGAGAGGGGAAAAACGAGGCGAAATGGTAGTGAATCGCATCTACCATCTCAACCGAAGTCAGGATTGAGCCGTTACCGGATGTTGCGGAGTGCCGGCGGTGAACCCTCTGAACGCGCGCGGTTTCAGTGGGACCGGCGTCAGCCGGGAAGAGGCCAGCTTCAACGCCATCAGATTCCCCGCGTAGCAAATGGCGCTTTCCCGGCTAAGCCGGTCCCACAGTGAAGCGCGCGGACAGAAGTGCTGTGCCGTCAGAGCTTCGCCAACTCGGGGAGGTCCCCGGTCAGCCCCAGCGCCTGACGCACGAACAATGCTTTGGCTTCTGCCGAATGATCGACCATCTTCAGCCCGGCATTGCGCAACAAACGAACCGGCAGCGCATCGGCCTGGAACAGCCGCTCGAAGCCTTCCATCGCCGCCATCAACGCCAGATTATGCGGCATGCGCCGACGCTCGTAACGGCTCAACACACGCTCATCGGCCAGACGCTCTCCGCGCTCGACCGCACCGCGCAGCACTTCGGCGAGCACCGCCGCGTCGAGAAAGCCCAGGTTGACGCCCTGCCCCGCCAATGGATGAATGGTGTGTGCGGCGTCGCCGATCAGCGCAAGGCCCGGCGCCACATAGCGCTTGGCATGGCGTTGCCGCAGCGGGACGCAAACCCGCGAATCAGCCGAGATCACCTGCCCGAGACAGCCTTCGAACGCATTCTCCAGCTCACGGCAGAAGCGTTCGCCATCGAGCTTCATCAACCGCTCGGATTGCTCCGGTGTTACCGACCAGACGATGGAGCACCAATGCTCACCCTCTCGATCCAGCGGCAAAAAGGCCAGCGGGCCGTCGTCAGTAAAGCGCTGCCAGGCGGTTTTGCGGTGGGAATCCGCCGTGCGCACGCTCGTCACAATGGCATGATGCAGGTAGTCCCATTCCCGCGTCGCGGTGCCCGTCATGCGCCGCACGGTCGAGTTGGCGCCATCGGCCGCGACTACCAGCGGCGCGCGCAATGTGCGGCCGTCGGACAGGGTCAGCAGCCAGTCATCGCCGGAGTGACGCATCTGCTCCAGACGCGCATCGGCCAACAAACCGATGTTGCTGTCATGCAAGCGTTCGACCAGCGCATCCTGCACCACGCGGTTTTCAACGATATGCCCAAGCACTTCGGCGTGAACGCTGGAGGCAGAAAAATGCACCTTGCCCGTGCCGCTGCCATCCCACACGTGCATGTCGCTGTAGGGGCTGACTCGCCGCGCAACGATGCCGTCCCAGACGCCTAGCCGCTCGAGAATGCGCTGACTGGCGATGGACAGCGCGCTGACGCGCGCCTCGAATGGCGCGTCGGCCACGAACGGCTTGACCGTCAGAGGACCACCATCCACCACGAGAATGTTCAGCCCACTGTCGCGCAGCGCCAGTGCAAGCGCGCTCCCCACCATTCCGGCCCCGACAATCAGCAGATCTGCGCGCGTTTCCATGCTTTAAATCGTTCTCGGTTGTGGCGAAGGCCACGAATGAATGGAGTGTTCAGACATCGCTTCGCGTTCCCAGGCCCATGGCCTGACGGGCGAACCAGCTCTTGGCGGACGGCAGCAGATCCAGGCCCAGGAGGCCCAAGTTGCGGCCTGCCGTGACGAGGGATTGCTGACTGCTGAACAGCCGGGTGACTTGATCCGAAAAGCCGACGGTCAGTTTTTGATCAACGCGCTGGCGCTCGCGGTAGGCCTGCAGCGTCGACAGCTCGCCCAGCGGTGCTTCGCTGGCGAGCAGTGATTCGGCCAGGGAGGCCGCATCACGCAGCGACAGGTTGAAGCCCTGCCCCGCAATCGGGTGAAGACTGTGGGCCGCGTTGCCGAGCACCACCAGATGGGAGCGGATCTGCTCTTCGGCCTCGATCAACGCCAGCGGATAGCTATGCCGCGCACCCACTTGTTTCAGCGCACCCAAACGGTAGCCAAAGACGCCCTGCAGTTCTTCCAGAAAGCGTCGGTCGTCCAGCGCCATCAGCCGTTGAACGTCATTGCCGGTGCGCGTCCAGACCAGTGCGCAGCGGTTGTCCGGAAGCGGCAACAACGCCATGGGGCCATTTTCGGTGAACCGCTCGAAGGCCTCACCACCGTGTGGATCTCCCGGCGTGATGTTGGCAATGAGGGCGCTCTGATCGTACGGCGTGTTCCGCACGGCAATGCCCAACTGCTCGCGCAGGCTGGAGCGGCCGCCGTCGGCCAGCACCGCCAGATCGCAAGTGAGCTGAGTTTCGTCGTTCAGGGTAAGTTGGTAGCCATCGGGCAGCGCCTGCATGTGCGTGACCTCAGCCGGCACCCGCCAACTGATCACGTCCTTGTCCAGCGCCTGCCACAGGCATTGGCCAAGCCAGGCGTTTTCAACCACATAGCCCAGGGCCGGAACGCCTTCCTCCATCGAAGACAGGTGCGCAGCGCCGAACCGGCCTTTGTCGGAAACGTGAATTTTGAGAATGGGCTCGGCGCGGCGGCTGATCTGCTGCCACAGGCCCAGGCGCTCGTAGATCTGCCGCGCGCCGAAAGACAGCGCCGAAGAGCGCGCGTCATAGCTGGGCTGGTACGTGTCGCCAGGCGCAAACGGCTCGATCAGGACAATTTTCCAGCCCCGCGCCTTCGCCCCGGCTTGCAGGGCGAGAGCGAGGCTTGCGCCGACCAGCCCGCCGCCGACGATGGCCAGATTAAAGCGGCTCATGCGGCTTGGGTTCGCGCAGCGGCCATCAGGGCCTCAATGTCGGCAACGGTTTTTGGCACGTCGCCCGTCAGGATTTCACAGCCTTTTTTGGTCACCACGACGTCATCCTCGATTCGCACGCCAATCCCGCGCCACTTCTTGGCAACGGTCTGATTGTCCGGGGACACATAAATGCCGGGCTCGACCGTCAGCGCCATCCCGGCCTCCAGCACGCGCCACTCGCCGCCGACCTTGTATTCGCCGACATCGTGCACGTCCATGCCCAGCCAGTGTCCGGCACGGTGCATGTAGAAAGCTTTGTACGCTTCGGCGGCAATCAGTTCATCCACCGCGCCTCGCAGCAGCCCGAGTTCAACCAAGCCTTCGGTGATAACCCGAACCGTCGCCTCGTGGGCCTGATTCCAGTGATTGCCGGGTTTGATCGCCGCAAACGCCGCTTCCTGGGATTTGAGCACCACCTCGTAAATCGCTTTCTGTTCGGCGGAGAACTTGCCGCTGACCGGGAAGGTACGGGTAATGTCACTGGCGTAGCAGTCGATCTCGCAACCGGCATCGATCAGCACCAGGTCGCCGTCTTTAAGCGGCGCGTCGTTCTCCTGATAGTGCAGGATGCAGGCGTTGCGCCCCGACGCGACGATCGAGCCATAGGCCGGCATCTTCGCGCCGCCCTTGCGAAATTCGTAATCAAGCTCCGCTTCCAGGCTGAACTCGTAGAGCCCGGCGCGACTGGCTTGCATCGCCCGCACGTGGGCCCGGGCCGAGATCTGCGCGGCCTCACGCATCACTTTCACTTCGGCCGCCGATTTATACAGGCGCATGTCGTGGAGCAGGTGATCCAGCGCAACGAATTCTTTCGGCGGCTGCGCACCCAGATGCGCCTTGGAACGGATGACGTTGATCCACTCCATCACATGTCGATCGAATTCAGGATTGCTGCCCATGGACGAATACACCCGATCGCGACCTTCGATGAGGCCGGGCAGGATGTCGTCGATGTCGGTGATCGGGAAGGCATCGTCAGCGCCATACTCGCGCATCGCGCCGTCCTGACCCGCGCGCAGGCCGTCCCACAGCTCGCGCTCGGGATTGCGCTCGCGACAGAACAGGACGTACTCACCGTACTCGCGGCCGGGGATCAGCACGATCACCGCTTCAGGCTCGGGGAAGCCGCTCAGGTACTGAAAGTCGCTGTCCTGGCGGTACACATGTTCAACGTCCCGGTTCCGAATGGCCACAGCCGCCGCTGGCAGAATGGCGATGCTGTTGGGCTCCATCTGCTCCATCAACGCCTTGCGGCGGCGGGCATATTCGGCTTTCGGGATATGAATCATGGGCAAGTGCGGTACTCCGGGAGGTGCGCTTCGGCCACCGCCGCGCAGGGCGGCATGGCCGAAGCAGCGATGACGCGCTGTCAGTGCAAAGACGGCTTGGCTTCGTCTTCGGCGTCGGTTTTCTGGTTGAACTCGGTGAACAGCAGCAACGGCGCAACGCGCAGGTATTCCATCACTTCCATGTAGTCGCTCTCGCCGTCTTCGGACTCGTCGAGCGCATCGTGGACCTGAGCGATGGCAGCCAGATCTTGCAGCACGTCCCTGGCATCATCGCTCAGCGACTGACCACCGACCCGGGCAAAGCCGCTAAGGAAACCCTGGCACCACTGGGCCATGGCGGCGGTGCGCGTAGCCAGAGGCTCATCATCGCCGGGCAACAGCAACACGACGGTCATGTCGTCGCCGGTCAGTTCGCTTTTGACCATTGCCTGCAGGCCGATCAGGGCCTGGCGCACTTTGTCGTCAGGCTCTGTTTCCAGCAGCAGGTGAGCGTCGGTCAGCCACTCCTCAGCATCAAAGCCTGCGCCGGCGCAACTGCGACCGAGCAAAAGGCCGTGCAATTCGGCAGGCGATACGTGATGACCACTGCTGGTAAGCAGGGTGGCGAAGCCGTTGTACGGGGATTTCTGAATAGGCATGGGCAACTAGGCGCCAGGCGGCGCAATGTCTAGAATGAAGGCCTTGTATCGTAGCACCGGCAGACGCGCCCAAGCTATCAGGCGATGTCCGGGGCGAATCCAGACGCCAGCGCCTGCACCACTCATCTGAAAGTAATCAGTGGAAAACAATGGAAGACAACGACCTGCAAGCGCTGATGGCTCGACTGGAGTTATTGATCAATCGTGTCGAGCAACTAAAAAGTCAAAACGGACTCCTATTAGCTCAGGAAAAATCCTGGCGCGAGGAACGCGCTCAACTCATTGAAAAAAACGAAATCGCCCGGCAAAAGGTCGAGTCCATGATTTCGCGCCTCAAGGCCCTGGAGCAAGACTCATGAGTAATGGCAACAGCATCACCGTGCAAATCCTCGACAAAGAATATTCGATCATCTGCCCGCAAGAGGAGCGCACCAATCTGGTCAGCGCCGCGCGTTATCTGGACGGCAAAATGCGCGAGATCCGCAGCAGCGGCAAAGTCATCGGCGCCGACCGTATTGCGGTGATGGCCGCACTGAACATTACCCATGACCTTCTGCACAAACAGGAACTGCCACCCGCAAAGGCCCAGGCAAATGGTGCCAATAGCGAGCAGGTTCGCGATTTGCTGGACCGTGTAGACCTGGTCCTTGCCACGGATTCGGATAAAGCACAAGGCTGATTGTTCGGACATGATTCGGTATACTTGCGACCGCTCCCTGGAGTGCTTGCCAGTCGGTCATGTCCCTGAGCCGATACGCACAACCACGGGGGTTGCACGTTGGGGTTGGTGTGCATGTCCGCTCGACGGAAAGCCTTAAAACCTCCTGCAATCTCCACCTTGAACTTTCGGGTTCAAGGGCTACACCGACAGCGGTTCGTCGGGGAGTCTCGAACCTTCTACCCATCGCCAGGCGTCCCGTCTGGCGGTGGGCATCGTGAATCTGCCTGATTACACGACATCACCTTCCAAAGCCTTACGGACCCGCCAGCATGACCTCATCCGGCGCCGCTCCCCTCCCAGATCCTTCAAGCCTCACTCGCCCACAGTTGCGTCGGCTGCTTCGCCATAATCGCCGCGCGCTCAGCCCGGCAGAACAGCGACAGGCGGCGCAGGGTGTGTACCGTCAACTTGCGCAAAACCCTCTGTTTCGCCGCGCCCGGCACGTTTCTCTCTATCTTCCGATGGACGGTGAGATCGACCCGCGCCTGCTGCTTCGTGCCGCTCAAAAACGCGGCAAGGCCACCTACCTGCCAGTGCTGAGCGCCTGGCCGCGAACGAAAATGGTGTTCCAGCGCGTGCATCCAGGGGAGAAGTTCAAGCCGAACCGGCTCCGTATCCCCGAGCCGCGCATCAATGCCAAGCGACAGCGCAAGATCTGGACACTGGACCTGGTGTTGATGCCGCTCGTGGGATTCGATCCGCAAGGCGGACGTCTTGGCATGGGGGGCGGCTTTTACGACCGCAGTCTGGCTTATCGCGCGCGTCGTAAAACCTGGCGCAAGCCGGTGCTGCTGGGACTGGCCCATGAGTGTCAGAAAGTCGCGAAGCTGGCGGTCGCCAGTTGGGATGTTCCGTTGGCAGGAACGGTGACGGATAAGCGCTGGTATGTGGCGGGGTGAATTGTCAGCAAGGCGCGCTCCTGAGAGGAAAGCGCGCTGCGAAAGCGGTTTAGCGGCGGGACAATGGCTGCTGTTGCTGAGTGATTTCAACCGGCGCGTCTGCCTTTGCGGCCCACAGACTTTGCGCGTAACCGGTGGTGACGATTCCCAAGCCGAACAAAATTGCCAAAACCCACAGTACATCCGGCTTGCGTCGCATTCATCGTCCCCTTTGTAACGAATCAGAATCTAAAATCGATAACGTTTAAACAGGCTGCCAGATCGTGCAGCCCTTAAAATGCCGGCATTCTGCGGCAACGTGACGCAACACGCAAATACTGACGCCAGCCGACTGTCGGGTTGTCATCAAAACGTAGGACAACTTTCCCAACACCTGTTCAGGAGCCTTGTAAATGGCCTATTGGCTGATGAAATCCGAGCCCGACGAGCTCTCGATCAGCGGGCTTAAAAAGCTCGGTCAGACACGCTGGGACGGTGTCCGCAACTATCAGGCGCGGAACTTTCTACGTGCGATGGCCGTGGGTGATCAGTTCTTTTTCTACCATTCCAGCTGCCCCGAGCCCGGGATCGCCGGCATTGGAGAAATCGTTAAGTCAGCGTACCCCGATCCCACCGCGATGGACGAGAAAAGCCACTACTTCGATGCCAAAGCCACCGAGGAGAAAAATCCCTGGAGCGCCCTTGATGTGGATTTCGTCGAGGAGTTTCCGAAGGTGCTGGGACTGGGATTTCTGAAGCAGCAAGCTGCCCTTGAGCAATTGCCACTGGTGCAGAAAGGCAGCCGCTTGTCCGTCATGCCGGTGACGGACGAACAATGGGCGGCCGTACTGGGCCTGCGCTGAGTTCAGAGCGCGGCGTTATTGGGCAATGAAGTTGTTGAACAGCAGGTCATCAACGACGGGCTTGCCGGTTTCCTGGGTCAATACCTGCTGGGTCTGCTTCAGCGCTTCCTGACGCAGTTTTTCCTTGGCATCCACGTTGCCCATGCTGTCGACCGTTTGCTGAGTGAACAACGCCACCAACTGGTTGCGAATCAGCGGCTCGTTCTGCTTCACCAGTTTCTGCGCTTCGGCGCCGGTCACGCGCAAGGCGACGTCGGCCTTGTAGACGTGCAGCTTCGGGCTACCGTCCAGCGCGTAGTTGCCCACGAAAGGTGGCGTCAACGCCACGTAGGAAACCTTGTTCGGATCTTCTTTCTCGCCGCCCTCTTCGGCCAGCGCTACAACAGGCATCGACAATGCCATCAACATAACAATCCACGCTTTCACAGTCCGCTCCTCAATCCGTTTTGCCGCATAGCTTACTTCAGCTTATGCACGCCTATCAGGCCGGGCCATGCTCATTGACCCCACAACCTCGCTACCTGTACTTATCGGCCATCCCCGAAAAAGGAATAGCCCTCGATGAAAGCCGTGCTGTGTAAAGCCTTCGGTCCCGCTGCAGATCTGGTGTTGGAGGAAATCCCCAGCCCGGAGCCGAAGAAAAACGAGATTCTTCTGGACGTGCACGCTGCCGGGGTCAACTTCCCGGACACGCTGATTATCGAAGGCAAATACCAGTTCAAGCCGCCTTTTCCGTTTTCGCCCGGAGGTGAAGCGTCGGGCGTCGTGACGGCTGTCGGCGAAAAGGTCAGCCATGTTCGTGTCGGTGACCGAGTGATGGCGCTGACCGGCTGGGGCAGCTTCGCCGAACAGATCGCCGTGGCCGGTTACAACGTCCTGCCCATCCCCGAAACGATGGACTTCACCACCGCTGCTGCTTTCAGCATGACGTACGGCACCTCCATGCACGCCCTTAAACAGCGCGCCAATCTGCAGGCAGGCGAAACGCTCCTCGTCCTCGGCGCATCGGGGGGCGTCGGCCTCGCCGCGGTTGAGATCGGCAAAGCCATGGGCGCTCGCGTGATCGCCGCCGCCAGCAGCGCAGAAAAGCTGGAGGTCGCCAAAACCGCCGGCGCCGACGAGTTGATCAATTACAGCGAAAGCAATCTGAAGGATGAAATCAAACGCCTCACCAGCGGCAACGGCGTCGATGTGATCTATGACCCTGTGGGCGGTGACCTTTTTGATCAAGCCGTTCGCGGCATCGCCTGGAACGGCCGATTGCTGGTCGTCGGCTTCGCCAGTGGTCGCATCCCCGAACTGCCGGTCAATCTCGCGCTGTTGAAAGGTGCCTCGGTTGTAGGCGTGTTTTGGGGCTCATTTGCCCAACGCCAGCCGCAAGACAATGCGGCGAATTTCCAACAACTGTTCACCTGGTTCAGCGAAGACAAGTTGAAGCCGCTGGTGTCGAAGATTTACCCGCTGGAGCAAGCCGGGGAAGCGATTGAATCGCTGGCGCAGAGAAAAGCGGTGGGCAAGGTAGTGGTTAGCGTCAGGTAGCGTGCATCGGGATCGACCTGTTCTGAAGAAACGGAACTCACTTTGCGCAGTTCTCTGCACGGCTCATAGCATCCTCCTCACTTGATCAGGCAACACGTCCTTGTAACGCAGTTCCGGAGTCGCCCGGCAGCGCTGAATGACCTCCGGAACTGCATCTGCCAGCGCATCCCCCAGCGCGAACCTGTCCTCGTCGGACAGCTTTCTGTAAGTCGCCACCCTCGCGAGCACGCTGTAGGTGTGCCGGAACACGCTCATCTCCACCTGTTCAAGATCAGACGAGTTCTGCTGGAAGTCTTCGAAGCGTTTGTTGAATTTCGCGCAGGACAGGTGGCGCAGACTCCGATGCAGCCAAGGCACGGCGGCATTTCCTTCACGCGGGTGGACGAAGTAATGCTCCTGACGCAGCGAAATGACTGCCGGACGCTGCTCACTGACGACCCAGGGTTTTACGCGCCACGTTGGCACCACCTTTACGACGGCGAGGGAAAACAGAGGATGCGAGCTGTCCAGCACCTCAGGCTCGGAAACCCGTCCATCATGGTGCGCCACTAGGTCGTAGACGACCCACCCGGATATTCCCGATTTTGAAAGCGAATACGGCCAGGCAGGCGCCCTGCGGTAATCAAACTCCACACTGTGCTCATCTGCATGGGCGCCGATACATACCGCGAACATCAGCCATAAAACCCACTTGCTCATCACTGCCATCACCTGCGCGCTTCTCTCGTCTACCTCCTGCGTGGGTGCAAAAGGCTGGCGCGCATTTTGTTTGCTGTTCTCCGGCGGCAATAGCTCATGACTTCCCAGGGCTGCGTAGGATCGGTCCCAAAATCAACACGCCGCTAAACAACCCGCGACGGCGCCTGATGTGTTCCGTATATTTCACGGCCGATACATACCGAACACGAGTCATTCGGTATCGACTCCCATACGAACTGCGGACCCGTGTTGATGACCGTCACTCTGCTTTTGATCACGTTGTACGCGCTGTCGATCGCGATATTTTGCTTCGCCACCCGGCGCCTGCCGATCCTCTCCCGAGACGCGCTTCATCGCGTTTCGTCGCTGGACGGGCTGCGAGGCGTGCTCGCAACCGCAGTCATTGTTCACCACTTCATGGTCAGTTATTACTGGCACGTCAACGGCGTTTGGGAAACCACGGACAGCCGCGTGCTGAACAACATGGGCACGGTGCCGGTGTCGTTGTTTTTCATGATCACCGGTTACCTGTTTACCGCGAAGATCTACCGAAGCGAGCCAAAATGGCGTCAGATTCTGTCGTCACGGGTACGACGAATCTTCCCGATGTATCTCTTCAGCGTCGCGCTGATTACGGCCATCGCGCTGTACCAGTCCGCAGGCATCAGTGCGCCGGTCATGGACACGATCAAGGCGCTCGGGCGATGGGTGATTTTCATCGGCAGCCCCCTCAGTGGTTTTCCGGACACCGTGCGTATCAACGCGTCGGTGCAGTGGACGCTGCTCTATGAAGCGGTCTTCTACCTGTCGCTGCCGGTGCTGTATTGCCTGCTTCGACGCAAGCTCCCCGGCATGGCCGTCGTGGTCGCGCTGATTGCGCTGGCGTGCCTGTGGGGCGAGTACCACCATCACTTTCACAACCGGTTCATAAAACTGTTTGCTGTCGGGATCGCGGTGGCGGTCTTTGAAGACCGGATGCGCCAGTGGAAAATCGACTTCACGGGCGTACGCTGCACGTTGGTAGCGGTCGCGATACTGCTGATCTGCATGAAACTCAAATCGTACTCAACGCTACAAATGCTGATCCTCGGCCTCCCGTTTGCGCTGTTCGTACTCGGCAACAGCTTGCACGGGGTGCTGGAGATTCGAGGGTTGAAGATTCTGGGCGAAGCGAGCTTCAGCATTTACCTGCTGCACGGCATCGTCATCTACAGCGTGTTCAGCCTGCTGGGCGCGTACGACTTCGCCATGCCGGACCCGCTCAGCTACGCGCTGTACTTACCGTTGATCATCCTGCTGACCAGCAGCATCAGCGTCGCAACGTACTGGTGCATCGAGTACCCGTTCCTGCGCAAGGCATCGCCGAGCGCCAAAGCAACCCTGCCGAATGCTTAAGGCTCGGTAACGGTTAACTGACGCTGCCTAGCCGGGGGCGGACTGAACACCTCATTCGCCCAACTGGCCATGCTGTACCGCTGCACGACTTCTTCGGGCGGGTCCACGTACTCCCCGTTAATGAAAGCGTCAGGGATAACGGGGTGCTCGCTGTCGATGATCAGGATGTTGCGCGGATCGTAGAAGTCGTAATCCGCCACCGATGGATTGTTGGTGATCATTTTCTTGCGGTAGAGCAGCGCTTCAAAAAAACGGAAGCTCAAACCCGCGTGGCCCGGCCGGACGATATCGATCAGGATTTCCGAACGCCTGACGTATTCGGCCGTTTCATCGATGTCCATGCGCTGGCGGAAGAAGGTCAGTAATGGACTGGCTCCGGGCACTGGTTTGCTCTGCACCAGAAATTTGCAGGTGCTGGTGTAGCCCAGCTGTTCAAACGCTTGAGCCACCCGGCCAAGCACATCAACGCGGTGCTTGCCGCCCATCACGACGAAAGCCTTGAAGTCGGACGTCGTTTTGAAATCGGCGTGCTCTTCGTAGATGTAGTTGTAGAGCTTGCGCAGCTGATACTCGTGGGCATCGGCACTGTCGAAGGTGTAGACCTTGTCAAAGGTCGCCAGTTGATCGAGCGGCATGGACAACCGTGCGATTCCGTCTGACAGATACGCAATGGTCAGCTGAGCGGCGGACTTTGCCCGCAAGACCAGCCCCTGATCCAGCTGACTCGGGTTCACCACCAGCAATGCGTCGACATGCCCTGCTGCCCGGATCGTAGCGTTGGCACGCCGAATGATCAGGTACTTCTTCAGCCATCGCCGCATCTTTCCCGGAAGCCAGGACAGCTCCTTCCCGCCTTGGGTCAGGTTAATGAACACCACGTCGTTCGACTTGCCGAGAAAGTGGCTGAGCCGGCCAAGGTATCCGCCGACATCGCGGCACAGAATGATGATCTTTTGATTCCGAATCCCAAGCGGGGGTGACTGCATGTCGGTTTGCCAATCGTGAGCCCATGAGCGCGCACTTTACCTGTCCCACGCATTGAAACCCACCTGCGCGCAGCACTGCACAAACGCGATGTTCGCAAAGGAATTCCATCCCGCCCCGCATTTACGCCCTTTTTATCCGATGAGAAGCCTTCCTATTTTCTGTAACGAAAATGTAATATTCGGATTCGCATAACAAAAAAATAAATGGAGTGTCCCGATGTTTGCCTTTTTCCGTCCTGCCGCGCATCAGGCTCCGCTGCCTGCGGAGCGTGTCGACTCCACCTACCGCCGCCTTCGCTGGCAGATTTTCGCCGGCATCTTCTTCGGCTACGCCGGCTACTATTTGCTGCGCAAGAACTTCTCGCTGGCCATGCCCTACCTGATCGATGAGGGATATACCCGCGGTCAACTGGGGCTGGCGATCTCGGCGATCGCCATTGCGTACGGCCTTTCGAAGTTCCTCATGGGGCTGGTGTCGGATCGCTCCAACCCGCGTTACTTCCTGCCTTTCGGATTGGTGATTTCCGCGCTGGTGATGTTCGTGTTCGGATTCGCACCCTGGGCGACGTCCAGCGTGACGATCATGTTCATTCTGCTGTTCATCAACGGATGGGCCCAGGGCATGGGCTGGCCGCCGAGCGGACGCACGATGGTGCACTGGTGGTCGCAGAAGGAACGTGGCGGCGTCGTGTCGGTGTGGAACGTGGCGCACAACGTCGGCGGCGGCTTGATCGGCCCGCTTTTCCTGCTCGGACTCGGCTGGACCAACGACTGGCACGCCGCATTTTATGTGCCTGCGGCGGTTGCCCTGTTTGTCGCTCTCTTCGCCTTCGTCACCATGCGTGATACCCCGCAGTCCGTGGGCTTGCCGCCGGTCGAGGAATACAAGAACGACTACCCGGAAGGCTACGACGCGAGCCACGAAGAGGAATTCACCGCCAAAGAGATCTTCGTCAAATACGTCCTGCGCAACAAAATGCTCTGGTACATCGCGCTGGCCAACGTGTTCGTTTACCTGCTGCGTTACGGCGTGCTGGACTGGGCGCCAACGTACTTGAAAGAAGCCAAGCACTTCGACGTCGACAAAACGTCGTGGGCCTACTTCTTCTATGAGTGGGCAGGTATTCCGGGCACGTTGCTGTGCGGCTGGATGTCCGACAAGATCTTCCGTGGCAACCGTGGCCTGACCGGCATCGTATTCATGGCAATGGTGACCGTTGCGACGCTGGTCTACTGGCTCAATCCGCCCGGCAACCCCACCGTCGACATGATTGCGCTGGTCTCGATCGGCTTTCTGATCTACGGCCCGGTCATGCTGGTCGGCTTGCAGGCCCTTGAGCTGGCACCGAAGAAAGCAGCCGGCACGGCAGCGGGATTCACTGGCCTGTTCGGGTACCTCGGTGGTTCGGTCGCCGCCAGCGCCCTGATGGGCTACACAGTCGACCACTTCGGCTGGGACGGCGGCTTCGTGCTGCTGGTGTCCGCTTGCATCCTCGCGATAGCGTTCCTGGTGCCGACGCTGCGCCATACGCGGGTGGCGAGCCAGTCGCGAGAGGAAATGGCTTAAGTCTCAAACGGAAAAGGCTTGGTCAGTGCGCTGATCAAGCCACGTCTGTTCAAGGGTATTGCTGGCGAGCGTGAAGGTGGATTTCGCTCATCAATATACTCAAGTATCTCCCACAGATCGGCGACTGCCTCCGGGCGCCAATCAACGATCATCGCTACGCTTGTCGCGCTTGGCGGCCAGTCTCGCTTTCAGTTTTGCCATGACTTCATCATGCGGGACGTTAGGTCGTGGGTCATCTACCGAAGCCTGCACCTTGGCACGGAGCCAAGCGTCGTAGCGCGCAGCCTGCTCTTCTGATTCGAACTCCGACACAAGCGGAGAAAGCCGAGCACTCATGATTAGCTCCTCAATCGGTTTCGATGCAGTCTAGCCGTCTCGCGCGTAAACCTGATCGAAAGATCGTGACCAGATGCTATATCGCCAACAACACCGGTTTACACCGCTTGAACCGCGCCTCCAGGCTCAGGTCCGGCATGGCGTGGGTGCGCAGTGCGTGGATGGTTTGTTCGACGTATTCCCACGTGGTCCCGTACCGCCCGCTGGCATTGGCCAGCACTTGGGTAAGCACGCTGTCGGGCAGGTTGCCGGCGTAACTGGGCAAATGCCGCTCCAGCACAAATCCCAAAGCCTGCACCTTGGTGCCGTCTTCAAGTCGGCAGTTGAGCCAGTGTGGGCGGTAGGACGGGAACGGCATTTCTCTCTGCCACAACGCCAGCAGCGATTCGTCGATATTGTCTTCGGGCAATCGGTAGGCGAATCCGCTGCAGGAGCCGCCTCGATCCAGACCGAAGACCAGCCCCGGCTGCTCGGGGGTGCCGCGATGTTCATGGGACCAGAGATAGAGGCCGCGATGATAACCGTGGACCCGACCGCGCTGACGCTCGACGGCGCTGCACTCGGGCCGCCAGATCAATGATCCGTACGCGAACAACCAGATCGGGCCGCCCTGGTGACGGCTCATCGTGGCGTGGATGGAGGCAAGCAGCTGTTCTCGGGTGAGCTTCGGCCCAAGATCGATGACCGGCGGGTAGGACAACCCCAGGCCGTCATGGACAGCTCCCGCCAGGATATTGATTTGATTCCCCATCTGGTTCCCCCCACCGGCAAGGCTGACGCCGGTGCAACGCTGAACGCTCATGAAACGGGTCTGGCAACAACGAATGAACAATCAGACGGCATCGCAGGCAGTGTGACGTTGTGACTCGGCCACCGGCGCATGGGTCACGCCGGAAAAACCGATATCTGACAAACAGTCATGCAATACGCTGTCCACATCCAGCTCGGCGAGTGGCTGCGCTTCAGGGCCTCGGCGCGTAAGCGAAAACATCGGCACGCATCTGATGCGCATCCATGCCAGCCAGCACCAGCGCATCAAGGGTCGAATAGACCATCGCCGGTGAACCGCTGGCGTACACATAAAGCGACTTCAGATCGCTGAAGTCCTCGCAGACCGCCTCGTGCAGCATGCCGCAGCGCCCTTCCCAACCGCACAGATCACTGACGACCTTGTGCAGGAAAAGGTTGGGCAGCGTCTGCCATTCATCCCAATGCCTGAGCTGATAGAAATCTTCCGGACGGCGCATTCCCCAATACACATGCACCGGATACGGAAAGCCTTTTGAGCGGCAATGCTCGATCAGGCTGTGCATCTGCCCCATACCGGTGCCTGCCGCGATCAATACCAGCGGGCCATCGAGCAGTTCGCCCAGGTGAGTATCACCAAAGGGCAGGTCAACTCGCGCCATGCCATCGCGCTGCAACTGTTTGATCAGATTTTGCGCACTGGCCTCGCGGGCGAGCACGTGAAATTCCAGATCTCGCCCGCTCTCCGGCGCCGAGGCCATGGAAAATGCCGATTTCTCGCCGTCGTCTCGATGGATCATCAGGTACTGACCAGCGTGATAACGCGGCGGTTTGCCCGCAGGCGCACGGAGCATCACGCGCCAGACATCGCCGCCGACTTCCACACATTCGCTGACCTGGCAGGCGAACGTGCGCACCGGCAACTCGCCGAGCGCCAGCACACTGTCCCACAGCACGACGCAGTCTTCCTGCGGCACCGCCAGGCACGTATAGATTTCGCCGTGGTTGCGGATTTCTCCGCCCTGCTCGACGCTGCCTTCGACCAGCAGCGCGGAACAGATGTGGCAATTACCGTTGCGACAGCTTTGAGGGCATTCGTAGCCCAGACGCTGAGCGGCGTCGAGGATCCGCTCGCCCGGCAATGTCTCGATGACTGCGCCCGATGGCTGCAAGGTTACACGCATCAATCAATTCCCAGCTGAGTCCAGATTTCATCGATCCGGCGGGTCACCGCTTCGTCCTTGACGATAGCGCGACCCCATTCACGGGTGGTTTCGCCCGGCCATTTATGCGTGGCATCGAGCCCCATTTTCGAACCCAGGCCGGAGACCGGCGAGGCGAAATCGAGGTAGTCGATTGGCGTGTTGTCGATCATCACCGTGTCGCGCTTGGGGTCCATGCGCGTGGTGATCGCCCAGATGACGTCATTCCAGTCACGGGCATTGATGTCGTCGTCGGTGACGATAACGAACTTGGTGTACATGAACTGTCGCAAAAACGACCAGACACCCAACATCACACGCTTGGCATGGCCGGGATACTGTTTCTTGATCGTCACAACCGCCATGCGGTACGAGCAACCCTCGGGCGGCAGGTAGAAGTCGACGATCTCGGGGAACTGCTTCTGCAGAATCGGCACGAACACTTCATTCAGCGCAACGCCCAGAATGGCGGGCTCGTCAGGCGGCCGGCCCGTGTAGGTGCTGTGGTAGATCGGTTTGATGCGGTGGGTGATGCGCTCGACCGTGAAGACCGGGAAGCTGTCGACCTCGTTGTAGTAGCCGGTGTGGTCGCCGTACGGCCCCTCATCGGCCATTTCGCCGGGATGAATCACGCCTTCGAGGACAATCTCTGCACTGGCCGGGACCTGGAGGTCGTTGCCACGGCACTTGATCAATTCGGTACGGTTGCCACGCAGCAGGCCGGCGAATGCGTATTCGGACAGGCTGTCAGGCACCGGCGTCACGGCGCCGAGGATGGTAGCGGGATCTGCGCCCAAGGCCACCGAGACCGGGAATGGCTTACCCGGGTGTTTGTCGCACCAGTCCTTGAAATCCAGCGCGCCGCCGCGGTGGCTAAGCCAGCGCATGATCACCTTGTTGCGGCCGATCACCTGCTGGCGGTAGATGCCCAGATTCTGCCGTTCCTTGTTAGGCCCGCGAGTGACCGTCAGGCCCCATGTGATCAGCGGGCCCACATCGCCGGGCCAGCAGGTCTGTACCGGCAGCATGCCGAGGTCGACGTCGTCGCCTTCGATCACGATCTCCTGACACGGGGCGTCCTTGACGACTTTCGGCGCCATGGCGATGACTTTTCTGAAGATGGGCAGCTTGGACCAGGCGTCTTTCAGGCCCTTGGGCGGCTCGGGCTCCTTGAGAAAGGCCAGCAGCTTGCCAATTTCCCGCAGCTCGGACACCGATTCGGCGCCCATGCCCATGGCCACCCGCTCAGGCGTGCCAAACAGATTGCCGAGCACCGGAATGTCGAAACCCGTCGGCTTTTCGAACAGCAGCGCTGGCCCCTTGGCGCGCAGGGTCCGGTCGCAGATTTCGGTCATTTCCAGTACAGGGGAAATAGGCACCTGAATGCGTTTCAACTCTCCGCGCTGCTCAAGCTGCTGCACGAAATCCCGTAGATCCTTGAATTTCATTAACCCGGCCACTCACCAAATAGATGCACATCCTACCTGCTCTGACCGCAGACGGCAGCCTGTGTCCAACTCAAATGCGCGGTGTTGCGCGGAATACCGGCGCGAACAGCGGCTGCATCTTCTCGCCGCCCAGATCCGACAGGTGATCCTCGTCCTTGTACAGCGAACGCCCGTCAACTTCGGCACGGCACAGGCCGCCCTCACACAGCAGTGGTTTTGGATCAATCAGGTGAACGCCCGCATCCGCTTGGCTGAGGGTGGCGAACAGCTGATTGATGAACGCCTGTCGCGCATCGAGCTCCGTCGCCGGCCGCCCAACCTCTGCCGCCGAACGCCCGACCCGCGCCAGGCTGCTCAATCTCTCGATGGTGCCCTTGCGCTGCTGCGGCACTTCCTTGAACAACCAGACCTGGGCGCCGGCTGCACGCAATTCGGCGATCTGCGCTTTCAACGCATCGGCAAAATACGCTTCGTTTTGAGCAATGGATTCCCGTTTCAGCAGCACGTTGCTCTTGTTGCCGTCTTCCAGGCCGTAGATGTACAGGCTCCAGCGCGCGGCCAAGGTGACATCGGGAATTTGCTGCATTCGAACGCGCTCGACGTTCAGCGCATTGAAATCCTGACAGCGCTTACTGGTTGCGGTGCTAACAAGGGGCGGGCATCCACTCATGCTCGCCAGCCAGACAGGCATGTGCGCTCGCTCGGCCGCGATTCTGACGCCAGGCCACAAAGCCGCTGCATGACTGTCGCCCCAGATGAGATGGGACGGCGCGGCGTCGGCACTGCCACCCGCTCGACAGAGCTTGTCCAGACCCTTGCTGTGCTTTGATCCGAGCAGGAAGCAGTCCATCTGACCGGCGTTCCATTCCTGAGACTGCGCATAGGCAAGCGCCTGACCCGACATCCGTTGCGGCACGCCATCACTGGAGCGCACCGCCTGCCCTACCAGCGCCAGCACGGCCAGGGTCAGCAGGCCGCCAATCAGCACCGGCTTGCGGCCGGCCAGTAAGCGGCGCTCACGGAACGGCAGCTCGATGAAGCGCCAGCTCAGCCAGGCCAGCGCGCCGGCCAGAAGAATCCAGCCGACCGCTTCCAGGTCGGAAATGCCGTCGGCGGAAATCGCATTGGCGTAGACATGGATAGGCCAATGCCACAGGTACAGCGAGTAGGAGATGAGACCGATCGCCACCAGCGGTTTGATGCTCAGCAAACGCCCGATCCATGACGCGGGATGACCGTTGGCCCAGATCATCGCAGTCGTGCCCAGCACCGGCAGCAGCGCCGCCCAGCCGGGAAATTGAGTGGTTTTGTCAAAGCTCAGCATCGCCAGCACGACCGCCGCAAAGCCGCTCAGGCTGATCGTCTGGTACACCCAGCTCGGCAGCGGGCGTTTAGGCGCAGACGCGACGGCCAGCATCGCACCACAGAGCAGTTCCCATGCACGCATCGGCAGCAGAAAGAACGCGGCCTCGGGCTTGTGCTTGATCGCCCAGATGTTCAGCCCGAACGACAGCACCAGCAAGCCGAGCAGCAACCAGCGCCAGTGCCGCACGTACCGCGTCGCCAGCACCATCAGCAGCGGGAAGAAAATGTAGTACTGCTCCTCCACCGCCAGCGACCAGGTGTGAAGCAGCGGTTTGAAATCTGACGCGGAATCGAAGTAGCCGTCCTGCCGCATGAACAGCAGGTTGGACATGAACATCGACTGATACCGCACTTCCCGGCCCAGCTCGGCGTAGTCCTTGGGCGTCAGCAATATCCAGCCAAACGCCAGCGTAGCCAGCACGACAACGGTCACGGCGGGGACGATACGCCGCGCGCGACGGGCCCAGAAATCAACGAAACTGAATCGCTCAGCGCTGATCTCACGGAAAATGATGGACGTGATCAGGTACCCGGAGATGACGAAGAACACATCGACGCCGACGAAGCCGCCGCTCAGTCCAAGACCGAAGTGAAACAACAGCACCGGGACCACGGCCAGGGCCCGCAGCCCATCGATATCTCGGCGATTGCCAAACGTGTGCATGACGCTCCTTGTCTACGGGAGGGGTCTACGGAAAAGGGCAAAAAAAATGGTGTCCGGAAGGACACCATTTTTCTACGGTCGGTTCAGCGCAGGGTGTTACTTGCGCTTCATCGACAGGAAGAACTCATCGTTGGTCTTAGTCTGTTTCAGCTTGTCGATCAAGAACTCGATGGCGGCGACTTCATCCATAGGATGCAGCAGCTTGCGCAGGATCCACATGCGCTGCAACTCGTCGTCGGCCGTCAGCAACTCTTCGCGGCGTGTGCCGGAGCGGTTGATGTTGATGGCCGGGAAGACGCGCTTCTCTGCGATCTTGCGATCCAGAGGCAGCTCCATGTTGCCGGTACCCTTGAATTCTTCGTAGATCACTTCATCCATCTTCGAGCCGGTTTCAACCAGCGCGGTGGCGATGATGGTCAGCGAGCCGCCTTCTTCGATGTTACGTGCCGCACCGAAGAAACGCTTTGGCTTCTCGAGGGCGTGCGCATCGACACCACCGGTCAGGACCTTGCCGGAGCTCGGAATGACGGTGTTGTAGGCGCGAGCCAGACGGGTGATGGAGTCAAGCAGGATGACCACGTCTTTCTTGTGCTCGACCAGGCGCTTGGCCTTTTCGATCACCATTTCGGCGACCTGCACGTGCCGGGTCGGTGGTTCATCGAAAGTGGAAGCAACCACTTCGCCGCGCACTGTGCGCTGCATTTCGGTTACTTCTTCAGGACGCTCATCGATCAGCAGAACGATCAGATGGACTTCAGGGTTGTTACGCGTGATGTTCGACGCAATGTTCTGCAGCATGATGGTCTTGCCCGCCTTTGGCGGAGCAACGATCAGGCCGCGCTGACCTTTACCGATCGGGGCACACAGATCGATGACGCGACCGGTGAGGTCTTCGGTGGAACCGTTGCCGGCTTCCATCTTCATGCGAATGGTCGGGAACAGCGGCGTCAGGTTTTCGAACAGAATCTTGTTCTTCGCGTTTTCTGGACGGTCGAAGTTGATGGTGTCGACCTTGAGCAGTGCGAAGTAACGCTCGCCTTCCTTTGGCGGACGGATCTTGCCGACAATGGTGTCGCCCGTGCGCAGGTTGAAGCGGCGGATCTGGCTCGGCGAGACGTAAATGTCGTCTGGGCCGGCGAGGTAGGAGGCGTCTGCAGAACGAAGGAAGCCGAAGCCATCCTGGAGGATCTCCAGCACGCCGTCACCCGAGATTTCCTCGCCGCTCTTCGCGTGCTTCTTCAGCAGGGAGAAAATCACGTCCTGCTTGCGCGAACGGGCCATATTTTCTATGCCCATCTGTTCGGCCATTTCGAGCAGATCGGTAATAGGCTTTTGCTTGAGTTCAGTCAGGTTCATATAGGAATGACGTAATCATGTATGGAGGGGGAAATTAAGCTTTTGGCTTAATGAGGCCGCGCCGCAGAGAAGGCGACAGGATCGCGTGCAAATCGAAAGGAGACGGTCGGCGACAGCTAGCAGGGGGCAACGGAGAAGCCGTTGCGGGGCCGAATGTACCACTTGATTTTCTAAGCGTCTAGTACGACGCCAGAAAAAAACCCCGCGATTTGCGGGGCTTTAACGTCATCAGATATTGGCGTCGAGGAACGCTTGCAGCTGGGACTTGGACAGTGCGCCGACCTTGGTCGCGGCGACTTCGCCGTCCTTGAACAGCATCAGAGTCGGAATACCACGGACGCCGTGCTTGGCCGGTGTTTCCTGGTTGTCGTCGATGTTCAGCTTGGCGATGGTCAGCTTGCCATCGTAATGAGTAGCGATGTCATCCAGAACCGGGGCAATCATCTTGCACGGGCCACACCATTCAGCCCAGTAATCGACCAGTACAGGGCCGCTGGCCTTCAGGACATCGGCTTCGAAGCTCGCATCGCTGACATGCTTGATCAGGTCGTTACTCATGAGATTTCTCCGAGGTCATAGGCAAAAAAACGTGGGCCATCATAACTGTGTCACGCGGTGACAGGAAGCCGAGGTTGATTGTCTCTTGCTATGACTCGACAGGGTTGCCTCAATCGACGGAGCTCAGCCGGAGGGTGCGACGAACACAATGCCGGTGCGTAACGCCGCGCCGCGGATGTGCTCCTGCATGGCTTTCTGCGCCGGGCCAGACGCGTTTCGCGCCAACGCCCGGAGGATCTTGCGGTGCTCCTGCCAGGTCTCCATCGCCCTGCCCGCCCGGATAAATGGCAGCTTCTGGCTTTCCAGAAAAATATCGGCGCTGCTGGTGATGATCCCCAGAATCGCCTGATTGCCACTGGCGACAAGGATGCGTCGATGAAAATCGAAGTCGAGCCGGGCTGCGCACTCAAAGTCCCCGGCCTTGAGCTCAAGCCGCATCGCCTCGACGTTGTCTTCCAGTACATCGCGCTCGTCGGCCGTCAACGTCACTGCCGCAAGCCCGGCTGCAAAACCCTCCAGGGCGTAGCGCAACTGAAACGTCTCTGCGGGCGAGGCGTGCGCTGCATACGGCCAGGAAAATCCACTCGTGCTCCGTTGTGGTTCAGAAATCGCCTGCACGAAGACGCCCTTGCCGGGCTGCACACTGACGAGTCCCAGAGCGCTCAACGATGACAATGCTTCACGCAACGAAGCGCGACTGACGCCCAGACGAATCGCCAGATCCCGCTGGGATGGCAGGCTGTCGCCGGGCACATAGCCCTGCTCGGCGATCAATTTGCGGATCGCCTGGAAGGCGGCTTCAGGCACTGCGACAGGGCTCGGATGCATAGCGATCAAGGTGTGGAAACCGTAGGAAAAATCCCTTGTATCGCCATCGGAGGTATCCGGCAAGTGACGCCCAAGCGAGGGGCGCCGGGCCTTTCAGGCGCGCCAAAGCAGGGCACCTCGTCAACTCACTGTTCAGACCAGTTAGACCGGATCAGGCCTGGGGCCCGCATTCCATGGTCGCAAACAAGCGGCTGGCATGGGCTGTGCACTGGTGCTTGGCCATCACTCGGGCTTCGCCTACACATTGATCGATTCGGAGACACCCCATGACCCAGCGTTACAGCGCCCTGCTCGCCGCCCTGTTTGCCAGCCTCATGCTCGGCCAGGCCACCGCCCACGCTAATGGTCTGGATGATGTAACCGCCCGCGGCACGTTGAAAGTCGCTGTGCCGCAAGACTTCCCGCCCTTCGGCTCGGTCGGCCCCGACATGAAGCCGCGCGGCCTGGACATCGACACCGCACAGCTGATCGCCAACCAACTGAAGGTCAAGCTTGAGCTGACCCCGGTCAACAGCACCAACCGCATCCCGTACCTGACGACCGGCAAGGTTGACCTGGTCATCTCCAGCCTTGGCAAAAACCCGGACCGCGAAAAGGTCATCGATTTCTCCCGCGCTTACGCACCGTTCTACCTCGCGGTATTCGGCCCGCCTGAAGACGCGATCAAAACCGTGGACGACCTGAAAGGCAAAACCATCAGCGTGACCCGTGGCGCTATCGAGGATATCGAGCTGACCGCCGTCGCGCCGAAGGAAGCCACGATCAAACGCTTCGAAGACAACAACTCGACCATCGCGGCTTACCTGGCCAAGCAGACCGACCTGATCGCCAGCGGCAACGTGGTGATGGTCGCCATCAGCGAAAAGAATCCCAAGCGCATTCCGGAGCTGAAAGTGAAGCTCAAGGACTCGCCGGTCTACGTGGGCGTGAACAAAGGTCAGCCTGAGTTGCTGGCCAAAGTGAACGAGATCCTCGAAGCGGCGAAGAAAGACGGCGCGCTGGAGAAGAACGCGCAGACCTGGCTCAAGCAGCCACTGCCTGCCGACCTCTGATCATCGACTGCCGAGGCACTTAAATGGCTTATCAGTTCGACTTTATCCCGGTCCTGCAAAACACTGACCTGCTCCTGCGCGGCGCGCTGTTCACCTTGGAACTGACCGCCATCGGCACCCTGCTCGGCATCAGCGTCGGCATCGTCGGGGCGATTGTCAGGGCGTGGAAAATTCAGCCGTTCTCGGCCATTTTCGGTGTCTACGTCGAGCTGATCCGCAACACGCCGTTTCTGGTGCAGCTGTTTTTCATTTTCTTCGGGCTGCCGTCCCTGGGGCTGCAGATATCCGAGTGGCAGGCCGCCGTGCTGGCGATGGTCATCAACCTCGGCGCCTATTCGACGGAGATCATCCGCGCGGGTGTGCAGGCCATTCCGCGCGGCCAGATCGAAGCCTCGGCCGCGCTGGCAATGACCCGCTTCGAGACCTTCCGCCACGTCGTGCTGGTCCCGGCACTGGGCAAGGTCTGGCCGGCGTTGAGCAGCCAGATCATCATCGTAATGCTCGGCTCGGCGGTCTGTTCGCAGATCGCAACGGAGGAGCTGAGCTTTGCGGCGAACTTCATTCAGTCGCGTAATTTCCGCGCGTTTGAGACGTACATCATTACCACGCTGATCTACCTGTGCATGGCGCTGCTGGTGCGTCAGTTGCTGGCGTGGATCGGCCGACGTTACATCGCGAGGAGCCGCTGATGGATTTCACCCTCTGGGACGTCGTGCGCAACTTGCTGACCGGGCTGCAATGGACACTGGTGTTGTCGCTGGTGGCATTCATCGGCGGCGGCGTGATCGGGTTGCTGGTGATGACTCTGCGCATCTCCGAGAAGGCAATGCCCCGGCGGCTCGCGCGCTGCTATATCGAGCTGTTTCAAGGCACGCCGTTGTTGATGCAGCTGTTTCTGGTGTTCTTCGGCGTGGCGCTGATGGGCATCGACATTTCGCCCTGGTTCGCGGCGGCGCTGGCGTTGACGCTGTTCACCAGCGCGTACCTGGCTGATATCTGGCGGGGCTGCGTGGAGTCGATTTCCAACGGCCAATGGGAAGCTTCGGCGAGCCTGGCGCTGACGCCCTTCGAGCAACTGCGCTACGTGATTCTGCCTCAGGCGTTGCGCATCGCGGTGGCGCCGACGGTAGGGTTCTCCGTGCAAGTGGTCAAAGGCACTGCAGTGACGTCGATCATTGGCTTCACGGAGCTGACGAAAACCGGCGGCATGCTCGCCAATGCCACGTTCCAGCCTTTCATGGTCTACGGCTTCGTTGCCCTGGGCTACTTCCTGCTTTGCTATCCGTTGTCGCTCAGCGCGCGCTACCTGGAAAGGAGACTTCATGCCTCTGCTTAGAATTTCCGCCCTGCACAAGTATTACGGCGACCACCATGTGCTCAAGGGCATCGACCTCAGCGTCGAGGAAGGCCAGGTCGTGGCGATCATCGGCCGCAGCGGTTCAGGCAAGAGCACGCTGCTGCGCACGCTCAACGGACTGGAGTCGATCAATGACGGTGTGATCGAAGTCGACGGCGAATACCTCGATGCAGCGCGGGCTGACCTGCGCAGCCTGAGACAGAAAGTCGGCATGGTCTTTCAGCAATTCAACCTGTTTCCTCAGCTGACGGTGGGCGAGAACGTGATGCTTGCGCCGCAGGTGGTGAAGAAGGTTTCCAAAGCCGAAGCGACCAGGCTGGCGAAGGAAATGCTCAATCGCGTGGGCCTGGGCGAGAAATTCGACGCCTTCCCTGACCGGTTGTCCGGTGGTCAGCAGCAGCGCGTGGCGATTGCGCGTGCGCTGGCGATGTCGCCCAAAGTGCTGCTGTGCGACGAAATCACCTCGGCGCTCGACCCGGAACTGGTCAACGAAGTCCTCGCGGTCGTTCGCGAGCTGGCCAAAGACGGCATGACGCTGATCATGGTGACCCACGAAATGCGCTTCGCCCGGGAAGTGGGTGACAAGCTGGTGTTCATGCACCAGGGCAAGGTGCATGAGGTGGGCGACCCGAAAGAGTTGATGGCCAACCCGAAAACGCCCGAACTGGCTAATTTCATTGGGTCAGTCGAGCAGGCTTGAGCCCGAGTGCAGCACCGGCTTCGGCTCAAATCGTAGGACCGGCTTTAGCCGGGAAGACGTCAGGTGCCATACCGCAACATTGATGGCGCGCAAGCAGGCCTCTTCCCGGCTGAAGCCGGTCCTGCTAATACCGCGCAAATACGTTGCCGGTTTGGCGACGGTGATGGATCGTGGCACGATGTCGGAGTTATCGACCGAGACCTTTTGACCATGCCGCTATCCACAGCCAAAAACCTCTCGCTGATCGCCGCGATCGACCTGGGCTCCAACAGCTTCCATATGGTTGTCGCCAAAGCCAATCAGGGCGAAATTCGCATCCTTGAGCGGCTCGGTGAGAAAGTGCAGCTGGCCGCGGGGATCGATGACGACCGCCGCCTCAGCGAAGAATCCATGCAGCGCGGGCTCGACTGCCTCAAGCGTTTCGCCCAGCTGATCAACGGTATGCCGCCCGGCGCCGTGCGCATCGTCGGCACCAACGCCCTGCGCGAAGCCCGCAACCGCAACGAATTCATTCACCGCGCCGAAGAAATCCTCGGCCATCCGGTCGAGGTCATCTCCGGCCGTGAAGAAGCGCGCCTGATTTACCTGGGCGTCTCCCACACCCTGGCCGACACGCCCGGCAAACGCCTGGTCGCCGACATTGGCGGCGGCAGCACCGAGTTCATCATCGGCCAGCGCTTCGAGCCGCTGCTGCGCGAAAGCCTGCAGATGGGCTGCGTCAGCTTCACTCAGCGTTATTTCAAGGACGGCAAGATCACCCCGGCGCGCTATGCCCAGGCTTACACCGCGGCGCGGCTGGAAATCATGAGCATCGAGCACGCACTGCATCGCCTGACCTGGGATGAAGCAATCGGCTCGTCCGGGACCATTCGCGCCATCGGCCTGGCGCTGAAAGCCGGCGGCCACGGTAATGGCGAGGTCAACGCCGAAGGCTTGGCCTGGCTCAAGCGCAAGCTGATGAAGCTGGGCGAAGTGGAAAAAATCGATTTCGAAGGCCTCAAGCCTGATCGTCGGGCAATCTTCCCGGCGGGCCTCGCAATCCTCGAAGCCATCTTCGACGCCCTCGACCTCAAGCGCATGGACCACTGCGAAGGCGCCCTGCGGGAAGGCGTGCTCTACGACCTGCTTGGCCGTCATCATCACGAAGACGTGCGCGAACGCACCCTCAGCTCGCTGATGGAGCGCTATCACGTTGATCTCGAGCAAGCCGCCCGTGTCGAGCGCAAGGCGCTGTCGGCGCTGGAGCAAGTGGCGAAGGCGTGGGAGCTTGAGGACAATTCGTACCGCGAGTTACTGAGCTGGGCCGCCAAAGTGCATGAAGTGGGCCTGGACATCGCCCACTACCACTACCACAAGCATGGCGCGTACCTGATCGAGCACTCGGACCTGGCCGGCTTTTCCCGCGAGGACCAGCAAATGCTTGGCCTGCTCGTGCGCGGTCACCGCCGTAATATTCCCAAGGACAAGTTTGCCGAGTTCGGCAACGAAGGCGTGAAGCTGATTCGTCTGTGCGTGTTGCTGCGTTTCGCGATCCTGTTCCACCACATTCGCGGCACCCAAGAGATGCCGCAGCCTGTGCTGACCGCCAACGATAACCATCTGGACATCGTGTTCCCGGACGGCTGGCTGGAAAACAACCAGCTGACTCAGGCCGACTTCGCGCTCGAAGCGGAGTGGCTGACCCGAGTCGGCATCATCCTTAACGTACGCTGAGGACCGGGTTGCTGAGTTTTTCCAACAGGCTCGCCTGCACATTGCGGGCGTTTTGGTTGCCGGTCGGGGTGCTGCGAATGTAGCGCCCGTCCGGCTGTAGCAGCCAGCTATGGGTGTTGTCGGTCAGGTACCCTTCCAGCTCTTTCTTCACACGCAAGATCAGCTTCTTGCCTTCCACCGGGAAGCAAGTCTCGACGCGCTTGTCGAGGTTGCGCTCCATCCAGTCGGCGCTGGACAGAAACATCTGCTCGTCCCCGCCATTCAAGAAGTAGAACACCCGTGTGTGCTCAAGGAAGCGCCCGATGATCGAGCGCACCTGAATGTTGTGGGACACGCCCGGCACGCCAGGACGCAGGCAGCACATGCCGCGCACGACGAGGTCGATCTTGACCCCGGTCTGGCTGGCCTTGTATAGCGCGCGAATGATCTTCGGATCGGTCAACGAGTTGAACTTGGCGATGATGTGCGCAGGCTTGCCCTCGGACGCGAACTGCGTCTCCCGGCCAATCATGTCCAGCATGCCTTTCTTCAGGGTGAACGGCGCGTGCAGCAGCTTCTTCATGCGCAGCGTCTTACCCATGCCGATCAACTGGCTGAACAGCTTGCCGACGTCTTCGCACAACGCATCGTCCGAGGTCAGCAGGCTGTAGTCGGTATAGAGACGCGCGTTGCCGGCGTGATAGTTGCCGGTGCCCAAATGCGCGTAGCGCACAATCTCACCAGCTTCACGGCGCAGGATCAGCATCATCTTGGCGTGGGTCTTGTAGCCGACCACGCCGTAGATCACGACGGCGCCGGCCGCTTGCAGGCGGCTCGCCAGTTGCAGGTTCGACTCTTCGTCAAAACGCGCACGCAGCTCGATAACCGCAGTGACTTCCTTGCCGTTGCGCGCGGCATCCACCAGCGCATCGACGATTTCAGAGTTGGCGCCGCTGCGGTACAGCGTCTGCCGCACGGCCAGCACGTGAGGGTCTTTCGCGGCCTGGCGCAGCAGATCGACGACCGGGGTGAAGGACTCGAACGGGTGCAGCAGCAGGATGTCCTGCTTGCTGATGACGTTGAAAATGTTTTCGCTGTTCTGCAGCAGCTTCGGAATCGCCGGGGTGAACGGCATGTACTGCAGCTCGGGGTGACTGTCCAGACCCGTGATGCTGAACAAACGCGTCAGGTTCACCGGGCCATTGACCTGATACAGCTCGGTCTCGCTCAGATTGAACTGCTTGAGCAGATAGTCCGACAGCAGTTTCGGGCAGGTGTCTGCCACTTCCAGACGCACTGCATCGCCGTAGCGACGGGAGAACAGCTCGCCACGCAGCGCGCGGGCAAGGTCTTCCACGTCTTCGGAGTCGAGGGCCAGGTCAGCGTTACGGGTCAGGCGGAACTGATAGCAGCCCTTGACCTTCATGCCTTGGAACAGGTCATCGGCGTGGGCGTGGATCATCGACGACAGGAACACATAGTTGTCACCCGGGCCGCCCACGTCTTCCGGCACCTTGATGATGCGCGGCAACAGGCGCGGTGCCGGGATGATCGCCAGACCCGAGTCACGGCCGAAGGCGTCAATGCCTTCCAGCTCAACGATGAAGTTCAGCGACTTGTTCACCAGCAACGGGAACGGGTGCGTCGGGTCCAGACCGATCGGCGTGATGATCGGTGCGATCTCGTCACGGAAATAACGGCGCACCCAGGCCTTGATCTTCGCGTTCCAGTTGCGACGGCGAATGAAGCGCACCTGATGCTTCTCCAGCTCCGGCAACAGGATGTCGTTGAGAATGGCGTACTGGCGATCCACGTGGCCGTGGACCAGCTCGCTGATGCGCGCCAGCGCCTGATGAGGCTGGAGACCATCAGCGCCGGCCTGTTCGCGAGCAAAGGTGATTTGCTTCTTGAGCCCGGCAACGCGGATTTCGAAGAATTCGTCGAGGTTGCTGGAGAAGATCAGCAGAAACTTGAGCCGCTCAAGCAACGGATAGGACTCGTCGAGCGCCTGTTCCAACACGCGGATGTTGAACTGCAGCTGCGACAGCTCCCGATGGATGTAGAGACTGCTGTCATCCAGGTTGGGCACCGCGATGACATGCGGGGCTGGATGATGCGGTTCCAGCGCGGGGACCACTTCAATGGTCGGCTCGACCACGGCAGTGACCTCTTGGTTGACGGGCGGCTGATTGACAGGCTGAGGGTCAAGCTCGACTGCGGCTTCGGTAGATCCTTCGGTGCTCATGAATAATCCTGTAAGGCAATTGGCCTTGTAACAGTTGGGCCGCGCATACGGCCGATGTCGGAACGCCGCTTGCGCCACAACAGTGGTGACGTACAGCGTGGGACAACGGTCACGCCCAAGGCGTGGCGGTTCTGAAGATGTTTGCAGCCTGACTCGATGTCGTGCGGCGAGGCGACCGGCGTCAGGCTCGACGCTGTGAGCGGTTTGACTCTCCACGCTACGGATTTCTCCGTACGGTGCAAGCCCTGACCTGCAAACATTCGGGTGGTGCCAGGTAGAAGGCACGTGCAAGAAGGGGCTCCGAGCCCATCCAGACGGGCAAGCGTGACATTTATAAGCGGCGATTATGACACTCGCGTGACAGGTGTAATTGCGACGTAACGTGTGCGATACAAACCCCCTCTCCAAGCGAATAATCGCTCCCGGATGTAGGAAACTTTAACGCGGTGACACATTTGCATACTTTCCTGAATGACTTGGGCGCGTTAGGCTGCGCGTTCATTTCGCCAGCACCTAAATAATGCTCCAGCATTTTTTACAAGAATTTGGCTACTTCGCCCTTTTCCTCGGGACCTTTTTTGAAGGCGAGACCATTCTGGTGCTCGCCGGCTTTCTTGCGTTCCGCGGATACATGGATATCAATCTGGTCGTGGTGGTTGCCTTCTTTGGCAGCTACGCAGGCGACCAGCTCTGGTATTTCATGGGGCGCAAGCATGGCCGCAAGCTCCTGGCGCGCAAGCCACGCTGGCAGTTGATGGGCGACCGTGCGCTGGAGCATATCCGCCGCCACCCCGACATCTGGGTGCTGAGCTTCCGCTTTGTGTATGGCTTGCGCACGGTCATGCCGGTTGCCATCGGCCTGTCCGGTTATCCACCGGGGCGCTACCTGTTGCTCAACGGCATCGGCGCGGCGGTATGGGCGGCGGCGTTGGGGGCAGCGGCGTACAAGTTCGGCTCGGTGCTCGAAGGCCTGCTGGGCAACGTCAAGAAATACGAGCTGTGGGTGCTTGGGGCCCTGCTGGTAATTGGCGTGCTGCTGTGGATTCGCCGCCGCATCAAAAACGCACGCATCGCTCGAGAAGAGAAGCTGGCCGTCGCGGCCAATGCCGAAGCCAATGTAGAAGCCAGAAACACCCCTGACGAGTAAATCCTCGGCCCATGCCGATGAATCCGGAGACATTCGCTGACGGCGTTGTCCTAGGTTCATGGCTTGCGACAATCAGCGCAATGCTGACCTGCGTAACCGGTGACTGACCGGAGCGCCCGAGAGAGGAACACGCGAATGACCAAAAAAGTGGCCGTTATTCTTTCTGGCTGTGGCGTTTACGACGGCGCGGAAATCCACGAAAGCGTGCTGACGTTGCTGCGCCTCGATCAACGTGGCGCCTCAGTGAAGTGCTTCGCACCGAATATCCCTCAGCACCACGTTATCAATCACCTGACCGGCGAAGAGATGCCCGAGTCGCGTAACGTGCTGATCGAATCAGCCCGCATCGCCCGTGGCGCCATCGAAGACATTCGCGAAGCCGACGTCACTGAGTTCGATGCGCTGATCATCCCCGGCGGCTTCGGTGCTGCGAAAAACCTGTCGAACTTCTCTACCCAAGGCGCTGGCTGCAAGGTCCAGGCAGAAGTGCTGGCGATGGCCGAAGCGTTCGCCGCCGCCGGCAAACCTATCGGGCTTATCTGTGTTTCGCCTGCGCTGGCCGCCAAAATCTATGGGCCGGGCGTGACCTGCACGATCGGCAACGACGCCGATACCGCTGCAGCGATCACCCGAATGGGTGGCACTCACCAGGAATGCGAGGTGACGGAAATCGTCGAGGACAAGGACCGCAAGTTGGTGAGCACGCCAGCTTATATGGTCGCCACGTCCATCGGCGAGGCAGCGTCCGGGATCAACAAGCTGGTGGATCGGGTGCTGGAGCTGGTGCAGGAAAACGAGGATCGCCTCCCGGACTGATGCTGGAAAAGGGGCTGGAAAAGGGGCTGGAAGCGGATTGATCGCTCGCCAGCCCTACGGGTTCTCGCCTGCAGGCGGCGAGGGATACTCGCGAGCCAGCCGCGTCAGGATTCGGTCGAGGCAGTTGGCGAACGCCTGTTTCTCCCGCTCGCCATAGGCGCCCTGCCCGCCACTGGCCTGGCCTTGCTCCCGCAGATCCGTGAAGAGGTTACGCATCGCCAGGCGCTGACCCATGTTCTGCGCATCGAACTCCTTGCCCCGGGGATCGAGCGCTGCAACGCCCTTCTTGACCAGCCGATCAGCCAACGGCACATCGCTGCAGATCACCAGCTCGCCCGGCACGGCGTGCTCCACCAGATAGTCGTCAGCCGCATCCGGCCCGCTGGGTACCACGATCAACTTCACCAGGGTGAGGCTCGGCTTGATCTGGCTCTGCCCCGCCACCAGCACCACCTCATACTTGCGCTTGAGGGCGAACTTGATGACGAGGTCCTTGGCAGCCTTGGGACAGGCGTCGGCATCGATCCAGACGCGCATAAGCGACTCCAATTCCAGAAAATGAATTTATGCGGCGACCGCCCGGCGCTTCTCGGCTATCCGGCTGCGGCCATACAGCACCACAATCGCCAACAACGCGATGGCTTGCGCGCCGAGGGAATAGGCGTCGGCGTGAATGCCCAGCCAGTCGAATTCGAAGAACGGCACCGGACGCGTTCCGAAAATCCCGGCTTCCTGCAACGCCTTGACGCCATGGCCGGCGAACACCACCGACAGCGCACACAGCAGCGCGGCATTGATGCCGAAAAAGAGCGTCAGCGGCAGCTTCGCAGAACCCCGCAGGATCACCCACGCCAGGCCGACAAGCAGCACCAGCGCCGTGGCGCCCCCGGCCAATACGGCGTTGTGACCGGCAGGGCCCGCCTGCAGCCACAGGGTTTCGTAGAACAGAATGACTTCGAACAGCTCGCGGTAGACCGAGAAGAACGCCAGCACCGCAAAACCGAAACGGCCACCGCCGCCAACCAGGCTGCTCTTGATGTAGTCCTGCCAGGCGGCGGCATGACGTCGGTCGTGCATCCACACACCCAGCCACAGCACCATGACGCTGGCGAACAGTGCGGTCGCGCCTTCCAGCAGTTCGCGCTGCGAACCGCTAACATCGATGACGTATGCCGCCAGCGCCCACGTGCCCAAGCCTGCCAGCAACGCCAGCCCCCAACCGACGTTGACGCTGCGCACCGCCGATTGCTGACCGGTGTTGCGTAGGAACGCGAGAATGGCGGCGAGCACGAGAATCGCTTCCAGTCCTTCGCGCAGCAGGATCAGTAGACCGGAGATGAAGCTCAATGAGGTGCTCAGGCCATCGCTGCCAAGCAGATCGGCCGATTCCTTGAGCTTGACCTTGGCATCAGCGAGCTTCTGCGCCGCCTGGGCTGCGGGCAGGCCATCCTGAAGCGACTGCCGGTAGGCCATGAGCGCTTTTTCGGTGTCCTTGCGCACGGTGGCATCGACGTTGTCGAGTGAGCTTTCGACCAGCTCGAAACCCTCCAGATACGCCGCGACGGATAGGTCATATGCCTGCTCGCGCTCACCGGATTGGTAAGCGGCCAAACTTTTGTCCAGAGTTGCGCTGGTGTAATCGAGCAACTGAGCCGGGCCGCGCTGAACCTGAGGCGGCTGCGCGCGCTGGGCACGGAAGCTGGCAGCGGCTTGCGGCCCTTCGCTGGCACCGACTTCAGCCGGTGTCTGCCGCGCCAGATCGGCGAGGTTGTAGGGTTTTTCCTGCTTCGCAGCGGAATCCGCGCTGAAGCCTGCGATGTAAGTCGCGACGTCCCAACGCTGACGGTCATCCAGCTGGTCCGCGAAGGCAGGCATTTCAGTGCCTTCAATGCCCAGGCCGAGCGTGTTGTAGAGGTCGTAGAGACTCAGGCGGTCCAGCCGCGCTGCGTCACGCAGGTTGGATGGCGGTGGTGAAAGGCCAATCCCGGCGGGGCCGTCTCCTGCGCCCGCGTCGCCGTGGCACACCGAACAATACTGCGCGTACAAGGGCGCGCCACGTGCGGGATCCGGGGTGATCACCGGCGCCTGACTGACTTCGTACGCCACGGCCAGCTTCGCGCCGAGCTGACGCGCCTGACGGGCCACTTGAGCGCCGTCCTGCTTCTGGTTGACGGCATTCAACAGCGCCGTGACGCCCTGCTCCAGCTCTGCGCGCTCCGGCTTTGCCGGCAGCGTTGCGATCGTGCCCTGCAGCGCCGCGAGAAACTCCACTTGCTCGCGGTACTCCGCGTCATCCACGACCTTGCCATCCGCGACCGTCGCCGGGTAGTCCGCCCCGACGTAATCGAGCAAATGCAAAGCCTGAGCAGCGTCCTCGGCAGGCGCTGCGCAGGCCCCGACGCTGAACACGCTCAACAGCACGAGGCTCAGGCAGGTCAATAAGCGGGAGCGAAACATGAGGGTGGATCTCAAATAGGAATGCGAAGGGTTGCCATTGTTCATGTTAGGCGCTGAGGACTCAAGCGCTGCGTTGATGGCTTTGACTCAATTGCAGGACCGGCTTTAGCCGGGAAGACGTCAGTCCCGTTTTAACCATGTTGTCTGACACACCGCCTTCGCGAGCAAGCTCACTCCTACAACTTCGTGTGCGCACCCGACCTCCGCGCTGGACGCAAATCCCCTGTAGGAGCAATCGGAGGTTGCGACGGACGCGAACGCGGTGGGCCTGTGACGTCAACGGTGGCTGACACACCGTATTCGCGAGCAAGCTCACTCCTACAATTTCGTGTGCGCACCCGACTTCCGCGCTGGACGCAAATCCCCTGTAGGAGCAATCGGAGGTTACGACGGTCGCGAACGCGGTGGACCTGTGACATCGAGGGTGGCTGACACACCGCGTTCGCGAGCAAGCCTTGTCATTTTCACTGGACGAACGCGATGCTTTTAGTGGGACCGGCTTTAGCCGGGAAGGCGTCATGTGTCACACCGCAAAAGTGTGAGTGCTGCCTCTGGCCGCTTCCCGGCTGAAGCCAGTCCTACGATTGAGGGTTTAAGCCGGTTTCCAGCCGAGCACAGTCAGCGGGACCGACTGTGACTCAACTGTGAGAAGGGCTTTTACCGAATCAGGCCCGATGCAAGGTGGCGAGGAACGCCGCTGCACTGACGAACAATCCGGCGAAGGTGCGGTTCATGCGACGTTGCTGTTTGGGGGTTTTAAGGGCGCGGAGCACCTTCGAGGCCAGGCCGGTGTAGCCCGCCATGACGATCAGATCCACGCAGACCATGGTCGCGGCGATGATCAGGTATTGCGGCAGCAGCGGCAGGTGAGTGTCGATGAACTGTGGCAGGATCGCGAGGATGAACACCAGCGCCTTGGGGTTGCTGATGTTCACCAGAAAGCCACGGGCCATGAGCACCAGCGGCTTGCCCACCGGGCGTACAGCTGACTCATCCGCCAGATCGCTTGGCAGCGCACGCCACTGCTTGATGCCCAGATACACCAGGTAGGCGACGCCAAACCACTTGATCAGAGTGAATGCCAGCGCCGAAGTGGCCAGAACCGCGCCAAGCCCTACGGCGACCACGGCAATCTGCACGACAAGGGCGATCTGCAGGCCGAGCGCGTTCCAGTATCCACGCCAGAAGCCGTATTGCAGTCCGCTGGACATCGAGGCAATAGCGCCCGCGCCAGGAGACAGGCTGATAACCCAGCAAGCGGCGAAGAACCCCAACCATGTTTCGAGCGACATCACACACCTCAGCCAACGAATACCTGCGCCTAAGCTAGTGTTTCCAGGCCTTTAAACGCCAGTCATTTCTGACTGTTGCGGCGACTTGCCAGACAGCTGTTCCGGTCGCCTGCGTTATACGGCCAACGCAGGTGACGCCATCAGGACAACGCTTCCAGCTCGGCCTGCATCGACTCCAGCAATTCCAGTGCTTCCATCCACGCTTCTTCAAGCTCGGACTCACGGGATTTCAGCTTGGCCTGATCGGCCAGCAGGTCGCGCAATTTGTCTCTGTTGGCCGCTTCGTAGATACCGCTGTCGCCCAGGGCGACTTCGATCTTCGCCAGTTTCTCGTGCAACGTGCCGAGCTCTTTTTCAAGCTTGTCGGCTTCGCGCTTATGCGGGGCGAGTTGCTGGCGCAATGCGGCGGCCTGCTGTCGCTGGGCTTTCTTGTCAGTCTTGTCGACATTGACCGGCGTATTGCTGGCCGGTGCATTGCGCAGGCGATAGTCCACCAGCCAACGGGCATAGTCATCCAGGTCGCCATCGAACTCCTGAACCAGGCCATCGGCGACGAGGAGGAAGTTGTCCGTCGTGCTCTTGAGCAAATGCCGGTCGTGAGACACCACCAGCACCGCGCCACTGAACTCCTGAAGCGCCATGGTCAGGGCCAGGCGCATTTCCAGATCCAGGTGGTTGGTCGGTTCGTCGAGCAGCAGCAGGTTGGGTTTGTCCCAGGCAATCAGGGCCAATGCCAGCCGCGCTTTTTCGCCGCCGGAGAAATTCAGCACCGGCTCGTCGAGGCGCGCACCACGGAAGTCGAAACCGCCGAGGAAATCCCGCAGCGCCTGCTCGCGTTCGGTGGGCGCAATGCGTTGCAGGTGCAGCAGTGGACTGGCCTTGGCGTCCAGCGAGTCAAGCTGATGCTGGGCGAAATAGCCGACCACCGTGTTTTCGCCACGCACCATGCGCCCGCTCAATGGCTCGAGTTCGCCTGCGAGGTTTTTGATCAGCGTGGATTTACCGGCCCCGTTCGGGCCCAGCAAGCCGATGCGTGCGCCCGGCGTCAGTTGCAGTTTGACCTTCTGCAGGATGGCTTTGTCGCCGTAGCCCAGTCGCGCGTCAGACAGATCCATCAGCGGGCTGGAGATCTTGGTCGATTCGCGGAAGGTGAAGTCGAACGGAGAATCGACGTGGGCCGCCGACAGCTCTTCCATTCGCTCAAGCGCCTTGATCCGGCTCTGGGCCTGCTTGGCCTTGGTAGCCTGGGCCTTGAAGCGCGTGATGAATTTCTCCATGTGCGCGCGCTGGGCCTGTTGCTTGTCGTAGGCCTGTTGTTGCTGGGCCAGACGTTCGGCACGGGCGCGCTCGAACGCGCTGTAACCGCCGCGATAAAGCGTGATCTTTTTCTGCTCGACGTGGGCAACATGATCGACGACCGCATCCAGAAAATCGCGGTCGTGGGAGATCAGCAGCAGCGTGCCCTGGTAGCTCTTGAGCCAGTCTTCGAGCCAGAGAATGGCATCGAGATCCAGGTGGTTGGTCGGTTCATCGAGCAGCAACAGGTCCGAAGGACACATCAAAGCCTGCGCCAGGTTGAGACGCATCCGCCAGCCACCGGAAAAATCGCTGACCTGGCGCTCCATCTGCTCGTTGGTAAAACCCAAACCTGCCAGCAACTTGCGCGCCCGCGCGTCGGCCGTGTAGCCATCGGCACTGTCGAGCTCCGAATGCAGACGTGCTTGCGCGGCGCCGTCCTGAGCGGCCTCGGCAGCCGCGAGGTCATGCTGCACCTGACGCAGACGCAGGTCGCCGTCGAGCACATAATCCACCGCCACACGATCGAGGGTATCGACCTCCTGACGCATGTGGGCGATGCGCCAATCGGCGGGCAGCAGACAGTCGCCGTTGTCGGGGGTCAATTCACCCCGCAACAGTGCGAACAGGCTGGATTTACCGGCGCCGTTGGCGCCGATCAGGCCGGCTTTCTGGCCGGCGTGCAGGGTCAACTCGGCGTCTTCTAGCAGACGTTGCGGACCACGCTGTAAGGTAAGGCTTTGAAGTCTGATCATAATGGCGGCGGAGTCTACCAGCTTCGCCCAAAACAGGTAGATGACGATGCTTTCGGACCTATGGAGTTTCACTCTCGATTTCTATGCTCGCCCAGGCGTTGAGCAGGCATGTCTCACCCTGCAGGCCAGTGGCGCCAATGTCTGCGCGCTGCTGTGCGGCGTCTGGATGGACCGGCGTGGTGTGCAGTTCGACTCAGAGCGGGCGCGAGAAATCGGACAATTGGCCGACCCGTGGCACGAGAAGGTGGTGGGGCCATTGAGGGATGTTCGGACACGCTGGAAGGCCGACGCGGCTGAAGACGAAGAGCTGAAGGCGTTACGCGACAGACTGAAAACCCTGGAGCTCGATGCCGAGCGTGAGCTGCTGGTGCGTCTGCAACGGCTGACCAAAGACTGGCCTGAGCGAGATTCTCAACCTACGGGTGTTTGGCTGGGAGCGCTGGCGGGAGGTGCTGCTCAAGCCAGTCCCGACGCGTTGCAGATTCTGCTTCGCGCCGGGACCGATATCGCTTAGGACGCGCTGTTCGAGGTCGAATCAGCAGCTGGCGCGGCCGGGGCGGCTGGCGCAGGAGACGCTGCCGGAGCAGCAGGTGCTGGCTTGGCGGTTGCGGAGACAGCAGGCTTGACGGCCGGTTTTGCCGCAGCCTTCGCTGCGACTGGCTTGGCAGCGGCAGGTTTCGACGCTGCTGGCTTGGCAACCGGGCTCGCTTTCGCGGCAGGCTTGGCGGCTACTTTGCTCGCAGCAGGCTTGGCAGCGGCACTGGCGGCCGGCTTTGCAGCAGGCGCTTTAGCCGGAGCAGGTTTGGCAGCGGCCTTTACGGCAGCCGGCTTGGCAGCGGTAGTCTTGGCGGCTGGCTTGGCGACCGGCTTCGCGGCAGTCGAAGTTTTAGCGACTGGCTTGCTTGCGGCGCTGACAGCTGGCTTGGCAGCGGGCGCCTTGCTCGCAGCTGGCTTGGCGGCGACGGTTTTCGCAGTCACTTTGGCAACGGTTTTTTCAGCGACGGCTTTGACTGCAGTTTTAGCGGCAGGCTTGGCCGGGGCCGCTTTAGCAGCAGGTTTTGCAGGTGTTTTTGCAGGAACAGGCTTGGCGGCAGGCTTGGCAGCCGCTTGCACCGGGGCGTTTGCAGCGCGATCGTTCAGCGCTTTGCCAACGGCTTCCTTCACGCGGCCAATGCCTTGGGCCAGCTTCAGGCTTTCCTGAGCATCACGCTTGAGGTTGAGGATATAGCTGCGGGTTTCGGTCTGACGATCTTTCAACGCGTCGAGCAACGACTCGAGCTCGGACACGCTGTCTTTGGCCTTGCCTTGCGCCTTGGCTTTACCGGCGGCAGCAGCGTCCTGCAATTTGGTGCGCGACTTGTGCAGCTTTTCCTGCGCCTTGCCACGTTGTTTCTCGAGTTTGGCGAGCAGTTTTTCAGCGTCAGCCAATGCTTGAGAGCAAGCGTCTTCGAGATGTTCGAGCAGGCTGCTCGAGAGCTGTTGGAGCAAATGCAACGGAGTGTTTACTGGCTTCTTGGTGGCCGACATGACTTACCTCCTGGCTGATTTGAGTGCGGCCATACTAGACCTCCGCCCGCACCGCCGCTAGGGCATCTTGACACTACAATCCCCGCTCTGTTGCAGGACGCCGAAAAACGCGGCAATACCCGTCACGCTCGGGCCTCAGCGCTGGCATAATCGCTCACTTCCCAGGCCGGAGAGCATTCATGTCGCGCTACCTGTTTATGTCGTTGTTCCTCTTGGTACCCCTTGCTCACGCGACCGATGCTCCGGCGTCCGACAACACCCACGATCTTTCCTATAGCCTCGGTGCGAGCCTGGGTGAGCGCCTGCGTCAGGAAGCACCCGACCTGCAGTTGCCCGCGCTGCTTGAAGGTCTGCAGTCGGCGTATCAAGGCAAGCCGCTGGCGATCAAACAGGAACGCATGGAGCAGATCCTCAGCGACCACGACGCCGCCCTTGCCCAGGCTGAAAACTCCGGCCAGACCGAACCGCAGACTGAAGCGGCGTTGAAGGATGAGCGCAAGTTCATGGACGCCGAGAAGGCCAAACCGGGCGTTCGCCAGCTCGCGGACGGCATCCTGATGACCGAGCTGACGCCGGGCAACGGTGCCAAACCCGACATCAATGGCCGTGTGCAGGTGAAGTATGTAGGCCGTCTTCCTGATGGCACGATCTTCGATCAGAGCCAGCAGCCACAATGGTTCCGCCTGGACAGCGTCATCGCTGGCTGGACCACAGCCCTCGCCGACATGCCGGTGGGTGCCAAATGGCGGCTGGTCATCCCCTCGGCCCAAGCGTACGGCGCAGAGGGTGCAGGCGATCTGATCGATCCCTACACGCCGCTGGTGTTCGAAATCGAGCTGCTCGGGGTGTCGCAGTAACGCTGGAACTGGCTCAGGCTCGTAGGCGGCAGCCCTAAAGACAGACCATAAAAAAGGGTGCCCAAGGCACCCTTTTTTCATCAGCGGTCTGCTCAGACCTCTGCCTCAATCTGTTCCTTGTGCGCGTTATGCAGCACTTCGATCAGGCAGTCTTCCAGTTCAAAACGCTCGTGCAGCAAGCCGCCCAATTCCTTGAATTTCTCGGTGACACATTTGCCTTCGTCACAGAGATCGTTGAAGGCCAGTAGCTTCTCGGTGATGACGTCGATTCGAGGATAGATCGTGTCAGCCAGCTCGAGGCCACGCTGATCGTTGAATGCCTTGGCCTCGCTGGTGAGTTGCTCGTAGATTTCGAAATGACCGGCCGACACGTAATCGACCAGCGTGCCGCAGAAGTCCTGCAGGGGCACGCGCTTTTCAGAGAACGCTCCCGGCTCTGCACCGATGGCATCGTAAGCCTTGATCAGCTCGTTGCGCTCCAGCAACCAGCGGTCAATCAGCTTGTGAACCCCACCCCAGCGTTCCTGAGCGTTCTGACAACTTTCCAGCATGATGTTCTCTCTTCCCTTCAGGGGCATGCTGCTTCAAGCGCACTCCGGTTCGGTCCGAGATTGGTCGGTACCGGCCTGGACAAGCGTCGACAACAGCATTGATCCGATGATGCGTGCGGCCCAGATTATGCCCGCATGACTAGCCCATCAAGGTACGCAGGACACAAAGTTCATACAAGTGTTTAATCCGAAGGCCCTACATCTATTGATCTGAATCGCCGAAACTCGATAAAGAGGTAGTACAGCGCGAACAGGCAAAGCCCCGAAAATGCCAGCAGGCTCCACTCCGGCAAGCTGATGCCGAACAGCGACCAGTTGATCTCGGAGCACCCCGCACTTCCCGCCAACACCATCAGCATGACCTTCACGAAGGTTTGCGTTTCCAACAGGTAGTGAAGATTTTCAATGCACGCCGCCATGTTCTCGGGCGGCGAAGCCTGCAACCAGACCTGTCGTGCCGCGACGCTCGCCCCCAAAGCGGAAAACAGTAAAAGAAAGCCTGCGTAGACACGCCAGCCGGATTTGCCAGGCGCGTGCAGCGCGGCGAGCAGGCAAACAACCGCTGATAACGCCATGAGCACACGCTGAAGCAGACACATCGGGCATGGCGCCGCATCAACCACAGGGCCGAGATAAACCGTCGCTCCCACAATCGATGCGCAGGCCACAAACGCCAGAGAGAACAAGGAGCGCGTACGAGCCAGCTGCATGGAAGATCCGTAACAAAAGACGAAGGCGGCTACGGTAGAGGAAAGCGCGAGTCGCTTTCAAGGCACCCGACGGAGGATATTTCTTTGTTGCTGTAGGTAAATCCCGACGCCGTGTTTAAGACGTTGTACCGATAGCTTGAAGATCTTCTCAACAAGCCACACCAAGCACGGAAAGGTCCTACACGAATCAGGGAAGCAGACACTGAAAAGGCCCGCAATCGGGCCTCTTCGAGTTGACGCCTCGACCCAGTCTAAGCGCGTGTCAGCGCTGGCAACGGACGTGCAAGCAAACGCTCATCCAGCAGGCCCAGGCCTTCCTGAAACAGCTGATTGCTGCGATCAGTTTCGCCCAGCTGCGCGAGCAAGCGAGCCAGTTCGGCACACGCTTCCGGGTTGCGCTGCAACCTCAAGCTCGACTCAAGATAATCACGCGCTTTACCCCACAGGCTGCTCTGCAGACACAGACGGCCCAGGGTCAACAGCAAGCCTGGGTCATCGGTGTGACTTTTCAGCCAACCTTCGGCGGTCTGCAGTTGTTTGGCAGGATCAGCGCCGCGCACCAGGCCATACAAACGTGCAAGGTGGGTGTTGTAATCGCGCTTCATGGCCTTACGCAAAACCTCTTCGGCCTGCACATCGGCGCCCAGACGTCGCAGCTGCTCGGCATACGCCAATACCAGCGCAGGCTCCTGGCGCTGGGCCGAGGTCAATTGCTGCCAGGCGTTCTCCAGCGACGGGAGGCCCGTGGCTACGGTATCGCTGTCGGATTCACGATGGGCGGCCAACGAGAGATTCTCGCCCCACGCGCGGCTCTCAAGCTCAGCCAGCTCTTGCGCCGGGAGCACTTTGTCCTTGCGCAGCTCAGGCATCAAGCGAATCAACTCCGCCCACTCGCCGCGCTCGCGGTACAGGCGCTGCAACTGGCGCAACACCTGCGGGTTATGCGGATGGCGCTCCTGCATGGCCTGAAGGGTCACCAGCGCGCCGTCGAGATCGCTGCGGTCCACCTGCAACTGTGCGTGGCTCAGCGCAATGGCCAGTTCGGCGTGAGGCTGACGCTCCAGCGCGCGCTCGAGGAGATTGTCGCTTTCCTCATAACGGCCCTGCTCGTTCGCAGCCCGGGCCGCGCCGAGGTAGTAAAGCAGTGGCTGACGTTCCGCCTCGGCAGCGCGATGCAAATTGCGTTGCGCGCTGGCCCAGCGCCCTTCGGCGAGGTCCAGCTGGCCCTGCTCGATCGCGTTTTGCACACGACGGCTTCGGTTGCGACGCGACCAGGGATTGACCACCCCACCGGAGGTCGTCAGCAATGAGATCAGCACCCGCACCAGCCAAAGAATAAACAGGAGGGCGACCAGTATCGCCAGTGCTGCCCAGATGCTCGATTCGTAGCGGAAAGTGTCGTAGGAGATCAGCACGTAACCCGCATGGCGAGAGATCGCGACACCGATCAGCGCCGCGGCCACCACCAGCACGAAGAGGACGACGTAAGCGCGCTTCATGGCTGTTTCCCAGGCTGGGCCTCGTCAGTGCGCTTCTCCAGCGCACCGCCAACAGGCGTATGACGCTGCTCGAGATACGCCTGAACCGCCGCCAAGCTTTGTGTCAGGTCAGGGGTCGCCACGGAAACCGGCTGTTTGCCCAGCTCATCCAGACGCTGGCCGAGGGCTTTGCTCTGCTGGTTATCGCGATTGAAATTGTCGTCCAGGACGCTACGCGCCTCAGCCATGGCTTTTTCGTAGACCGGGGCCTGGCCGTTGAGCGCTGCCCATTGCGCCTGCTCGATCGCCAGGCTCAGCGCCAGACGAACCTGGGTCAGGCTCTGGCCAGCCAGCAATGGACGAATATTCTTATCTGCATGGAAGTCGATTCGAACGAACTGGGAGATCTTGTCCCACCACTTGGCCCAGTAGCTGTCCTCGCTCACATCGGTCAAACCGAACAGCGAGTCGCCCTTGTCTTGGTATTCCGGCGCCAGCTCGTTCAATTGCGCGACTTGATCACGCACTGCCGCCAGTTGCAGAAACAGACCCGTGCGATCCGGTTGATCGACGCTGCGCAGCGCAGTCAGGCTCTTGGCCAATTGCTCGCGGGCTGCAAATGCGCCGGGATCGTCCTGCTCGCGCAGGATCTCGTCGGCGCCCTGCACCAGCGCTGCAGCGCTATTGATGTCTTGCAGCGCAGACAGCCTCAGGCTCGCCAGGCGCAGCAAATGCTCCGCTTCGGCGAGACGCCAATCCTTGCGGCTGGCGCCGAGCACGGTTTCTACACGCTGGCTCAGGCGCTGCTGATCACCCTGCAACTGCGTGACGAGGCGGCGGCGATCTTCAAGCTCCTGGGCAGGAGGCAGTTGCGCCAGACGCGCAGCGATCTGCTGCTCGCTCTGCTTGAGGGCTTGAGTCTGAGAGCCGATGTCCTGCAACTGGCCCGACTGCTCCTGATGACCAGCCTGCATGGCGCGCAGTTGCCAAACGCTCCAGCCGCCAACGGCAACGCCCGCAGCGCCCAGCAACAGGGCCAGTATGGCGAGCCCGTTGCTGCTCCGGCGAGTCGACGGTTCTTTGTACGCTGGATCCGGCAGCGGCTCGGATTTGGCCAGTACCGGTTCAACGTCATCTTTTGGCAAGACTGTTTCGCTCACGTGTCCATCCTTTGCATTTTGGGCGTCGCGTAATCCGACTGATCGAGCATTACGCCTGTGAGGCAGGCGCGGTGTATCCGCGCAATGCTGCCAGCAAGGCCGGGGCGCTGGCGCCACGGCAGTCCACTACGGTAAGAGCTCCGGCAGCACGCGCCATTTCGGCGACCCGCGGGCTCGGTACAAACAAAGGCATCTGCGCAAGCGTAGGCCAGGCGTCGCCCGCCAACTCGCGCAGATGCTCGAAACCCTGTCCACTGCTGACCACCAGCCCATTCAAGCGTTCCGCTTTTACCGTATCCGGCAACGTAAAAGCCGGGTATTGCGGCAGGTGGCGACGATACAGCGGCAGGTAATCCACCACCACACCGCGCTCGCGCAACCGCTCGGCGAGCAGCTCGCGGCCGTCTTCGCCGCGCATGATCAGCACTTTGGGGTCATAGCCCGAGAGGGCTTGTTGAAACTGCGGCAGGTCGAGCAATGCTTCGCTGTCATCGCCGTGCTCTGAGAAGAAAACTGGCAGGCCGTAGTCATCGAGAATTTGCGCAGTGGCAGCACCAACGGTGAACCACTTCTGCATCGGCGGCTGCGGCCAGACTTCATCGAGCATCGCCAGGCCCAGCCGCGCGGCCGGCTTGCTGACGACGATGACAGCGCAGTACGCCGCAAGGTCATAGATGATCGAACGGTTCGCTTCTGAAACCGGCAATGGCTCGATCTCCAGCAACGGCAGGCTGGCGCTGTACACGCCAACCTCAGCCAGGGTCTGCGCAAGGGCCTGGGATTCTTCAGCAGGACGCGTGAGCAGCAAACGCCAGGCCTTCACTCGTCGCCTGCCTCGCCGTACACCGCTTTGAGAATCTTCGCCGCACCTTGAGCCAGCAGCGCTTCGGCCACTTGTACACCCAGCGTTTGAGCATCCACTTGGGGCGCACGCGCTTCGGCGTGGAGCAGCACTGTGCCGGAAGGATCGCCCACAAGACCGCGCAACCACAGTTGTTCGCCTTCCAGCACGGCGTAGCAGGCAATCGGCACCTGGCACCCACCGTTGAGGTGCTTGTTGAGCGCGCGCTCAGCGGTGACCCGCACGGCCGTATCGTCATGGTGCAGCGGGGCCAGCAAGGCATGAAGTTCGATGTCGACGCTGCGGCATTCAATGCCCACTGCGCCCTGCCCGCCAGCCGGCAAGCTGTGGTCGATGCTGATGGGGGCAGTGATGCGGTCTTCGAAACCCAGACGGATCAGGCCGGCCGCGGCAAGGATGATCGCGTCGTACTCACCGGCGTCCAGCTTGGCGAGGCGCGTGTTGACGTTGCCACGCAGAAACCGGATTTGCAGGTCAGGCCGACGCGCCAGCAACTGGGCCTGCCGACGCAGGCTCGACGTTCCCACCACGGCGCCGGCGGGCAGTTCATCGAGACTGGCGTAGGTGTTGGAGACGAAGGCATCGCGCGGGTCTTCGCGCTCGCAGATGCAGAACAGGCCAAGCCCCTGAGGGAAGTCCATCGGCACGTCTTTCATCGAGTGGACGGCGATGTCGGCGGTGTGCTCCATCAGGGCTGTTTCCAGCTCCTTGACGAACAGACCCTTGCCACCGATTTTCGACAGCGGCGAATCCAGCAGCTTGTCGCCGCGACTGACCATTGGCACCAGCGTCACGATCAGACCGGGATGCGCCTGCTCCAGACGCGCCTTGACGTACTCGGCTTGCCAGAGGGCCAGGGCGCTTTTGCGGGTGGCGATGCGGATTTCGCGAGAAGACATGAACCGGTCCGTACTGAGTGAATGCGGCGAATAATAACAGCTCGGCCGGATCGGGCCGAATGACTGTATTCAATCGTTGCGCATCATGATCTCAATCAACCTGCGCACGCCATGCGACGGCGTGTCGCCCGCATCGCACGGCATGGCCCTCGCGGCACTCGCTTACAACTGCTGCATCATCTTGCGCACACCGGCAACGTGCCGGCGGCTGACGATCAGCGCATCACCGTTGAGCCCCTTGAGGAACAACTGGAAATGGCCCAGCGGCGTGCGCTGCAGGCGTTCAATGCGCTCCCGGGCGACCAGCGCGTTGCGGTGAATACGCACAAAACGGTCGCCGAATTCGTCTTCCAGGGCTTTAAGCGGTTCATCCAGCAGCACTTCGCCGCCTTCATGGCGCAGGGTCACGTACTTGTGATCGGCGATGAAATAGATCACCTCAGCCAGCGGAATCAGCTCAATGCCCTTTCGGGTACGCGCGCTGATGTGGCTGCGCGGGCCGGTGCCGCTTTCGGCAGCAGGTCGGGTCATCGCCGCCAGTTGCACGCGATTCGGCCGCTCGGCCTTGCGCAACGCCTCAAGCAGGTGCTCGGGACGAACCGGTTTGACCAGATAACCCACGGCGCTGACCTGAAAGGCCTCCAGCGCAAATTCATCGTGGGCCGTGCAAAACACGACGGCAGGCGGGGTGTCGCGCTCGCACAATTTAGCCGCGACCTGAAGTCCATCCAGGCCCGGCATGCGGATATCCAGCAACACCACGTCGGGTTTCAAATTTTCAATCAGCTGCAATGCTTCTTCGCCATTGGTGGCGCTGGGTTCAAGAACCTTGTAACCCTCGAGCTCACTTACCATACGGCTCAGGCGGTCTCGGGCTAGGGGTTCGTCATCAACGATCAGGACATTCATATTGCTCTGGCTTCCTGCGTGAGTCTCGCACAAGGATAGCGTAGACAGGTGAAGTGACGACCGTCTCGGCGCTCCACGCTCAGACTGGCGAGAGGGCCGAAAAGTGCCGTGAGTCGAGCGCCGATGTTTGCCAAGGCCTGCTGAGTGCCGCCTGGATTTTGCTGTAAGACGACCTCATCGTAAGGATTACTGACGCGCAATATAAATACTCCCCGTTCGTAGTCCGCCTCAACTCTGACCACGCCGCCTTCAACACGGGGCGCGATGCCGTAAATCAACGCGTTTTCCAATAATGGCTGCAAGGTTAGCTGGGGAATTGGCAAGTCGTCGGGAATTGCACTAACGGCCCAGTCCAACTGTAGACGCTCGCCAAGTCGATATTGCTCAATCGATAAATAGCGTTTCGCCAAATCAAGTTCTTCACGCCATGTCGTCAGGCTGCCGGGCTTGCCCAGACTGGCCCGGAACAGGTCGGACAGATCAAGCACTGCCTGCTCCGCCTTGACCGGATCGCTGGTGACCAGACTGGCGATGCTGTTGAGCGTGTTGAATAGAAAATGCGGGCGGATACGTGCCTGCAAGGACTCGATCCTGGCCTGGAGTTCGGCCTGCTGCTGCTTGCGCCACTGACTCTGCAGGTAAAAGTAGCGCAGCATCAGTACGGACATGATCAAGGCGATCAAGGCATAGCGCAGGTACCGCTCGACGACGCCATCGAACGAGGTCGGGGGATTCACCTGGTAGTAGTCCGTCACGGCGGTGCACATCAGCGTCACCGCCACCACCAGCAGACAACCGATGCAGCCGGCCACCCCGGCACGCAGCCGTGCCAGCCAGGGGCGCAAGCCACACAGCAGCGCAGCGGACAACAGCACGATCCACTGCACGAAAAGAGAAATCAGCGCCAACCGCACCCAGTCGAAATCCGGCTGCATGGGTTCGATGAGCACAAGCACGAAGACCAGCAACTCCGCCAGCACGACCAGCATCAGCAGCGCCTGGGGCAGACACAGTTCCGGGAGGAAAAACTCTTTGCCGGGCGCACTGCTCTGCCCCGGGTGTTTGCGCTCGTTTTGCATGGCCGCCAGTCTCTTCGCTCATACCGGTGCGGGCAAGCCGCCGGGGATAAATAAACGGCAATGCTGTTATCATCGCCCGCGTCTTTAGAATCGGCCGGCGCCGGTTTTTCATCAGTTTCAGCCACCAGCAAAGCAGCGAGCGAATCATGAGCACCGACAAGACCAACCAGTCCTGGGGCGGCCGCTTCAGTGAACCCGTCGACGCCTTCGTCGCACGCTTCACCGCCTCCGTCACCTTCGATCAGCGCCTTTATCGCCACGACATCATGGGCTCCGTCGCCCACGCCACGATGCTGGCCAAGGTCGGCGTGCTGACCGACGCCGAGCGCGACACCATCATCGACGGGCTGAAGAGCATTCAGGGCGAGATCGAGGCCGGCACGTTCGACTGGCGCGTGGACCTCGAAGACGTGCACATGAACATCGAAGCGCGCCTGACCGATCGCATCGGCGTCACCGGTAAAAAGCTGCACACCGGTCGTAGCCGCAACGATCAAGTCGCCACCGACATCCGCCTGTGGCTGCGTGATGAAATCGACCTGATTCTGGCTGAGATCACTCGCCTGCAAGAAGGCCTGCTGGGGCTGGCCGAGCGCGAAGCCGACACCATCATGCCGGGCTTCACTCACCTGCAGACCGCGCAACCCGTGACCTTCGGCCACCACATGCTGGCGTGGTTCGAAATGCTCAGCCGCGATTACGAGCGTCTGGTCGATTGCCGCAAGCGCACCAACCGCATGCCCTTGGGCAGCGCCGCGCTGGCCGGCACCACCTACCCGATCGACCGCGAACTGACCTGCCAGCTGCTGGGTTTCGAAGCCGTTGGCGGCAACTCGCTGGACAGCGTCTCCGATCGCGACTTCGCCATCGAATTCTGCTCCGCCGCGAGCATCGCGATGATGCACCTGTCGCGTTTCTCCGAAGAGCTGGTGCTGTGGACCAGCGCGCAATTCCAGTTCATCGACCTGCCTGATCGCTTCTGCACCGGCAGTTCGATCATGCCGCAAAAGAAAAACCCTGATGTCCCTGAGCTGGTCCGTGGCAAAAGCGGCCGCGTGTTCGGCGCCTTGATGGGCCTGCTGACCTTGATGAAAGGCCAGCCGCTGGCCTACAACAAGGACAATCAGGAAGACAAGGAACCGCTGTTCGACGCCGCCGACACCCTGCGCGATTCGCTGCGTGCATTCGCTGACATGATCCCGGCGATCAAGCCCAAGCACGCCATCATGCGCGAAGCCGCGCTGCGCGGTTTCTCTACCGCCACCGACCTTGCCGATTACCTGGTGCGTCGTGGCCTGCCATTCCGTGATTGCCACGAGATCGTCGGTCACGCGGTGAAGCACGGCGTTGAGACCGGCAAGGACCTGGCCGAGATGACGCTGGACGAGCTGCGTCAGTTCAGTGATCAGATCGAACAGGATGTCTTCGAGGTGCTGACGCTCGAAGGTTCGGTCAACGCGCGTAATCACATCGGCGGCACGGCGCCGGAGCAGGTCAAGGCCGCGGTTGTACGTGGACAGCATTTGCTAGCCACCCGCTAAACGCATCAGAGGGGTCGCCCGTTACGGGCGATTCCAATCAATTGGCAAGACATCGAGAACGACATGAGCGACAACATCGAGAACGACGACGAAGAGTTTGCCGAAGCCACGCTGATTGAAGCCATCGAAAATCAGATCGAAAGCGACAACCCGCCAGCGGCCAAAGCCACTTACAACAAGCTGACCCTGGTGGGCATCGAGCGTGAAGAGATTCTGCAGATGATGGCCCACATTCTGGCGCTGGAGATCGACGGGATCCTGGCCGAAGATCGCCCGTTCAATACCGTCTGGTACGAAGCGGCCCTGCGTGCACTGCCCGACATGCCACCGGGCGTGCGACTGGCGGAAGACGAGTAAAACCCGCCACACATGCCGGTCGCTCAACTGACCTGACGACCGGCCAGATACTTCCTGCAAAATCCCCAGACCTGACTACACTCCAACAGCCTCGCTGCCGCATAGCGACGGGGCCGTCACGCCTGCGATTCTGATCGCGGTGTATCCACTGGAAAAAGTCTGGAGCACCTATGTCGTTTACCCCTGAATTGGTTGCCGAGCTGGAAATCCTGTCGCTGTTCAATCTGAGCAATACCAAAGAGGGACTGAAGGTCCACCACCACTCTGCGGCCCCCACGGCCATCGCGGCTGCCCAACGACTTTTCGACAAAGGCCTCACCACGCAACACGACGGAGGCTATTTGACCAGCCTGGGGCTGGATGCCGCTGACCACGCTCAATCGCTGCTGATTATTCTTGCTACCAGCCAGGAAGCTGCCTGATTTCGTCCCTCGCGAAACCTTTGCCTGGACGCATCAAATAAAGGTTTCGCGAATCCTCCATTTCGACGATGCTGCGCCGATAAAATAATGGCGCCATAAAAAAGACCCGTGATCGAGCCGTACTGGCCTGACGTCCAGCTGTCTTTATTATCGCTATACCCTCACCTCATGCAGTGCCGCCCGCCGGCTTCGAGTCGCGATGACGCGTAGTTCCGAAATTCGCCCGGATCTGGATGAGGGCATTGATCGCAAGGTCCTCGCTCAGTTGCGCAGCCGCTTTCTGGCCCTGAGTCAGAGTCGCTTGGCGCGTGCGTACGAAGGCCTGTCGACCCGTCAGCAAAGCGTGCTCACGCTGCTTCCGCTGCTTTTCCACGTCAATCATCCGCTGCTGCCAGGCTATGTGTCGGGCTCGACCCCCGCTGGCGTGTCCCATTACGAGCCAGACGCCCAGGCCCTCGCTGAAGCGCAACGCCTGACCCGGTCGTTTTCATACAAACCACGGCGGGTGAATCCGCCACAGCCGATTCACGGCATCTTCCTGATGGGCAGCCTTGGCACCCTCGCCCAGGCCGACCAGAGCGACATGGACGTGTGGATCTGCCACGACCCGCTGCTGTCGGCCGACGAAATCCAGGAGTTGCGCAGGAAGTGCCAGTCCCTCGAAAGCTGGGCAGCCAGCATGGGCGCCGAGGCACACTTCTTTCTCGTTGATCCTGAGCGTTTTGTCGTCGGCGAACGTGACGCGCAGCTGAGTGGCGAGGACTGCGGCACAACCCAGCACTATTTGCTGCTGGACGAGTTTTATCGCACCGCCATCTGGCTCGCCGGGCGCACCCCGATGTGGTGGCTGGTGCCGGTCTATGAAGAAGCGCGCTACGCCGAATACACCCACACCCTGCTGTCGAAACGCTTTATTCGCGCCGACGAGGTGCTGGACCTCGGCAACATGTCGCACATCCCGCCGGGGGAATTCATCGGCGCCGGGCTCTGGCAGCTGTTCAAAGGCATCGAATCACCTTACAAATCGGTGCTCAAGCTACTGTTGACCGAGGTTTATGCCAGCGAGCACCCCCATGTGCAGTGCTTGAGCATGCGCTTCAAGAAAGCCGTGTTCGCCAACCGCGCCGACCTCGACGAGCTGGACCCGTACGTGATGGTGTACCGGCGCATCGAGGAATACCTGTTGGCGCGGGGTGAACCCGAGCGACTGGAACTGGTACGCCGCAGTTTGTACCTGAAGGTGAACAAGAAACTCACCGGCTCCACCCGTCACCGCAGTAACGGCTGGCAACGGCTGCTGCTGGAGCGGCTGGTCAATGAGTGGAACTGGGACGAGCGTCAACTGGCGTTGCTCGACAGCCGCAGCCAATGGAAAGTGCGACAAGTCGCCAGCGAACGCCGCGCGCTGGTCGGCGAGCTCAACTACAGTTATCGCTTCCTGACCCAGTTCGCTCGCGCGCAAAAAGCGGTCAATTCGATCACCAAGCGCGACATGAATGTGCTCGGGCGTCGTCTGTATGCAGCCTTCGAACGCAAAGCCGGCAAAGTGGAATTTCTCAACCCGGGCATTGCGCCGGATCTGGCCGAGGACACGCTGACGCTGGCGCAACTGCCGAACAAGCGCGAGCCCGGCAGGTATCAGTGGTGCCTCTACAACGGCAGCCTGAGTGCCCACGAGCTGGAGACGTTTGCGCCCATCAAGCGCAGTCGCGAGTTGCTGGAACTGCTCACGTGGTGCCATCGCAACAACGTCATCGACAGCAGCACGCGCCTGGCGCTCCACCCTGGCATCAGCGATCTGACCGAATTTGAACTGTTTAATCTACAAGGCGCGCTGCAGCAGAGCATTGCGCTGCCGCTGGCCATGGTCGATGAAGACGTACTGCTGAGCCCGAGCGTGCCCTGCGAGATTCTGCTGTTGGTCAACGTCGGCGTCGACCCGCTCCGGCACCACAAAGATCTGAACATCCTGATGACGACCGAGCGAACCGACTCGCTGAGTTACGCCGGCGTCCGAGAAAATCTGGTGCTGACCTTCGACCAGATCACCCTCAACAGCTGGAACGAGGTGTTGGTCAATCGCTTCGACGGCCCCCATGCGCTGCTGGACTGCCTGACAGAATTGCTCAACGGCCTGCCGGAAAAGTCCGTCAGGCCGGTCATCCGCGTGCGCTGTTTTTGCCACAACCGTGCGCAGGCTATCGCCCAGCGCGTGGAAGAGCTCATCGGCACTGCGCAACTGCTGCTGGACCGGCGCCTGAATCATCGCTATCTCATTCAGGTCGAGCAGCGTTACCACGTTCTGGAAATGATCCCCGGCCAGGTCAGCCACGTCACGCTCGAACACGTGCCGGCGCTCTTCAGCTATCTGGGAGAAGAGCTTTCCGCCTACAGCCCGCTTCATCTGGACCCGCAGGCACTGGACGACTCGGACCTGTCGCTGTTCATCCCGTACGGTCAGCCCGAATGCATTCAAGTGTTTTACCGGATCAATGAACCCAATGCCGATCTGTACGTGCTCGATGAGCGCAATGCGTTATGGCATCAGCAGGTGCCTTATCACAGTGAGCCCAGCCTGCTGGTTCCGCTGCAGCGCTTTTTTCAATCGTTGACGTACCGGCGCGTGACGTTGCTGCCGCTGGATAACCCGTTGGAATCAACGTCGCTGGAGGCTTTGTATTACCGCATAACCCCCGATGGCTCAGGGCGGGCCCGCCGCGTTGAGCATCGGCCGAGCCCGGCCATGCTCATCGACAAATCGTTCTTTGACGTGCAGGCGATTATCGAGGAAGCATCCCCCGGCCAGGTCAGCGTGACGCTGTATTGCGACGGGATGGAGTTTTCCGAGCTGGAGTTTGGCGATCAGCTGTTCAGTGTCGTGGCGCGGCGGATCCTCGACCAGCGCCGCGAGACGCAACGTTACCGCTGCTACATCACCGACCTGGACCTGTCCGGGATACTGGGGGACACGCGCGGGCAGACTATTCTGTTCCTGCGCTACAAAGCCCAGCTGGAACAGTCACTGAATACCGCGATGGATGAAGCGTGACCTACACGTGATCGGAAGTCGCACTGCGACGCAAATCTGCCTGCCGCACGATCTCCCGTCGGCGCTCATCGGTCGCCGACCGCCACTCGCGAATGTCTTCGACGTGGCGCTGGCAGCCCGTGCAGACTTTGTCTTCGTCGAGCCGGCAGATGCTGATGCACGGCGACGGCACAGCCGGGCTGACGTTGCTGAACAGCGGCTTTGGCGGCTTGACCGGGGTTGCGCTAACGGTCACTGGCGGTTGCCATCGCTGCCGTCGAGGGCGTCGAAGTCGATTTCTTCGCCGGCCTGCTCCTTCGCCAGACGATAGAGCATCTCGCTCAACAGCTCTTCGCTCTTGTCGCAGATCCAGTGCTTCGCTTCTTCGTCGTAATCAAAGTGAAAACCACCCGACGCAGCCGCCAGCCACAGCTGACGCAAAGGCTCCTGACGGCTGAAAATGAACTGCGAGCCGTTTTCGAATTTCACGGTCAGCACACCGGCCGACTCCTCAAGGTCCAGATCCAGACCGCTCTCGTCGAAGATATCCTGGAGCTTTTCCTGGGTGGCATCGACCAGATCGTGAAAACGGGCTTCGGTCAAACTCATTGCATGAACCTCAAAAGTGTCAGCGGACGGCGCAGCGACGCACGATACGGTCGCTCCACGGCAAATGCAAAGCCTACCCGCCCAAGTGCAAATGTGGGACCGGCTTTGGTCGGGACGGCATCGAACATCACCCTGCACCACAGACCGCGTCAGAAATCCGCACGTGCTGCGCAGTCTAATTGCGCGGCGGCGTCAAACCCCCGCCGGACGGGAACTCCAGCGCATAGGCAATCTGTCGGGTGGTCGGTATACTCGGGCGCAATTAATGCTTATACAAAGGATTTCGCCATGAAGCGCCTGATTTCCTCCCTGGCCGCGCTGCTTGCAGTTGCGTGTCTGGTCTCTGCCTGCGGTCAGAAAGGTCCGCTGTATCTGCCCGACGACGATTCGTCCGCCGACGGCACCAGCCAGACCAAATCGCACTCGCACAAGCATCAGACTTCGACCTACTAGGAATCAGTCATGGACGCCTTCAACTACCGCGACGGCGAGCTGTTCGCGGAAGGAGTGGCGTTGTCTGCCATCGCCGAACGCTTCGGCACGCCGACATACGTCTATTCCCGCGCGCACATCGAGGCGCAGTACCGCGCCTACGCCGACGCCTTGAGTGGCATGCCGCATCTGGTCTGCTTTGCGGTCAAAGCCAACTCGAACCTGGGCGTTCTCAATGTCCTCGCGCGTCTGGGCGCCGGTTTTGACATCGTGTCCCGTGGCGAGCTGGAGCGCGTGCTGGCGGCAGGCGGTCAGGCTGACAAAATCGTTTTCTCCGGCGTCGGCAAGACCCGCGATGACATGCGCCGAGCGCTGGAAGTCGGCGTGCATTGCTTCAACGTCGAGTCCACCGACGAGCTTGAACGACTGCAAGTCGTCGCCGCCGAAATGGGCGTGCGTGCTCCGGTTTCGTTGCGCGTCAACCCGGATGTCGACGCTGGCACCCACCCTTATATCTCCACCGGCCTCAAGGAAAACAAATTCGGCATCGCCATCGCGGACGCCGAAGACGTTTACATCCGCGCCGCGCAGCTGCCGAATCTCGACGTCATCGGCGTGGACTGCCACATCGGCTCTCAACTGACCACCCTTTCGCCTTTCGTGGATGCGCTGGATCGCCTGCTCGATCTTGTCGACCGACTGGGCGATTGCGGCATTCTGCTGAAGCATATCGATCTGGGCGGCGGTCTGGGCGTGCGTTATCGCGACGAAGAGCCGCCCCTCGCGGGCGATTACATCAAGGCCGTGCGTGAACGCCTTGATGGCCGCGATCTGGCGCTGATGTTCGAGCCCGGCCGCTTCATCGTCGCCAATGCAGGAGTGCTGCTGACCCGCGTCGAGTACCTCAAGCACACCGAGCACAAAGACTTCGCCATCGTCGACGCCGCCATGAACGACCTGATTCGTCCAGCCCTGTATCAGGCCTGGATGGACGTGACGGCCGTCAAACCCCGCGACGGCGCCAAACGCACCTACGACATCGTCGGCCCGATTTGCGAAACCGGGGATTTCCTGGCCAAGGAGCGTGAACTCGCGCTGGCTGAAGGCGATCTGCTGGCGGTGCATTCGGCTGGCGCCTATGGCTTCGTGATGAGCTCCAACTACAACACCCGCGGACGTACGGCCGAGGTGCTTGTGGATGGCGAGCAAGCCTTCGAAGTGCGTCGCCGTGAAACCGTGACTGAGCTGTTTGCCGGCGAAAGCCTGCTGCCGGAGTAATCCCATGCTGCTGCGTTTTACCAAGATGCATGGCCTGGGCAATGATTTCATGGTGCTGGACCTTGTGAGCCAACACGCCCACATTTTGCCCAAGCACGCCAAGCAATGGGGCGATCGCCACACGGGTATCGGTTTCGATCAGCTGCTGCTGGTGGAGGCGCCGAACAATCCGGACGTGGATTTTCGCTACCGGATTTTCAATTCCGACGGCTCCGAGGTCGAGCAGTGCGGCAATGGCGCGCGCTGCTTCGCCCGTTTCGTGCTGGACAAGCGGCTGACGGCCAAGAAGCAGATTCGCGTCGAGACCAAGGGCGGCATCATCGAGCTGGACATCCGCAACGACGGCCAGATCAGCGTTGATATGGGCGCGCCGCGTCTGGTGCCGGCGGACATCCCGTTCGACGCACCGGAACAGGCCGCCAGTTATTCGCTCGATGTCGATGGCGAGACTGTCGAGCTTGCCGCCGTGTCCATGGGCAACCCCCATGCCGTGCTGCGCGTCTACGACATCAACAATGCGCCCGTGCATGTGCTTGGGCCGAAGATTGAAAACCATCCGCGCTTTCCGGCTCGGGTGAACGTGGGCTTTCTCCATGTCGTGGACCGTCAGCGCGCGCAACTGCGGGTCTGGGAGCGTGGCGCCGGGGAAACCCAGGCCTGTGGCACCGGTGCCTGCGCGGCAGCGGTCGCGGCCATTACTCAGGGCTGGATGGATTCCCCGATGCTGATTGACCTGCCGGGCGGACGCCTGTCCATCGAGTGGGCCGGCCCCGGCCATTCAGTGGTGATGACTGGCCCGGCTGTCCGGGTTTACGAAGGCCAAGTACGTCTATGAGTGAGAGTATCCAATGACCGACCAGCCTCAGACTTCAAACGACACGCCCGGCCAGCCCCCTGCCGAGACCGCAGTGCCTGCCCTTGAAGCCGAGGCAGTCGCGGCCTGGCTGCAACAACACCCTGATTTCTTCGCCGAGCACGACGAACTGCTGGCGATGATGCGCGTCCCGCACCAACGGGGCGACACCGTCTCGCTGGTCGAGCGCCAGCTCAAGCTGCTGCGCGAGCGCAACATCGAGATGCGTCACCGGTTGTCGCAACTGATGGACGTGGCCCGGGACAACGACCGGCTGTTCGAAAAAACCCGCCGGCTGATTCTCGATCTGATGGACGCGACCAGTCTGGAAGAGATCGTCATCTGCGTGGAAGACAGCTTGCGCCAGGAATTTCAGGTGCCCTTCGTCAGCCTTATCCTGTTCAGCGACAACCCGATGACCGTCGGCCGCTGGGTGAGCGCCTCCGATGCGCAGAAAGCCATCGGCGGGCTGATGTCCGGCGGCAAGACCCTGTGTGGCGCGCTGCGTGATCATGAACTCGAGTTTCTGTTTGGCAGCGAGCAAAGCAAGGAAGTGGCCTCGACGGCCCTGGCCGCCCTTAGCCACCAAGGCCTGCACGGCGTTCTGGCCATCGGCAGCCGTGATCCGCAGCATTACAAAAGCTCGGTCGGGACGCTTTTTCTCAGTTATATCGCCGACGTTCTCAGCCGCCTGCTGCCACGCTTCACCAACTCTCTGCGTTCGGTTCGCTAGTCATGGAGCGGCAACTGGACGCTTACTGCACGCACCTGCGCAGTGAGCGCCAAGTGTCGAGCCATACGCTTGAAGCCTATCGTCGCGACCTGAACAAAGTCCTGGCGTTCTGCGAAAAGCAGCACATCGACAGCTGGAAAGCGCTGGATATTCAGGCCATGCGCAGCCTCGTCGCTCGCCTTCACCAGCAGGGTCAATCCTCGCGCAGCCTGGCCAGACTGCTGTCAGCCGTGCGCGGCTTTTATCACTACCTCAACCGCGAAGACCTTTGCGATCACGATCCGGCCAATGGCCTGTCACCGCCCAAGGGCGAGCGTCGCTTGCCCAAAACCCTGGATGCCGACCGCGCCCTGCAACTGCTTGAAGGCGCCGTCGAGGACGATTTTCTGGCCCGGCGTGATCAGGCGATTCTCGAACTGTTCTACTCGTCAGGCCTGCGCCTGTCCGAACTGACCGGGCTGAACTGCGAAGACCTGGATCTGGCGGACGGTCTTGTGCAGGTCCTCGGCAAAGGCAGCAAAAGCCGCGTTTTACCGGTTGGCAGAAAGGCACGGGAAGCACTGAAGGAATGGCTCAAGCAACGAGCGCTGGCCAATCCTCAGGACGATGCCGTGTTTGTCAGCCAGCAAGGCCGCCGTCTGGGGCCGCGCTCGATCCAGCTGCGGGTCAAGGCTGCCGGCGAACGTGAGTTGGGCCAGAACCTGCACCCGCACATGCTTCGCCATTCATTCGCCAGTCACTTGCTGGAGTCGTCCCAGGACCTGCGCGCCGTGCAGGAGTTGCTGGGTCACGCCGACATCGCCACCACTCAGATCTACACCCATCTGGATTTCCAGCATCTGGCCACGGTGTACGACAGTGCCCATCCACGGGCCAAGCGCAAAGGTAACGCCGACAATGAGCATTAAGCTGATCACCTTCGACCTGGACGACACGCTGTGGGAAACCGCACCAGCGATTGTCAGCGCTGAAGCCAAGCTGCGCGAGTGGCTGGCTGCCAACGCGCCAAAACTCGGGCCGGTCCCGGTCGAGCATCTGTGGGAAATCCGCTCGCGACTCATCGAAGCGGATCCGACGTTCAAGCACCGGATCAGTGCGCTGCGCCGCAAGGTGCTGTTTCATGCGCTGGAGGATGCGGGGTATGGTCACGCCGAAGCCCATGAGCTGGCGGACCAGAGCTTTGAAGTGTTCCTTCAGGGGCGGCACCAGTTGGACATCTTCCCTGAAGTGGTGCCGACGCTTGAGATCCTGACCAAGTCTTACACGATGGGTGTCGTGACCAACGGCAATGCCGACATCCGCCGTCTGGGCCTGGCCGATTATTTCGCCTTCGCGCTATGCGCCGAGGACCTGGGCATTGGCAAACCGGACCCTGCGCCCTTCGTCGAGGCGCTGAAACGCGGCAATGCCGATGCCAGTCAGGCCGTGCATGTCGGCGATCACCCGGGTGACGACATCGCCGGCGCCCAACAAGCCGGCCTGCGGGCGATCTGGTACAACCCCGGCGGCAAGGTCTGGGAGGCTGAAAAAGCGCCGGATGCCGTAATCAACAGCCTGACGCAATTGCCCGAGGTGCTGGCGCGCTGGGCTTGATCTGCGCTTCGCGCTGCGTGAATGCCAGCCTTCGCGTCGGCAACTCGAATCGCAGGCAATAAAAAACCCGCAGCGACAGCGGGTTTTTCATCAAGCGCGCAGCAGGTCCCTCAGATGGGACGGCTGCCGTACTTGTTGTCAGGCTTCTTGGGCGGATCGGCGACCACGTTGGCCTCCACTTCCACGACCTTGCCACCACGAGCGAGGAATTCTTCCATCGCGCGAGCCAGAGCATCACGCTCCTTGTTCTTGGCTTCCACACTCGGCAATTCATCAACCGAGACGGCGGCCTTGGCCTTGCCTTTGGCCGGAGTCGCAGAGACTTCAGCGCTGTCGTCGACTTCCACTACATCTTCATCGGACGCCGCTGCAAGCCCCTCACCGTCCTCCCCTTCTTCCAGATCGTCTTCCAGACCTTCTTCGATGTCGTCGTCGCTCATGTTCTACCTCATGACTTGCGAAAGCAGATTAGTTATAGCCCAGCCGGGCATGATTTCTTGGACAGCCGGAAAAAATTCAACTACCGCATACGTTCAGCGGTCGTGCCCCTCACCCTGAAGCGTGACGAGGACTTTACGGGCACCGGCTGCATCGCGGTGCTCGCCCAGATAAATACCTTGCCATGTGCCCAACGCCAGCCGTCCATTTGTAACCGGCAATGTAAGCTGGCAGCCAAGCAGACTGGCTTTGAAGTGCGCCGGCAGATCATCGGGCCCTTCGTCGTCATGCTCGTAGCCGTCGCGCCCCTGAGGCACCAGACGGTTGAAGAAACGCTCGAAATCGCGACGTACCGCCGGGTCGGCGTTCTCGTTGACGGTCAACGAGGCCGAGGTGTGTTGCAACCAGACATGCAGCAGGCCGATGCGGCATTCGCGTAATTCGCGAAGGCCCGCGACGATCTCGTCAGTCACCAGATGGAAACCACGAGGCCTTGCCCGCAGCGTGATCAAGGTCTGTTGCCACATACCGTTCTCCGCCCTTCGGCGCGCATTCTAACGCGCTGGAAAAAAAAACAAAGTGCGTAATGAGCGACGATTTTCAGGAGCGCTGAACAAGGGCATTTATGCCCTCTCAAGCATCGAGAATCGTCAGGTTAGGCCGAACATTGCAGCGGATGTTCCTGCAGGGAACGCCCACCCGCTGTGCGGACATCCCTATCGACAAACCTCAGACAAAAAAATGCCCGGAGACCCGGGCATTTTTTCACGCGTGGATTACAAGTTGTAGCCACGTTCGTTGTGTTGCGCCAGATCCAGGCCGACCGCTTCTTCTTCCTCGGTGACACGCAAGCCCATGACCATGTCGAGCACCTTGAGGATGATGAAGGTCACGATCGCGGTGTAGATGACCGTGAAGCCGACGCCTTTGCACTGAATCCAGACTTGTGCAGCGATGTCGGTCACGGTGCCGAAGCCGCCCAGCGAAGGGGCTGCAAACACGCCGGTCAGGATCGCGCCAAGGATACCGCCGATACCGTGAACGCCGAAGGCATCCAGGGAGTCGTCGTAGCCCATTTTGCGTTTCAGGCTGGTGGCGCAGAAGAAGCAGACCACGCCTGCCGCCAGACCGATGATCAGGCCGCCCATTGGGCCGACAGTACCGGCGGCCGGAGTGACGGCAACCAGACCGGCAACCACACCCGAAGCGATGCCCAGAGCGCTTGGTTTACCGTGGGTCAGCCATTCGGCGAACATCCAGCCCAGCGCTGCAGCAGCGGTGGCGATCTGAGTTACCAGCATCGCCATACCGGCAGTGCCGTTGGCCGCAGCTGCGGAACCTGCGTTGAAACCGAACCAGCCCACCCAGAGCATGGCCGCGCCGACCAGGGTGTAACCCAGGTTGTGCGGCGCCATCGGAGTGGTCGGGAAACCTTTACGCTTGCCGAGTACCAGGCACGCTACCAGGCCAGCCACACCGGCGTTGATGTGAACAACGGTGCCGCCCGCGAAGTCGAGAACGCCCCAGTCCCACAACAGACCACCGACGCCGCTCCAGACCATGTGCGCAATCGGCGCATAAACCAGGGTGAACCAGATCCCCATGAAGATCAGCATCGCGGAGAACTTCATGCGTTCCGCGAAAGCGCCGACGATCAGGGCCGGGGTGATGATGGCGAAGGTCATCTGGAAGGTCACGAAGACGGCTTCCGGGAACAGTGCCGCAGGGCCAGTGATGCTTGCAGGGGTGATGCCTGCCAGGAACGCCTTCGAAAGACCGCCGACGAAGGAGTTGAAGTTGACGACGTTGACTTCCATCCCAGTGGTGTCGAACGCCATGCTGTAGCCGTAGACGACCCACAGGATGCTGATCAGGCCGGTAATGGCGAAGCACTGCATCATCACGGAAAGAATGTTTTTCGAGCGGACCATGCCGCCGTAGAACAGCGCCAGACCGGGGATGGTCATGAACAGCACCAGCGCGGTGGAGGTCAGCATCCAGGCGGTGTCGCCGGAATTGAGTACGGGGGCTGCCACTTCGTCTGCCGCCATGGCCAAGCCAGGGGTTACGAGGGACAACAGGGCTCCTAGCCCTGCGAATTGACGCAGAGTCATATTGTTTTCTCCTGGGGCGTTGGGGTTTGGCGGCTTAGATTGCGTCGGTATCGGTTTCGCCGGTACGGATGCGGATGGCCTGTTCCAGATTGACCACGAAGATCTTGCCGTCACCGATCTTGCCGGTGTTGGCCGCTTTGGTTATCGCTTCGATAACGCGGTCCAGATCCTTGTCGTCGATCGCAACATCGATCTTCACCTTGGGGAGGAAGTCGACTACATACTCCGCACCGCGATACAGCTCGGTGTGGCCTTTCTGACGTCCGAAGCCTTTGACTTCAGTAACCGTGATGCCCTGCACGCCGATTTCGGACAGCGACTCGCGTACGTCGTCCAGCTTGAACGGCTTGATGATGGCAGTGACTAGCTTCATGAAACTTTCTCCCGAATTGGTGGACTTGCCCCAGGAAAACAAACCCGACTCAAGTCTAAGCGCAGTGTCTGGCTTTGTAACGCGTCGTGTCCTTAACAGACCTGACCAACTCCAGAAAACCGCTTCTGACGAAACATTCCCCGCTCCGCCTGCCGCACTGCATTCGTCACAGCGACTGCATCAGTGCATGGGTTACAAGCCACTAAGCAGAAAGCTTGCCATCTCATGAATCGGCATGAATTTCGGCCCTTCGACTGTTAATTCACGCTTTAGCGTAGTCGTCGATTGCGATCACCGCACAACAACGGTGCGCACGTGCCCGGGGCCATGCGCGAAAAGCGTGCAGCGCATCGCGTCCGGCAGGAGGTCAAAAGCTGCGTGCTACACTCGCGCCCTCTGATTCTGGAGTTTCATCATGCTCGCCCCCAAAGCTTTTCTCGACGCCCTGAGCGGCCACGCTTCCCGCCTCTTCAACGGCGAAACACCGGTTCCACGCAGCGAATTCGAAACCCAGTTCAAGGCGCTGCTGCAGAGCGGCTTCAGCAAGCTGGACCTGGTCAGCCGGGAAGAATTCGACAGCCAGATGATCGTCCTCGCCCGCACCCGCGCCCGACTTGAGGCACTGGAAGCGAAGATGGCGGAGATGGAAGCGCAGTTGGCGACGCAGCCGAAAGCGTCAGGGGCTGAGCCACAAGGTTGAGCTTCAAAAGCTGAATGTGCTCAGGCGCAGTGCGCAATGCGCTGAACCTGGGCCTTGATTGCCTCACCTCGCTCGATCTCTGTCTTGCGCAGGTCGTAGGTGAGCTGCAAGTTCAGCCAGGATTCCGGGGTCGTCTCGAAACACGCCGCCAAGCGTAGCGCCATGTCGGCACTGTCTTGTGAAGGCTTTGTTCAGCCACCCAATGGCGGGCAGCCTTGAGCAGCGTGCCGAACATAATAGTTATCAAATTCGCCCGCTTCGACGAACTGAAAACCATGACGAGTATAAAAGCGGTTTGAAGCGCTTTCTTTCAGCGCCCCGACATACAAGTCCAGCGACGCCGCACCTGCTTCCATGAAGATCTGACGAAGGACAATCGAACCTACTCCTGATCCTTGTGCACCTGGCTTGATGTAGAGGTGATCGAGCAACAATCCGTCAACGCGCGGTTTGACCACGACAAAACCCACCCGCTTTCCGGCAACCACAATGTGGCGAGTAAATTCGGGGGAAAAGCCGTCCCGGAAACGTTCGCGGGCGCGCACGGGATCGAAGCGACCAATGCGCTCAAGACTCTCACGCATGGCGTCAATCCGGATGGCGACGAGCGCTTCGAAGTCACAGGCTCGTGCCCCGGCAAAGGTGACCGTAGTGGCCAGCGGTTCGAGAAACTCCTCGCTTGGAATTTCCACTGGATACACAGGCCACTCTCCATTACTGGTCATCACTCGTCCTTCCTTCCATTCATTCATACACATGCCGTAGAACATGCACGGGGCCACGCGCCGGAGCAATGACTATCCTTCAGCTCGCCGCAGGAAGCGGTGCTGCCTACAAGGAAAGCCATGTCCCTCGCGATCGTTCTGAGCCGTGCCCAAGTTGGCGTTGAAGCCCCTGCCGTGACCGTCGAAACCCATCTCGCCAACGGGCTGCCGAGCCTGACGCTGGTGGGTCTGCCGGAGGGCGCGGTCAAGGAGAGCAAGGATCGGGTGCGCAGTGCGATCCTCAACTGTCGGCTGGAATTCCCGGCGCGGCGGATCACCCTGAATCTGGCCCCTGCCGATTTGCCCAAAGACGGCGGACGTTTCGATGTCGCCATTGCACTTGGCTTGCTGGCTGCCAGCGCGCAGGTGCCAACGCTCGCGCTGGAGGGCATTGAATGTCTGGGGGAGTTGGCGCTGTCCGGTGCGATTCGGCCCGTACAAGGCGTGCTCCCGGCGGCACTTGCTGCGCGGGAGGCGGGCCACACGCTGATCGTGCCGGCGGTGAATGCCGAGGAAGCGTGTCTGGCGTCAGGCCTGAAGGTGATCGCGGTCAGTCATCTGCTGGAGCTGGTGTCCCACCTGAATGGGCACACGGTCATCGCGCCTTATAAATCCAATGGCCTGATTCTGCAGACGCAGCCTTATCCCGACTTGAGTGAGGTGCAGGGCCAGACCGCGGCCAAACGCGCACTGCTGGTGGCCGCCGCCGGCGCGCATAACCTGCTTTTCAGCGGCCCACCCGGAACCGGCAAAACGCTGCTCGCCAGCCGTTTACCTGGGCTGCTTCCACCGCTGGACGAACTCGAAGCGCTGGAAGTGGCGGCGATTCAGTCGGTCGCCAGTCACGCCCCGCTGACCAGCTGGCCCCAGCGCCCCTTCCGCCAGCCCCATCACTCGGCATCGGGTCCTGCGCTGGTCGGGGGTGGCAGTCGCCCGCAACCCGGAGAAATCACCCTCGCGCACCACGGTGTGCTGTTTCTGGACGAACTTCCGGAATTTGATCGGCGTGTGCTGGAGGTGCTGCGCGAACCCCTCGAATCGGGCCATATCGTGATTTCCCGCGCGCGGGATCGGGTGCGCTTTCCGGCGCGCTTTCAACTCGTCGCTGCGATGAACCCCTGCCCGTGCGGTTATCACGGAGAGCCGACCGGGCGCTGCCGTTGCTCGACCGATCAGATTCAGCGCTACCGCAACAAGCTGTCGGGCCCGTTGCTTGACCGGATTGACCTGCATCTGACCGTCGCTAGAGAAACCACATCTTTAGCAGCTACCCCCGGCTGCAAGGGTGAAAGCACCAGCGCGGCGGAGGTGGTATCCGAAGCCCGACAGCGCCAACAACGACGCCAAGGCTGCGCCAACGCTTTTCTTGATCTGCCTGCGCTGCGCCAACACTGCGCGTTGCTGCCGGAAGACGAAGCCTGGCTCGAGAATGCGTGTGAACGCTTGAACCTGTCCCTGCGCGCTGCCCACCGCCTGCTGAAAGTGGCGCGCACGCTGGCTGATCTGGAGAAGGTCGACGCAATCGCCCGCTGCCACATTGCTGAAGCTTTGCAGTATCGGCCTTCGACGAATTGAAGATCTTCGTTGTGCGTATCTCAAATGAGATACATAGTGATCTTTTTCAGGAGTAGCCCTCATGACAACCCAGACTTCAATGCTGCATGTGAGGATTGATCAGGCACTTAAAAACCAGGCATCGGAGACCTTGGCCCACTTCGGCCTCACCATCTCCGATGCCGTGCGTATTTTGCTCACGCGGGTGGTCCGGGAAGGCGGTTTGCCCGCGGGCCTTGGCGCACACCCGGACGCTTACGATCAATGGTTCAGGGCCAAGGTGCGTGAAGCCATGGACGACTCGGGGCCGACACACTCGCACGAGGACGTCATGGCTGCTGCCAGCGAATTACTTGAAAGGAAGCGCGGTGCTGACAATTGAATGGAGCAAGTATGCCAGGGACGATTTGCTGGCGATCCTTGAATACATCGCCGGCCATGACACCAAAGCAGCGTGGCGCTTGAAGGAGGAGATCGATGTTCGCATCGACCACCTCCCTCGCCATCCAAGGCTTTATAAGGCCGGTCGGGAAGCAGGAACCAGGGAGATCGTAGTGGCTCCGAATTACTTGGTGGTGTATGCCGAAACCCCTACAGCCCTTCTCATTCTTCGCGTTTTACATGCCGCACAACAGTGGCCGCCAAAAGCCTGAGATTTGGTGCCGGTCCCGGTGCGCACTCAAGCGCCACCAACTCTCCCGCCTCACCGAAACCGATCCACTTCCTTCTGCAAGTCAGCCGCCACGGCATTCAGCTCTTGAGCCGTAATCGCCAGGTTGGACACGACCTCGCGTTGCTCGCTGTTCGCCAGGGCGATGCTTTGCAGGTTGGCGCTGAGCAGCGTGGCGGTGTTGCTCTGCTCTTGGGTCGCGGTGGTGATGGACGTGAATTGCTCACCGGCGGAACGGCTTTGTTCGTCGATCTGGGCCAGCGCTGCAGCCACTTTGGCGTTGCGCGACAGGCCTTCCTGCATCAGCGCGTTGCCTTGCTGCATGGTGCTGATGGCATTGCTGGTCTCCAGCTGAATGCTGCTGATCATGCCGGAGATTTCATCGGTGGCCTGGCGCGTACGTGATGCCAGGCTGCGGACTTCATCCGCTACCACCGCAAAACCACGGCCTTGTTCACCGGCGCGTGCGGCTTCGATCGCGGCGTTGAGGGCCAGGAGGTTGGTCTGCTCGGCGATCGAGGTGATGACGCTGACGATGCCGCCGATCTCTTGCGAGCGTTGGCCCAAGGTATCGATCACCGTCGCGGTGCTGCTCAGCGAGCCTGCAATTTGCTCCAGCGAGGCCGATGCCTCCTCCATGGACGTGCGGCCGATGCGGGTCTGCTGGGCATTGCCCTGGGCCATGCGTTCGGTGGTGCCCATGTTGTCGGCGATGGTCAGGGCCGTGGCGCTGAACTCCTCCACTGCGCCGGCCATGCTGGTGATTTCGCCGGATTGCTGCTCCATCCCCTCATAAGCGCCGCCCGACAAGCCGGACAGCGCATTGGCACGACTGCTGACTTCCAGCGCTGCTGTGCGGATGTGGGACACCATGGTTTCCAGCGCCTGGCCCATCTTGTTGAAACTGCCCGCCAGCTGACCAATTTCGTCATGGCTGGACACGTTCAGACGTGCGCTCAGATCACCAGCGCCCAACGCTTCCGCCTGACTGACCAACGCCGACAGCGGCCGCAGCTTGCTGCGCAACAACCAGATCGCGGCACCGACAGCGATCAACATCGCCAGCAGGCTGCCGATGGCCAGTTGCGTGCCAACGCTCCAGGTGACTGCGCTGATTTCATCCTCGGGCATCGTTGCCAGAACCGTCCACGGGCCGCCCGCAAACTTCTCGCCGACGGTGTAGAAATCTTCGCCGGCGTCCTGCCAGAAATGCCCAACGCTCGGCGTCTTGGCGAACTCGGCCAGCGTGGTGCTTGCCTGATCCAGGTCCTTCACGCCCGCAGGCGGCACCAGCCATTTGTTCTGCTCATCAAGCAACGCCAGCGAACCGGTGGAACCGATGCGGAAGTTTTTCAGGTTGTCGAACTGCGCCTTTTGCGCGTCGGTGTAATCGAAGCCGACGAACAGCACGGCGATGACTTTGCCGCTGGCGTCACGCACCGGGCTGTATTGAGTCATGTACAGGCGATCAAACAACAGCGCGCGACCGACATATCCCTGTCCGGCGAGCAACTTGTCGTAGGCCGGGTGTTTGTGATCCAGCGAGGTACCGATGGCGCGTGAGCCGTCCTGCTTGCTCAGCGAGGTGCTAACGCGCACGAAGTCGTCGCCGCTGCGCACGAAAACCGTCGCCACGCCGGCCGTCATTTTCTTGAAATCGTCGACTTCCGTGAAGTCGTTGTTCAGCGCAGTGCCGTTCATCAGCAGCGCAGGGGTCTGCACGCCCGCGACCGCAATCTGCTGATCGCCCTGCAGGCTCAGGCCGCCCGAAAAACGCTTCTCGAACAGACCGCTCAGACGCTGCGTGCTGTCGCGCAGGGTGCTGTGGAAGGTGTTCAACTGGTCGGCCAGCAACCGGGCTTCGCTGCCCATGTGCTCTTCGCGGATGACCAGGTTTGCCGAGTCAAGAGAGCGCAAGGCGAACAGCGTACTGCCGCTGATGACGACGGCCAGAATAACGGCCAGGGCGATGCCGAGTTGCGAAGCAATTCGGGCGCGAGGCTGAGGCATTGGAGCTCCTTGCCGAACGACGGGACCATCCTGATTCAGGAGCACCATTCGGACGAATCTAATAGAGGGAATCGATGAGTCGATTGAGGTGAACCGGCTCTGCAATACACCTTCGGCCGACAGACAAAAAACTTGAGTCCTACGTCGCTTCAGGACGGAATTAATTCCCTTTTTGGCTGTCCTGCGTCCGCTTTCGGTCGGGGTGCGCTTTACGACTCATTCCAGAATCGTCACGTCAGGCAATTCCATCGCCTGCACTTCGCCCTGCAAGAAGTCGCTCAGGCGCCGCAGACGCTCGCCGCCAGGGCGGGTCTTGGGCCAGACGAGGTAGTAGTTTTCGCCGCTGACCACCGCCGTGCGCCACGGCAGGCTGAGCCGGCCCTGAGCGACGTCCTCCGCCACCATCAGCAGATCGCCCATGGAAACGCCGTAACCTCTAGCGGCCGCAATCATGCCCAGCTCCAGCGTGTCGAACACCTGCCCTCCCTTGAGCGAGACCCGCTCAGACAAGTCCATGCGCTCCAGCCATCGGCGCCAGTCGCGACGGTCAGGCGTAGGGTGCAGCAGTTCGGCGCCGGCCAGTCGCTCGGCATCCCACGGCGCGTCATCCAGCAGCGTCGGCGCGCCCACGGGAATCAGCCATTCGGGGAACAGGTACGTTGCCTCCCACTCCGGCGGGAAATGCCCATGGCTGAGCAACACCGCGCAATCGAACGGCTCCTGGGTGAAGTCGACACTGTCGATGTCCATCCAGGCGCTGGTCAGCTGGACTTCGTTGCCCACCTGCAGATGGCGGAAACGACTCAGCCGCGCCAGCAACCAACGCATGGTCAGGGTCGACGGGGCCTTCATGCGCAAGATGCCCTCCTCTGCCATCAACGCGCTGCATGCTCGCTCCAACGCAGAAAACCCTTCCCGCACGCCCGGCAGCAATTCACGCGCGGCTTCGGTGAGCTGCAAATTGCGACCATTGCGGCGAAACAGACGGCAGGCGAAATGCTCTTCAAGCGTGCGGATGTGCCGACTGACCGCGCTCTGGGTGATCGACAGCTCTTCAGCGGCGCGCGTGAACGAGCTGTGTCGCGCAGCGGCTTCAAACGCGCGCAGGGCATACAGAGGCGGAAGAGTGCGAGACATCGGCGGGGATTCCTCAGGCTGGACGGCGACCGAAGCCACTCTACCGCAGAAAACCCAGGATGAGCTTTACTCATGCGAGTGATCGGATTTATCCCTTTGTGCATCTTCACTTGAATCCCCACAATGACCGGCCCGCCAACACCCGCAACCCGAGCGCTAAGACCATGCACCAGCACGCCTTCAAAGAACTGTGGATCATCCTGCGTCTGGCCGGGCCGCTGATTGCTTCGCAGATGGCGCACATGCTGATGGTATTCACCGACACTGTGATGATGGGCAAGCTGGGCCCGGAATCCCTCGCCGGTGGCGGGCTGGGGGCGGCGAGCTACAACTTCGTGTCGTTCTTCTGCGTGGGGGTCATGGCCGCCGTCGGTACGTTGGTCGCGATCCGCAAGGGCGCGAATGATCACGCCGGCGTCACCCGCCTGACCCAGGCCGGTTTGTGGCTGGCGTGGGGCATGGCCTTGGTTGCTGCGCTGATCCTATGGAACCTCGAGCCGATCCTGCTGCAATTTGGTCAAGTCGAAGCCAACGTCCACATGGCCAGCGAATTTCTGATCACCTTGCCATTGGCGCTGCCCGGCCTGTTGAGCTTCATGGCGCTGCGCGGATTCACCAGTGCATTGGGCCGTGCGACCCCGGTAATGGTGATCAGTCTGGTGGGCGTGGCGCTGAACTTCGGACTCAACTACGCGTTTATCCACGGGCTGTTCGGCCTGCCGCACTGGGGCCTGATGGGCATTGGTCTGGTCACGGCCATTGTCACCAACGCCATGGCCCTGGCCCTCGCGCTGCACATTCGTTATCACAGCGCCTACGCGGCGTATCCCCTTCACAAAGAACTCATGAAACTCTCGCGCAGTTGCCTGAAAGAGCTGTGGCGTCTGGGCCTGCCCATCGGTGGCACGTATGCGGTGGAAGTCGGGCTGTTCACCTTTGCGGCATTCTGCATGGGCGCCATGGGCAGCACCCAGATGGCGGCGCACCAGATCGCTCTGCAATCGGTGTCGATGGCGTTCATGGTCCCGGTCGGGATTTCCTACGCGGTGACCATGCGCATCGGTCTGCACTACGGGGCTGGAAACCTGCTGCTGGCGCGCACTGCCGGACGCATGGGGATTGGCTTCGGCGGGCTGCTGATGCTTTCGTTCGGCATTCTGTTCTGGGTTGCGCCCCACGCCGTCATCGGTTTGTTCGTGGACCTCAACGATCCGAAATACCAGGGCGTGGTCGAGCTGGCGGTGAGGCTGCTGGCCATCGCTGCCTGGTTCGAGATTCTCGACGGCACGCAGACCATCGCCATGGGCGCGATCCGGGGGTTCAAGGACGCAAAAACCACGTTCCTGATCGGACTGGCGAGCTATTGGGTGGTCGGCGCACCGCTGGCCTGGGGCCTCGGATTTCTGGCGAACCAGGGCGCGGTGGGCGTGTGGTGGGGATTGGCGATCGGCCTGCTCTGCTCCGCGGTCGCACTGACCTGGGCATTCGAGCGCAAGACAGCGAGGCTGCTGCGCAAAGAGGCGACGGGCGTTGTGGTGATGGGATAGGCCTCTGCGGATATTCACAATCGGGGCGGTCACAAACCCAACTGTAGGAGCAATCGGAGGTTACGACGGTCGCGAAGGCGGTGGATCTGTGACATCCATGTCGGCTGACCCCATGCATTCGCGAGCAAGCTCACTCCTACAGAATCACTCCGAGGTGTGTTCAAAGAACGAGCCGCCGCTCACTGGCTCTGCAGCGCAATCCCTTTGCTCTGGTCCATCGCCAGATAATCCATCAGCTCCGGCAAGGCCAGCGGGTGACTGATCAAAAAACCCTGGGCCTGATCGCAGTTGAAGCTGCGCAGCAAGGCCAGTTGCTCGGGGGTTTCAACGCCTTCGGCCACCACTTCGAGGCTGAGGTTGTGGGCGAGGTTGATCATCGCGTGGACCAGCTTGCGGTTTTCCTCGCGCTGCTCCATTTCACCGACGAAGCTCTTGTCGATCTTCAGCAGTGTGATCGGCAAGCTGTTGAGGTGTACGAAGGACGAGAACCCGGTCCCGAAATCGTCCAGCGAGAAGCGCACACCCAGCCGTCCGAGCGCATCCATGGTCTGTTTGACCAGATCGCTGCGGCGCATGACGGCCGTCTCGGTCAGCTCGAATTCCAGCCATTGCGCATCGATACCCCGATCGGCGATCAACCGGCTGAGGGTCGCGAGCAACTGGTTGTCCTGAAACTGGCGGAACGACAGGTTGATCGCCATGTGCAGCGGCGGCACGCCTTTCTCGCGCAGGGCCTGCATGTCGCGCAGGGCACGGGCAATCACCCAATAACCCAGCGGCACGATCAACCCGCTTTGCTCAGCCAGCGGCACGAACTCACTCGGCGGCAACAACCCACGCTCAGCGTGGCGCCAACGCACCAATGCCTCCAGCCCCAGAATGCGCCCGGTATTCAGGCACAGGCGTGGCTGGTAATGCAGCTCCAGCTCATCGCGACGCAAAGCACGGCGCAGTTCGCTTTCCAGATCGGCGAGGCTGCGCGCGTTGCGGTTGATGCGTTCGTTGAAGACGTGAAAGGTACAGCCCTGAGTGCCCTTGGCCTGCTGCATGGCGATGTGCGCGTGCCACATCAACGGATCGGCGCCGCCATTGAGGCGCGCATAGGCGATGCCAAGGCTGCAACCGATCAACAGGCTTTCCCCATCGACCCAATACGGTTCGGACAAGGCTTCGGTGATGCGCTCGGCGATGGATTCGGCGCGCTCGGGGGCGCGTCGTGTGTCGATCAGCAGGGCAAATTCATCGCTGCCCAGTCGCGCCAGTTGATCGCACGCCTCCAGCTGGCCTTTCAGCCGCGCCACCACTTGCAGGATCAGTCGATCGCCCGCCTGATGACCCAGCGCGTCATTGGCGCGCCGGAAGTTGTCCAGGTCCAGATGCCCCAGCGCCAGGCCGCGGCCGTCGAACTCGGCCAGTCGGGCGGCCAACAGGGTCTGAAAGCCCTGGCGGTTGGCGATGCCGGTAAGAGGGTCCTGCTCGGCGAGGCGATTGAGCGTGGTCTCTAGAACGCCCCGTTCGCGCACGTGGCGCAGACAGCGGCGCAGGGCCTGCGTTGTGAGGGCGTCGCGCACCAGCCAGTCGCTGACACCAACGGGCTCTTCGTCAGGTTCGGTGTCGAAAAGCAATACAGTGGGCCAGTGGCATTGGCCGGCGGCCGGCTGAAGGGCTTCGGTGGTAAAGAGTATTCCGGAGGTGGGGAAGTCGGTTTGATTGCTGACAGCGTCCCAGTTCGGCGCGCAGTCAAGGACAGCGGCGTCTCCGAGCGGCGCCAGGCACTCGCGCAACGATGCCGGCCATTCGGGCGTGTCCGCCAGAAGCAGCAAGCGCAAGGGTTCGACAGGCGTAGACAAGCTAACTCCCCACACAAACGTAAAGACCTTGGCGCACCCCCGAATGAGGGTCGTCAAACGCGAGAATCATCCGCAATACGCAAATGTAACAAAACGGCGAAATATAGATAGCGCGGCGCATCACAGTGTCGGACGGTGGCTGCACAATCCGCTGACCCTGTTAAAATGCCCGCCCTTTTCCAGGCGACCCCATTTTTCCCCATGTCCCGACTCAATCCCCGGCAACAGGAAGCCGTGAACTACGTCGGCGGCCCTCTTTTGGTGCTCGCCGGCGCTGGCTCCGGCAAGACCAGCGTGATCACACGCAAGATTGCCCACCTCATCCAGAACTGCGGCATCCGTGCCCAGTACATCGTCGCCATGACCTTTACCAACAAGGCGGCCCGGGAGATGAAAGAGCGCGTCGGTACCCTTTTGCGCGCTGGCGAGGGGCGCGGCCTGACCGTCTCGACGTTCCACAACCTGGGCCTGAACATCATCCGCAAGGAACACGCCCGGTTGGGCTACAAGCCCGGGTTCTCGATCTTTGACGAGACCGACGTCAAAGCGCTGATGACCGACATCATGCAAAAGGAATACTCGGGCGACGACGGCGTCGACGAGATCAAGAACATGATCGGCGCCTGGAAAAACGAATTGATCCTGCCGCCCGAAGCCCTCGCCAATTCGCGCAACCCCAAGGAGCAGACCGCCGCCATCGTCTACAGCCACTACCAGCGCACGCTGAAGGCGTACAACGCGGTGGATTTCGACGACCTGATTCTGCTGCCGGTGAAGCTGTTCGAGGAGCACGCCGACATTCTGGAAAAGTGGCAGCACAAGGTGCGCTACCTGCTCGTCGACGAATACCAGGACACCAACGCCAGCCAGTACCTGCTGGTGAAGATGCTCATCGGCACGCGCTGCCAGTTCACCGTTGTGGGTGACGATGACCAGTCGATCTACGCCTGGCGCGGTGCGCGGCCGGAAAACCTGATGCTGCTCAAGGACGATTACCCGTCGCTGAAAGTGGTGATGCTGGAGCAGAACTACCGCTCCACCAGCCGCATCTTGCGCTGCGCCAACGTGCTGATCGCCAACAACCCCCATGCGTTCGAAAAGCAACTCTGGAGCGAGATGGGTCACGGCGACGAGATCCGCGTGATTCGCTGCAAGAACGAAGACGCCGAAGCCGAACGTGTCGCCATCGAAATTCTCAGCCTCCACCTGCGCACCGACCGGCCGTACAGCGATTTCGCGATTCTCTATCGCGGTAACTATCAGGCCAAGCTGATCGAGCTGAAGCTGCAGCACCATCAGATTCCGTACCGGCTGTCCGGGGGCAACAGCTTTTTTGGACGTCAGGAAGTGAAAGACCTGATGGCCTACTTCCGCTTGCTGGTGAACCCGGACGACGACAACGCCTTCCTGCGGGTGATCAATGTGCCGCGCCGGGAAATCGGTTCGACCACCCTTGAAAAGCTGGGCAACTACTCGACCGAGCGCAAGGTGTCGATGTACGCCGCCACCGACGAGATCGGCCTGGGCGAGCATCTGGACGCCCGCTTCACCGATCGCCTCAGACGCTTCAAGCACTGGATGGACGGCGTGCGCCAGCAATGCGCGACGCAGGACCCTATCGCCGCTTTGCGCAGCATGGTCATGGACATCGATTACGAAAACTGGATTCGTCAGAACAGCTCCAGCGACAAGGCCGCCGACTACCGCATGGGCAACGTGTGGTTCCTGATCGAGGCGCTGAAGAACACGCTGGAGAAAGACGAAGAAGGCGGCATGACCATCGAGGAGGCCATCGGCAAGCTGGTCCTGCGCGACATGCTCGAACGTCAGCAGGAAGAGGAAGACGGCGCCGAAGGCGTGCAGATGATGACCCTGCACGCCTCCAAGGGGCTGGAGTTTCCGTACGTGTTCATCATGGGGATGGAAGAGGAAATCCTCCCGCACCGCTCCAGCATCGAGGCCGATACCATCGAAGAAGAACGCCGCCTGGCCTACGTGGGCATCACCCGCGCGCGGCAGACGCTGGCGTTCACCTTCGCCGCCAAACGCAAGCAGTACGGCGAAATCATCGATTGCCTGCCGAGCCGGTTCCTCGACGAACTGCCGCCGGACGATCTCGCCTGGGAAGGCAACGATGACACGCCCGTCGAAGTCAAAGCCGTACGCGGCAATACAGCCTTGGCGGACATACGCGCCATGCTGAAAAGATAACGTTCATTTCGCGCACATCGCGCTCTGAGGACCACCCACGTGGAAGCACTGCACAAGAAAATTCGCGAAGAAGGCATCGTGCTTTCCGATCAGGTATTGAAGGTCGACGCGTTTCTAAACCATCAGATCGACCCGGTGCTGATGCAGCAGATCGGTGACGAATTCGCCGCGCTGTTCGCCGGCTCCGGCATTACCAAGATCGTCACCATCGAGGCTTCCGGCATCGCCCCTGCAGTCATGACCGGTCTGAAGATGAGCATCCCGGTGATCTTCGCGCGCAAGCATCAGTCGCTGACCCTCACCGAGAACATGTTTTCCGCGTCGGTGTATTCGTTCACCAAGCAGACCGAAAGCACCATCGCCATTTCTACCCGTCACCTGAACAGCAGCGATCGGGTGTTGATCATTGACGACTTCCTGGCCAACGGTAAGGCGTCCCAGGCGCTGATCTCGATCATCAAACAAGCGGGCGCAACCGTCGCCGGCCTGGGTATCGTGATCGAGAAGTCATTCCAGGGCGGCCGCGCTGAACTGGACGGCCAGGGCTATCGTGTAGAGTCACTGGCGCGCGTACAGTCGTTGAAAGATGGCGTTGTGACGTTCGTTTGATCCGGATTCACCTTTAGGGTGCGTAGCTGACGCCGCGCTTTGGCCCAGCAAACGCGTAACCCCGTGGGAGTGAGCTTGCTCACGAAAGCATACTTTCAGGCGCAGAGGTTACTGTGAATGTACCGGCCCCTTCGCGAGCAAGCTCGACTCCCACAGATTTCTTGCGGTCAGTAGAACAGGAGACACGTTATGGAAATTGGCGAAAAACTGAGCGTAGAGGCGTTCTTTGATCCGCAGACCTCGACCATCAGTTACCTGGTCATTGACCGCTCTACGCGTCAAGCCGCGCTGATCGACAGCGTGCTGGATTACGACCCGAAATCCGGACGCACCAGCACGCAGTCCGCCGACAAGCTGATCGAGAGGGTTCGCGAGCTGGGCGTGTCGGTGCAGTGGATTCTGGAAACCCACGTCCACGCCGATCACGTTTCGGCAGCGGCCTACTTGAAAGAACAACTCGGCGGCACCGTCGCGATCGGCAGCCACATCACTCGCGTGCAGAAAGTTTTCGGCACGCTGTTCAACGCCAAAGGCGACTTTGCCCGCGACGGCAGCCAGTTCGACCGGTTGCTGGAAGATGACGCGCACTTTCAGATCGGCACGCTGCAGGCCAGAGCCATGCACACCCCTGGCCACACGCCGGCGTGCATGACGTACGTGATTGAAGCCGGCGATGAAGCCGTGGCGTTTGTCGGCGATACGCTGTTCATGCCCGACTACGGCACCGCCCGTTGCGACTTCCCCGGCGCCGATGCGCGCACGCTGTATCGCTCGGTCGGCCGAATTCTCGGCCTGCCGCCACAGACGCGTCTGTTCATGTGCCACGACTATCTGCCCAATGGCCGTGAGCTGATGTTCATGACCACCGTCGCCGAGCAACGCGCCAGCAACATCCATGTGCGCGAAGGCATCGACGAGGACGCTTTCGTCGAGATGCGCGAGAAGCGCGATGCCACCCTCGACATGCCGATGCTGATCCTGCCTTCGGTGCAGATCAACATGCGCGGCGGCAACCTGCCGGAAGCGGAGGACAACGGCGTCCGCTACCTGAAGGTCCCGATCAATGCGCTGTAAACCCTGCCGAGCGCGCCGATCAGGCGCGCTCATCCTGAACAGCTACCTCCTGACAGCCCCCACGGAACTTGCTCACTTACGATGAATGAACACGAACTGATCGGAGCCGGCCTCGGTACGATCATTGGCGCGGTATTGGGATTGACGGGCGCCGGTGGCGGCATTCTTGCGGTGCCGCTGCTGGTTTTCGGGCTGGGCCTGACGATGATCGAAGCCGCGCCGGTGGGCCTTTTGGCGGTCGGCCTGGCTTCGGCCGTCGGTGCAGCGCTTGGGCTGCGCCAGGGTATCGTCCGTTACCGTGCGGCCATTTTCATCGCAATCATTGGCATCGCGCTGTCGCCGGTAGGGCTGTGGCTGGCGCACCAGCTGCCCAATGCGCCGCTGGCGTTGGGGTTTGCGCTGATTCTGTTTTATGTGTGCGGGCGGATCTACCGCAAAGCCGCTCACGAGTTGCGCCACGGCAAACCGCCGGATCGTGGGGCATTCAGGCCCTGCGTAGTCAATCCGCTGGTGGGTCGGCTGCGCTGGACCCTGCCCTGCGCTCGGTCACTGGCGGCGACCGGCGCATTGGCCGGGCTGTTGTCAGGATTGCTCGGTGTGGGTGGCGGCTTCGTCATCGTGCCGGCATTGACCCGATACACCGACCTTGAGATGAAAAGCATCGTCGCCACGTCGCTGGCGGTAATCGCCCTGGTCTCGACCGGCAGCGTGATCACCGCCACCATCGGCGGCGCGATGCATTGGACTGTGGGGCTGCCGTTCGCCGCAGGGGCCGTCGCCGGACTGGTAGTCGGCAGACAGGTCAGCCGTTACCTCGCCGGCCCGCGGTTGCAGCAGCTGTTTGCCGTCAGCGGCTTCTTTGCTGCCGTGCTACTGGTGATCAAAACCCTCGGCTGAACGGATGCAGTTCGCGAACGCGGTGGGCCTGTCACCCATGTTGTCCGACCCGCCGCATTCGCTCGGCATCTCACCCAACCGCCTAAGCCGTCGCCTGCAACCCCGCCAGCACCAGCCGCTGATACAGCTCTTCTCGCAACCCCTGCGGATGATCGAGGCCCATGCGCTGCAAGTGCTCCGGATAGGCGCTCGCGTCAGGCGCTTCCAGCGTGGCCTTGCCCAGCTCGATGATTTCCGTGAGCTTGAACTTGCTTTTCAACCAGTTCAGCGCGCGCAGGAGATCGCGCTCCTCGGCCGTAAAATCGCTGCCCAGCGGGTACTCGATGAACAGCGACGGGAACTGGTCGCGGATTTCCTTCAGCCGCTCGGGCGTGTTCTGGCTGAACAGCGGATCAAGGCGGAAGTCCTTCGGCAGCTTGCCGGCTTTTTGCGCCTGATCGATCAGGCCCGGCTGGAAGCGTGAATCGCTGATGTTGAGCAGCGCCTCGATCACCGCCGCGTCGGTTTTGCCGCGCAGGTCGGCGATGCCATATTCAGTGACGACGATATCGCGCAGATGCCTCGGGATCGTCGTGTGCGCATAGTCCCAGACGATATTGGAATTGACCTCCCCACCCGACTCACGCCAGCTGCGCAGAATCAGCACGGAACGCGCGCCGTCCAGCGCATGGCCCTGAGCGACGAAGTTGTACTGCCCGCCGACACCGCTGACCACCCGGCCGTCGGCCAATTGATCGGAGACCGCTGCGCCCAGCAACGTCACGGTGAAGCAACTGTTGATGAATCGCGCATCCCGCCGTTGCAGGCGCTTGAGCGTCTCGTCGCCGTATAGCTCGTTGATGTAACTGATCGCAGTCATGTTGACCTGCGCGATCTGCGCCGGCGTGAATTCCCGCAGCCGCTCGTAGAAGCTGCGCGGCCCGAGAAAGAAGCCGCCGTGAATTAACACGCCGTCGCTATAAATCGATTCGTCCAGAACCCCGTCGTTGGCCATTTGCTGCAGCTCGACGTCGGCGTAAACCTTGCGGCGGATGATCCCCGCGTCCAGCAGCACCAGCAGCCCGTTGACCAGCATTTCGCTGCAGCCATAAAGCCCGGTGGCGAAGGGCATCACCCCGCCTTGCGCCTCGATCAACGGCTTCCAGGTGGAAATGCCGTCCAGCTCGGCCAGGCACGCGCGGTAGGTTTCGTTATCGGCCTGGCGCGCGAGCAAGGCGGCGGTCAGGGCGTCGCCCATCGAACCGATGCCGATCTGCAGCGTACCGCCGTCGCGCACCAGCGTGCTCGCGTACAAGCCAATGAAGTGATCCTGGACACCGACTGGCATGTTCGGCGTCGAGAACAGCGTGCTGCGCTCTTCATGCTCGATCAGCAGGTCGAAGGTGTCGGCGCTGACCTCGGCACCGCCCTGCATGTAGGGCAGATCCGCGTGGACGTGGCCGAGTATCAGAATGCGCTCGCCCAACCCACGGCGTTTTTCCACCATGGGCAACAGGTCGAGGGTGATGTCGGGGTTGCAGCTCAGGCTGAGGTAATCGGGCCGTTGGGAGTCGCGGGCGATCAGTTGCGCGATCAGATTCAGACCATTGGCGTTGATGTCCCGCGCAGCGTGGCTGTAATTGCTGCTGACGTAATCTTGCTGCGCTTCGACACTGCCCAGAAGGCTGCCGGGCTGCATGAAGAACTGCTGGACGTGAATGTTGGGCGGGAGATCGTCCCGGCGCAGATCGGTGAGGAAATCCAGCTCCGGGTAGTCGTCGAAGACGCGCTCCAGAAAGGGTTCGAGAAAACGTCCCTGCAAACCATCGCCGCCATCCGGTCGCCCGAGGCACAGCGCGGTGTAGATAGTCAGATGCCGATCGGGCAGCGATTTGATTCGGGCGTACAACGCGTTAGCGAAGCGATTGGGCTTGCCCAACCCCAGCGGCATACCCATATGGATGTGTGCCGGCAATTCAGCCAACACGTGATCGACAGCTTGCTCGATCGAGCAGGAATGCGGCATCCGGCCTCTCCTGATTTTGTTATTTGATAGCGGTTGGACCGGGCCTTCAGGGGATTTGCTGCACTGCGCGGCTTGCGCCCTTAAAAAACGACTGTCACGCGGCCACTCAGTCCCGCTTCGTCTCGATTTTTACCAGCTTGTCGTCGATAAACCGTAGGTGTTGTTTTGCGCCGTTGCGAGGGCCATACACCCATAAGCTGACTTTAGCAGTGCCAAGCTTCGGGACGCCGTTGCTCCTGAGCGCGGGCATTTGATCAACACTGCTGTCGGGCGCCCCGCACTTCTGGCGGACCACGTCGGCGGTGTCCCCCAGACTGATAAGCGCCGTGCCGCAGCGCATGGTCGCGTCAGCAGTATCGGCGAAAAGCAAGACGGCCAGGCCGAGGAAGATCAGTTTTCGGGTAAGCATGTCTCTGATCAAAAATTCGCCGGCGTGGCCGCGCTGATGAGTCGCGCAGGAACGTCGAACGGGTTGCGAAAGCGATGGGGTCGGGAGCTCTCGAAGTAGTAACTGTCGCCCTCTTCAAGCACGTAGGTGTCCAGACCGACCACCAGCTCAAGACGGCCCTCGACCAGAATCCCGGTCTCCTCGCCCTCGTGCACGAGCATCTCGACGCCAGTGTCGGCACCCGGCGGGTAGACTTCGGAAAGGAACGCAATGGCGCGGCTCGGATGGGATTTGCCGACCAGTTTCATGGTCACGGCACCGTCCGAGATATCGATCAGTTCGCTGGCTTTATAGACCACTTGGGTCGGATTTTCGGGTTCGAGCTCTTCGGAAAAGAACTCCACCATGGACATCGGTATGCCGCCCAGCACCTTGCGCAGGGAGCTGATCGAGGGGCTGACGCTGTTCTTCTCGATCATGGAGATGGTGCTGTTGGTCACGCCCGCTCGTTTGGCGAGTTCACGCTGGGACAGACCTTTGAGTTTACGAATGGATTGCAGTCGTTCACCGACGTCCAATGCGGGAGTCCTCCTGATGATCAAGTTGGGTCAAGTGGCCGCCATCATGGCAACAGCGTTCAGTATTTACAACACTTGAGCCCATGGCCGGATCAGCAAAGGGACTGGCGGCCGTCACAGGCCGCGAGGGGGTGATTTGCCGAGGACTGGCGAGCGGCCGTCAGGCCTCGGAATAGAGCCTTGGCACGCGTTTCAGATTGCACAGAATCTGGTACGGAATCATGCCCGCGCTGGACGCAAGGTCGCTGATGAGGATGTTCTTGCCCCACAGCTCGACGCGGCTGCCCAGCCCTGCGCCCGGCACGTCGGTGAGGTCGACACAGAGCATGTCCATCGACACACGCCCGAGCAACTGGCTGCGATGCCCGTCGACCATCACGGGGGTACCGGTAGGCGCCTGCCGCGGATAGCCGTCGGCATAGCCCATCGCGACCACACCGATGCGCATGTTGCGCTCGGCGACGAATGTACCGCCGTAGCCCACTGGCTCACCGACGGGCAGGTCACGCACGCAGATGACGCGGGATTCCAGGGTCATGACCGGCTGCAAACGATCGGCGACCGATTGCGGCTGCTCGAACGGCGTCGCGCCGTAGAGCATGATGCCAGGACGCACCCAGTCACTCGGCACGCTGGGCCAGCCCATGACGGCAGGGGAATTGCGCAGGCTGAGTTCGGCGGTCAGACCGGCACGGGCCGATTGAAAAATGGCCACTTGCTCATCGGTGCGCGCGCTGTCGAGTTCGTCGGCGCGGGCGAAGTGGGTCATCAAGACAATCTTCGCGGCCTTGCCGCTGTTCAGCAGCCGCTGATGGGCCGCCTGAAAATCCGCCGGGTGAATGCCAACGCGGTGCATACCCGAATCCATCTTCAGCCACACGTTCAGCGGCTTGCCGAGGGCGGTTTGCTCGATGGCATCGAGTTGCCAGAGGGAATGCACCACGCACCAGAAATCATGCTCGACGATCAGCGCCAGTTCGTCGGCCTCGAAAAAACCCTCCAGCAGCAGAATCGGTGCTTTGATCCCGGCCTGACGCAGCTCCAGCGCTTCTTCAATGCACGCCACGGCAAAACCATCGGCCTCGGACTCCAGCGCCTGCGCAACCTGCACCGCGCCGTGGCCGTAGGCGTCCGCCTTGATCACGGCAAGCGCCTTGGCGCCAGCGGTGTCGCGCGCCAGTTGGTAGTTGTGGCGCAAGGCCTGAAGGTCGATAAGGGCGCGGGCTGGACGCATGCTGGGGCTTCTTGTTGGTCAATAGATGGATATAGGTGGGTGAACTACGGCAGCGCCGCAACCACCGACAGTTCAACCAGAATCTCAGGCTCGCACAGCTTGGCTTCAACCGTTGCACGCGCAGGGGCAAGGCCCCTCGGCAGCCAAGTGTCCCAGACGCTGTTCATGCCGGCAAAGTGTGCATCGATGTCTTTCAGGTAGATCGTCACCGACAGAATGCGGGTCTTGTCGGTACCGGCCAGGTCCAGCAATCGCTCAATGTTGTGAAGCGTCTCGCGGGTCTGCTGCTCAATCCCCGCTGCCATGTCGTCGGCCACTTGCCCGGCAAGGTAAACAGTGCCGTTGTGGACGACCAACTGGCTCATGCGCTCATTGGTGAGCTGGCGCTGAATGGACATGTTTTGCGATCTCCTTGGAGCTGCCGTAACGGGAAATATCGAGGCCTTCAGCACTGATCTGCGGGGTTTTGCGCGCGATCAGGTCAGCCAGCAATCTGCCTGAACCGCAGGCCATCGTCCAACCCAACGTGCCGTGGCCGGTGTTGAGGAACAGATTGCGATACGGCGTTGCGCCCACGATAGGTGTTCCGTCCGGCGTCGTCGGGCGCAGACCGGTCCAGAAGCTGGCCTGCTGCAGGTCGCCGCCGCGAGGATAAAGGTCGTTGACGATCATCTCCAGGGTCTCGCGGCGACGAGGATTAAGCGACAGGTCGAAACCGGCGATCTCGGCCATGCCGCCCACACGAATGCGATTGTCGAAGCGGGTAATCGCGACCTTGTAGGTCTCGTCGAGAATGGTCGAAGTCGGCGCCATCGCCGGGTCGGTGATCGGCACCGTCAGCGAGTAGCCCTTGAGCGGATAAACCGGCGCCTTGATGCCAAGCGGCTTGAGCAGTTGCGGCGAGTAGCTGCCAAGCGCCAGCACGTAGCGGTCAGCGGTTTCGAGCGTGCCATTGATGCGCACGCCCCTGATGGTGTCGCCGGCGAAATCAATGGACTCGATGGACTGGCCGAAGCGGAACTCAACGCCCAGCTTCACGCACATTTCGGCCAGACGCGTGGTGAACAGCTGGCAGTCGCCGGTCTGATCGTTCGGAAGACGCAGTGCCCCACTGAGGATATTGCTGACGCTGGCCAGGGCTGGCTCGACCCGGGCAATGCCTTCACGGTCGAGTACTTCATAGGGCACGCCGGCCTGTTCGAGCACGGCGATGTCCTTGGCGGCGTTATCCAGCTGTTCCTGAGTGCGGAACAGCTGGGTGGTGCCGAGGCTGCGGCCTTCGTAGGCAATGCCGGTCTCGGCACGCAACTCATCGAGGCAGTCGCGGCTGTATTCGGAGAGGCGAACCATGCGCTCTTTGTTGACCGCATAACGGTTCTGGGTGCAGTTGTGCAGCATCTGCGCCATCCACAGGTATTGATCGATATCGGCCGTTGCCTTGATCGCCAGCGGCGCATGGCGCTGCAGCAACCATTTCAGCGCCTTGAGCGGCACACCCGGCGCCGCCCATGGCGAGGCGTAGCCCGGCGACACCTGCCCGGCGTTGGCGAAACTGGTTTCCATGGCCGCGGCCGGTTGACGGTCAACGACCGTCACCTCGAAGCCCGCACGCGCCAGGTAATACGCACTGGTGGTACCGATTACGCCACTTCCAAGGACCAGAACGCGCATGTTGATTCCCTCATCGCGGATATCCGCTGACGTTTTCAAGTTTTAAGCAAGGATGTGCGCAGTATAAAAAGGCGTGAGCAGTGCTTTTGACTATATAAACGCCTATATTCGGCATTTCTTCTCGGCAACCGACGCTTTGGCAGAGGGCTCTTCGATGCGTACCCAGCACCAGTCCAAACGCGAGCTGGACAAGATCGACCGCAATATCCTGCGCATCCTGCAAAACGACGGACGGATCTCCTTCACCGAACTGGGCGAACGCGTCGGCCTGTCTACCACGCCGTGTACGGAGCGGGTCCGGCGTCTGGAGCGTGAGGGCATCATCATGGGCTACAACGCCCGCCTCAATCCGCAGAACCTCAAAGCCAGCTTGTTGGTGTTTGTCGAGATCAGCCTGGACTACAAGTCCGGTGACACCTTTGAAGAATTCCGCCGCGCGGTGCTCAAACTGCCCCATGTGCTGGAATGCCATCTGGTGTCAGGGGATTTCGACTATCTGGTGAAAGCGCGGATTTCCGAGATGGCGTCGTACCGCAAGCTGCTGGGCGATATCCTGCTCAAGCTGCCCCACGTGCGGGAGTCCAAGAGCTACATCGTGATGGAAGAGGTGAAGGAGAGTTTGTGCCTGCCGATTCCGGAGTGAACACTAGCAGTGGATTGATGGCATCTGGCGTCGTTACACCAGGACCTGCCGCGTAGAGGCGATGAACTCATGCACCTGTTTCTCGACGCGCGGGTGAATCAGGACCTCAGGGCGACGACCGTTGGGGCATGGCAGGGTTTTCGTGGTGCCGAACAGGCGACAAATCAGAGGCCGCTCGTCATACACGGTGCAGCCATTGGGCCCCAGGTGTACGCAGTTCAGCTCGTTGAGCGCCGCTTCCTGCTCGGCTGGTGTCTTGCGCGGCAAGCGCGACATTTCTTCGGACGACGTGGTCACCGGCCCACAGCAATCGTGGCACCCCGGCACGCACTCGAACGACGGAATCTGCCGCCGCAGATCGCGGATTTTCTCGCTGTTGCAACCCATCGCGGCAGTTTCCCCTGTGAAAGGTGCTGATTGTGCCCCAGCGCCTCTGCGACTGACACCCGGGTGATCATCCGCTGGCATTTTCTTGCCCGGATTCATTCACCCCGCTACCCTCCGTAAAATTTTCCAAACAGTGTTCTCGGGATATTCAACATGAATGCTCGGTCTCCCCAGCCCGGATTGTCTGATCACGCGGCTTCTTATTACGCCGCCACCCGCCATCCCCGGCCTGACTACCCTGCATTGCACGGCGAGATCAAAACCGACGTCTGCATCATCGGTGGCGGGTTTTCCGGGCTGAACACGGCGATCGAGCTGGCTGAACGCGGCTTGAAGGTGGTGCTGCTGGAAGCGCACAAGATCGGCTGGGGCGCGAGCGGGCGCAACGGCGGGCAGTTGATCCGCGGCGTCGGCCATGACGTGGACCAGTTCAGCAATGTCATCGGCGAGGACGGCGTTCGTCAGCTCAAGCTGATGGGCCTCGAAGCGGTGGAAATCGTCCGTGAGCGCGTCAGCAAATACCAGATCGACTGCGACCTGACCTGGGGCTACTGCGATCTGGCGAACAAGCCCAAGGAGTTCGAGGGCTTTGCCAAAGACGCAGAAGAGCTGCGAAGCCTGGGTTACCGCCACCCGCTGGAATTGATTGAAGCGGGCAACCTCAGCAGCGTCATCGGCTCACCCAACTATGCCGGCGCGATGCTGGACATGGGCTCGGGCCATCTGCATCCGCTGAACCTGGCGCTGGCAGAAGCCGCCATCGCTCAGTCACTGGGCGTGCAGGTGTGCGAACACTCGGCAGCGACGCGGCTGGAATATGGGACAGAGGTCAACATTCATACAGCTCAAGGGCGGGTGCGCGCCAGCACGCTGGTGCTGGGCTGCAATGCGTATCTCAACGAGCTCGATGGGGAGTTGAGCGGCAAGGTCTTGCCCGCCGGCAGTTACGTCATCGCCACCGAGCCGCTGAGCGAAGAGCTCGCCAGCCAGCTGATTCCGCGCAATACCGCGATGTGCGATCAGCGGGTGGCGGTGGATTATTTTCGCCTGTCGGCGGATCGGCGCCTGTTGTTCGGCGGCGCCTGTCACTATTCAGGCCGCGACCCGAGCGACATTGCAGCGTACATGCAGCCGAAGATGCTCAAGGTGTTCCCTAAGCTCAAAGACGTGAAGATCGATTTTCAGTGGGGGGGGATGATCGGCATCGGCGCCAACCGCTTGCCGCAGATCGGGCGACTGCACACGCATCCAAACGTGTTCTACGCTCAGGCGTACGCGGGGCACGGGTTGAACGCGACGCATCTGGCGGGCAAGTTACTGGCTGAGGCCATCAGCGGCCAACACAGCGGCGGGTTCGAGCTCTTTGCCAAAGTCCCTCACATCACCTTCCCCGGCGGTAAACATTTGCGCTCGCCGCTATTGGCGCTGGGGATGTTGTGGCACCGCTTCAAAGAACTGGTGTAACGAAACTCGCCGCTGTGAGGCTGACTGCGTCACAGCCCTCATTCGCGCCAGAACGGCTTGAGCCCTTCATGGCGCGCCTGCTCGCTGCTCAAGCCAATATCCTTCAACTGCTCGTCAGTCAGTTTCAACAACGCGCGCCGACTGGCCAGTCGATGCTGAAACAGCCCCCACATCCCTAATCCTTCCGGCGCACTAATGCGCGAGCTCCCGTCCTGCTCCCGGACCAGCTCACCGGCGTACAGCGTTAACCGAACATCACTTATTCCGCTCATTTCCAGACACCTCAGGGTGGGTTTCGAGTGGATTCATGATGTGTCTGTATGGAAAACCATTACAGATCCAAAGAATTATTATTCTTTGCATACAGATCGGTTTCCTCTCGCGCTGAATGCTGTATTTTCCCAACATCTGTATCGGTCTACCGATCGCATCACCTTGTGGGAGTACGCCATGACCCTCTACGTCAACCTCGCCGAATTGCTCGGCACGCGCATCGAAAACGGCTTTTATCGCCCCGGCGACCGGCTGCCTTCGGTGCGTGCGTTGAGTCTTGAGCACGGCGTCAGCCTGAGCACGGTGCAGCAGGCGTATCGATTGCTGGAAGACAACGGGCTCGCGCTGCCACGCCCCAAGTCCGGGTATTTCGTGCCGGCTGGCCGCAAGACGCCCGCCCTGCCTGCGATAGGCCGCCCCGCCCAGCGCCCGGTGGAAATCTCTCAGTGGGATCAAGTGCTGGAACTGGCACGAGCCGCACCCAGCCCTGACGTGGTTCAGCTGGGTCGCGGCATGCCCGACGTCACCAGCCCGACCTTGCGGCCACTGACCCAGGCGCTGGGCAGGATCAGCCGTCGCTCGGACATGCCCGGGCTGTATTACGACAATATCCACGGCCGGCGTTGCCTGAGGGAACAAGTCGCGCGGCTGCTGCTGGATTCCGGCACCAACATCGATCCGGACGATCTGGTGATCACCACTGGCGCCCAAGAGGCGCTGGCCATCTGTATCCGTTCGGTGTGCCAGCCGGGCGACATCGTCGCAGTCGACTCGCCCAGCTTTCACGGCGCCATGCAGGCGCTCAAGGGGCTGGGCATGAAAGCCCTGGAAATCCCCACCGACCCGCTCACCGGCATCAGCCTCGACGCATTGGAGCTGGCGCTGGAACAGTGGCCGATCAAAGCCATACAGCTGACGCCGAGCTGCAACAACCCGCTGGGCTACATCATGCCGGAGGACCGTAAACGCGCACTGCTGACCCTGGCGCAACGCTTCGATGTGGCGATCATCGAAGACGATGTGTATGGCGATCTGGCCTACACCTACCCTCGCCCGCGCACGATCAAATCCTTCGACGAAGACGGCCGCGTCCTGCTCTGCAGCTCGTTTTCCAAGACCTTGGCGCCGGGCCTGCGCGTCGGTTGGGTCGCACCCGGTCGATACCTTGATCGCGCCCTGCACATGAAATACATCAGCACCGGTTCGACCGCGACCCAGCCGCAGCTGGCGATTTCCGATTTTCTCAAAGCCGGGCACTACGAGCCGCACATGCGCCGGATGCGCGGCCAGTACCAGCGCAGTCGCGACCTGATGACCGGCTGGGTGACGCGTTACTTCCCGGAAGGCACCCGTGTGAGTCGTCCCCAGGGTGGGTTCATGCTGTGGATCGAGCTGCCGGAAGACTTCGACTCGTTGCGCCTGAACCGCGCCTTGCAGGGGCAAGGCGTACAGATCGCCGTGGGCAGCATCTTTTCGGCGTCCGGCAAATACAGAAACTGCCTGCGCATGAACTTCGCCGCCAAGCCGACCGCGCAAATCGAGGACGCGGTGCGCAAGGTCGGCGCTGCCACGGCGCTGCTCATGCAGCGGACCGACCCTGCATGACCTTTGCAGCTAAACCTTTTGAAGCTTTTAACCTTTTGGGGCTTTTAACCTTTAGGAGAAAGCGCGGTCATATCGCCATGACTGATTTTCGGATGACCGCGTTGACGAACTTACGGGCGGTGCCCCTCCTCCTGGCTCTCGCCCTCGGCCTCAGCGGTTGTGCGCACACGCCCGCCCCCGACGGTCCGAGTCAGGCACTCCCGGCGGCGCAGTCTTCTTTCGGACGCTCGATCATGGCCCAGGCGGCGCCTCACGAGGGCCGCTCGGGTTTCCGCCTGCTGCCCAACAGCACTGAAGCCTTCATGGCCCGCGCCGAGCTGATTCGAAACGCCAAAACCAGCCTGGACCTGCAGTACTACATCGTTCACGACGGCCTGAGCACTCGGGCGCTGGTTGACGAACTGCTCAAAGCTGCCGATCGCGGCGTTCGCGTGCGCATCCTGCTGGACGACACCACCAGCGACGGGCTGGATGAAGTCATCGCCACACTCGCTGCGCACCCGAATATTCAGATTCGCCTGTTCAATCCGCTCAATCTGGGCCGCAGCATGGGCGCCACCCGTAATCTGGGCCGGCTGTTCAATCTGTCACAACAGCATCGACGCATGCACAACAAGCTGTGGCTGGCCGACGGCGCCGTGGCCATCGTCGGCGGGCGCAATCTGGGTGACGAGTATTTCGACGCCGAACCCAATCTGAATTTCACCGACATCGACATGCTCAGCGTGGGCCCGGTGGCGGAACAGCTGGGTCACAGCTTCGATCAGTACTGGAACAGCGCGCTCAGCAAGCCGATCAACGACTTCCTCTACTGGCCACCCGATCGTAAGGATCTGACCAAAGCGCGCGCTCTGCTGGCCGAATCGCTGGATCAGGCCCACGTTGAGAAGAAGGCCCTGTATGAACGGCTGATGGACTATCGGACTCACCCGCGTATGAAGACCTGGCTCAATGAGCTGATCTGGGCGCACAACCAGGCGTTGTGGGACGCGCCGACCAAGGTGCTGTCACGGGGCGAGCCCGACCCGCATCTGCTGCTGGCGACTCAATTGAGTCCTGATCTGGGCAGCGTGCACAAGGAACTGATGCTGATCTCAGCCTACTTCGTGCCTGGGCAGGAAGGCTTGGTGTACCTGACCGGCCTCTCGGACAAAGGCGTGTCGGTGAACCTGCTGACGAATTCGCTGGAGGCCACCGACGTGCCGGCGGTGCATGGCGGCTATGCGCCGTACCGCCGAGCGCTGCTGGAGCACGGCGTGAAGCTGTTCGAACTGCGCCGCCAGCCAGGCGATCCGAGCAACGCCAAGGGCAGCGGACCTGCATTTCTGCACACAAACCTGATCAAGGGCGGCTCGGAATCGAGCCTGCACAGCAAGGCGATGATCTTTGATCGACAGAAGATGTTCGTGGGTTCGTTCAATTTCGACCCACGGTCAGTGCTGTGGAACACCGAAGTCGGCGTGCTGGTCGACAGCCCCGAGCTGACCGAATACCTGCGCGAGCTGGCGCTTCAGGGTATGGCGCCGGCCATCAGCTATCAGGTCAAGCTGGAAAACAACCGGCTGGTGTGGGTGACCGAGGACAACGGCAAAATCCACACGCTGTCCAAAGAGCCTGGCGACTGGTGGCGCCGGATGAACGCCTGGTTCAGCACGGCGGTCGGCCTGGAAAAGATGCTTTAAGCCGCCACTGCTTGCGCGCCAAAGGCCTTGGGACGCTGGGACAGGATCACCAACCCCAGCGCCCCCGCCGCCATCAGCAACGGCAGCGCCTGACCGCTGACCCACTGGCTGCCAGCGCCTGCCGCCAAGGGGCCGAGCAGGCAACCGATCCCCCACAGCTGAGCGACATGGGCATTGGCGCGCACCAAAGCGTCATCGCGGTAGCGCTCGCCAATCAAAATCAGCGACAGCGTGAACAACCCGCCCGCACTGGCGCCGAACAGTACCCACAGCGGCCAGATGGCGATTGTGTCGACCAGCAGCGGGATCGCCAGGCTCGACACCATCAGCACCAGCGCACACCCGGAAAACAGCCGCCGACGGGAAACCCTGTCGGCCAGCGCACCAATCGGCAGTTGCAGAAGCGCATCACCCACCACCACGGTGCTGACCATCGCCAAAGCCACTTCAGGCGTGAAGCCCTGTTGCAGGCAATACACCGGCAGCAAGGTCAGAATCATCGCTTCAAACCCGGCGAATAAAGCGATGGCCCACGCAATGGCCGGCAAACTCCGACAGAAGCCGCCGAGATCGCGCAGCGTCACATGGCTGGATTCCGCGCTCGGCGCGCCTGTTCTGCCCAGCAATAGAAACGGCGATACCGCCAGCAACAGGGTCCCGACCCAGAACCCGTAATCTGCTTCCGTGCCAATGAAACCCAGCAGCACCGGCCCGCCCAACTGACTCAGCGCGTAGGAACTGCCGTACAGCGCCACCAGCTTGCCGCGCAGCCGTTCGATCACCAACTGGTTGATCCAGCTCTCGCCGAGCACGAAGACGATGGTCAGGATCGTCCCGAGCATCAGCCTCAATACCAGCCAGATCCAGTAATTGGGCAATAACGCCAGCAAACCCACTGAAAATGACCCGGCCCACAGGCACAGCCGCATCAGGTTGGCGGTACCGAGTCTTGAAGCGAGCCGGCTGGCAAGACTTGCGCCCAGCAGCACGCCAATGGCCGGCATCGCAGCCATGACGCCAATGGCAAACGCACCGTAACCCCAGGCCTCCAGCCGCAGGGACACCAGCGGCATGCTCACGCCCAGCGCCAGACCGACGCTCAATACCGACGCCAGCACAGCGAAATAAGTACCCCAACGCATCACCACGCTCCTGTGGCTCAAAAGGACGAAACAAAACAGCCGGGCTTTGATGAAAGCCCGGCTGCGTTGGTTTTTACAGCGCCTGAGTGTTGAAGCGCGCGCGGCCTCTTACAGCTTGATCCAGGTCGCTTTCAGCTCGGTGTATTTATCGAACGCGTGCAGCGACTTGTCTCGCCCGTTGCCGGACTGCTTGAAGCCACCAAACGGCGCAGTCATGTCGCCGCCATCGTACTGATTGACCCACACGCTGCCAGCGCGCAACGCCTTCGCGGTCAGATGCGCCTTGGACAAGTCAGCCGTCCACACCGCCGCGGCCAGGCCGTAAGGCGTGTCGTTGGCAATCTGAATGGCTTCTTCAGCGGTATCGAAGGTCAGCACAGAGAGCACTGGCCCGAAGATCTCTTCCTGAGCGATCTTCATCGCGTTGGTCACGCCGTCGAAGATCGTCGGCTCAACGTAGGTCCCGCCCGTCTCTTGAAGAATGCGCTTGCCGCCGACGACCAGCTTGGCGCCGTCGGTGTGGCCGGCTTCGATGTACGACAGGACGGTGTTCATCTGCTGGGTATCGACCAGCGCGCCAACGGTGGTTGACGGATCAAGCGGGTTACCCGGCTTCCAGGCTTTCAGCGCTTCGATCACCATCGGCAGGAATTTGTCCTTGATCGAGCGCTCGACCAACAGACGGGAGCCGGCTGTGCAGACCTCGCCCTGATTGAAGGCGATGGCGCTGGCCGCAGATTCCGCCGCAGCTTGCAGATCCGGCGCATCGGCGAAGACGATGTTCGGGCTCTTGCCGCCGGCTTCCAGCCAGACGCGCTTCATGTTCGATTCGCCCGAGTAGATCAGCAACTGCTTGGCGATCTTCGTCGAACCGGTAAACACCGCCGTGTCGACATCCATGTGTAGCGCCAGCGCTTTACCGACGGTGTGGCCGTAACCCGGCAGGACGTTCAGCACGCCAGCCGGAATACCGGCTTCGATGGCGAGCTGGGCGACACGGATCGCGGTCAGCGGGGATTTTTCCGACGGTTTGAGGATGACCGAGTTGCCGCTCGACAGCGCAGGACCCAGCTTCCAGGACGCCATCAACAGCGGGAAATTCCACGGCACGATGGCCGCCACCACGCCAATTGGTTCACGAGTCACCAAGCCCAATTGATCGTGCGGGGTCGGCGCCACTTCGTCGTACAGCTTATCGATGGCCTCGCCGCTCCAGCTCAACGCCTGGGCGGAGCCGGGAATATCGATGCCATAGGAGTCGCTGATCGGCTTGCCCATGTCGAGGGTTTCGAGCAGCGCGAGCTCTTCGACGTTCTCATTGATCAGCTCGGCCAGACGAAGCATGGCTGCCTTGCGCTTGGCCGGCGCCAATCGCGACCAGACGCCGGAATTGAACGTAGCCCGGGCATTTTCAACGGCGCGCTGCGCGTCGGCGGCGTCACAGCTGGCGACGTGGGCGAGGAAGCGGCCATCGACCGGACTGATGCAGTCGAACGTCGAGCCGGATGCGGCGTCTGTGTATTCACCGTTGATGAAAGCACGGCCTTCGATTTTCAGATCCTGGGCGCGTTGTTCCCAGTCAGCATGAGTCAGGGTGGTCATGAAACGTCCTCCTCTTATGAAATAGGCACGTCTTCGCACTCGAATCGGGCTTCAGGGCAGGGCCTGACGCGTCATCGGATCGGCCGAAGGCATTCGCCACCCTAAACCAGCATTGGACGGATTTCCAATATATTGGACAGAAGCGGGCTTAATCTGGCCGGATCGTGCATTTTATTCAACAGCTGTTCGGGCTCGCTCGTGCTTTTCATCCAGCCCTCGGCAAGCAACAATCACGCAGCGCCTACTTTCAGGAATCAGATATGAGCATCGAAAGCATCGTCGACTTCAGCGAAGCCACTACCGCAGCGGAGCGTTTCACCCCTGCTGCTGAAAAGATCCTCAAGGGCGAGCCGAACCAGACGGTTTACAACCATTACAACAGCCCGTGCGGGCAGCTGAATGCAGGCGTCTGGGAAGGGGAAGTCGGTCAGTGGAAAGTGAATTACACCGAGCATGAGTACTGTGAAATCGTGCAGGGCGTCTCGGTACTTCGTGACGAAGACGGCAAGTCGAAAACCCTGCGCGCGGGTGACCGCTTCGTGATTCCTGCAGGGTTCACAGGCACGTGGGAGGTGCTGGAGGCCTGCCGCAAGATCTATGTGGTGTTCGAACAGAAGGCCTGACTGTTAGTTGACCCACCTTATTTCACCCACAAAAAAGCCCGCATCGCTGCGGGCTTTTTTGTAAGAGGCAGAAATCAATTACTTGATTTTGGCTTCTTTGTAGATCACGTGCTTACGAACAACCGGATCGAATTTTTTAATTTCGATTTTGTCCGGAGTCGTGCGCTTGTTCTTGTCGGTGGTGTAGAAGTGGCCGGTGTTAGCGGTCGACACCAAACGGATCAATTCACGCATGATTTTCTCCCTTAGACCTTCGCGCCAGCACGGCGGATTTCGGCCAGAACAACCGTGATACCACGCTTGTCGATGATACGCATGCCTTTAGCAGATACGCGCAGACGTACGAAGCGTTTCTCTTCTTCAACCCAGAAGCGGTGATGCTGCAGGTTTGGCAGGAAACGACGACGGGTTTTGTTGTTTGCGTGGGAAATGTTATTCCCGGTTACCGGACCCTTACCGGTAACTTGACATACTCTCGACATGCCTCAGCCCTCTAAAACCACATGCCCAACCCGGCATGGGTTGGCCGCTTAATCTCTCAGTCATTTGGCGCCAGGCGCCGCGTTTCTTCAGGGGTCTTACCGGCCACACCTAAGGTGAAGGCAGCGGGCCCCTAGAAAAGAGCGCTGCTTTATACCAGAAAGCCCCCGGTGCAACAACACAAACCACGAATTGCCTGTCACAAAGCCAGGGCTTTCACCCGGCAACGCCAGCGGCGTTAGGCGCGGCGGGAAATATACCACTCGTCGCGCCGCAGCGATTGTTCTGCGCCAATCGATGGTCTAGGGTTACTGACTCTCCAGACTGCGCCGGCAGATGGGCTCTCTCTGAAAGGAAAATCGCCATGCGCCTAGCCGTTCTACCCCTGTTGCTCGCGTCCCTGTCCACACCACTGCTGGCCCAGGCGGCAACGACGCTGAGCGTCTGCACGGAAGCCAGCCCCGAAGGCTTTGACGTGGTGCAGTACAACTCGCTGACCACCACCAATGCTTCGGCCGACGTGCTGATGAACCGCCTGGTGGACTATGACGCCAAGGACGCCAAGCTGGTTCCGAGCCTGGCGCAGAGCTGGAGTGTGTCGCCGGACGGGCTGACCTACGACTTCAAACTTCGCGCTGGCGTGAAATTCCATCACACCGACTATTTCACCCCCACGCGCGAGCTCAACGCTGACGACGTGGTGTTCAGCTTCCAGCGCATGCTCGATCCGGCCAATCCGTGGAATAAGATCGCTGTGCAGGGCTTCCCCCACGCGCAATCCATGCAATGGCCGTCGCTGATCAAGAAAGTCGAAGCGACCGATGCCACCACAGTGCGCATCACCCTGGACCACCCGGATGCGACCTTTCTGGCGACGCTCAGCATGGGCTTCGCTTCTATTTATTCCGCGGAGTACACCGCGCAGCTGTTGAAGGCCGGCACGCCGGAGAAGCTAAACAGCCAGCCAATCGGCACCGGGCCTTTTATCTTCAAGCGCTTCCAGAAAGACTCGGTGGTGCGTTACGAGGCGAACCCGGATTACTTCGCCGGCAAGCCAGCCGTTGATGCGCTGATCTACGCGATTACGCCGGACGCCAACGTTCGCCTGCAACGTATTCGCCGCAACGAGTGCCAGGTTGCCCTGTCGCCGAAGCCGATGGATGTCGCTGAAGCCGGCAAGGATTCGAACCTGAAGGTCGAAAAGACTGACGCCTTCATGACCGCTTTCCTGGCGATCAACAGCCAGCATCCGCCGCTGGACAAACCGGAAGTGCGTCAGGCGATCAACCTGGCATTCGACAAAGATACTTACCTGAAAGCGGTATTCGAAGGCTCGGCGCGCCCGGCCAATGGTCCGTATCCGCCTAATACCTGGGGCTACGCCAGTGACCTGCCTGGCTACAAGCATGATGTGGCGAAGGCAAAGGAACTGCTGACCAAGGCCGGTCTGAAAGACGGCTTCAAGACGACGATCTGGACTCGGCCGTCGGGCAGCTTGCTCAATCCCAACCCTAACGCCGGCGCGCAGTTGCTGCAGAACGATCTGGCCGCGGTGGGGATCAAGGCGGAAATCAAAGTTATCGAATGGGGCGAGCTGATCCGCCGCGCCAAGACCGGCGAGCACGATCTACTGTTCATGGGCTGGTCGGGGGATAACGGCGACCCGGATAACTTCCTGACGCCGCAGTTCTCCTGCGCCGCAGTCAAATCCGGCACCAACTTCGCGCGCTACTGCGATGAGGGGCTGGACAAGCTGATCAGCCAGGGCAAAGCGGTGACCGATCAGGCGCAGCGCAGCAAGCTGTATCACCAGGCTCAAGAGCAGATCCAGAAGCAGGCATTGTGGCTGCCGCTTGCGCATCCAACTGCCTATGCGCTGCTGCGCAAGAATGTCGAGGGTTATAGCGTGAGCCCGTTTGGTCGTCAGGATTTCTCAAAGGTGACCGTGAAGTAATTCGCGGGAGATCGGGAACTGGGCTCATACGCTCCCCCGCTGGATGCACGCGATGCTTAGTAGGACCGGCTTCAGCCGGGAAGAGGCCCGTATATGCGCCGTCAGTTATGCGGTGTGAATGCCGACGTCTTCCCGGCTAAAGCCGGTCCCACATTCTGGCCGCGGCCAGCCACACGGCCGCTACATCAACCCATACTCAACCATCGACAGCGGATCGCCGTCGCCGATGATCAAGTGGTCCAGCACCACCACGTCCACCAGCGCCAGCGCCTGTTTCAGATGCCGCGTCAGGTCGATATCGGCTTCGCTGGCGTCTTTGACGCCGGAGGGGTGGTTGTGACAAAGGATCAAGCCTGCCGAGTTGTGGGCCAGTGCCCGCTTGACCACCTGCCGCGCGTGGACATGCGCCGTGTTGATCGAGCCGTGGAACAGCACTTCGAACGTCTGAACCCGGTTCTTGCTGTCCAGAAACAGACAGCCGAAGACTTCATGCTGCTCGTGCCGTAACAGCGCCTTAAGGTAGCGACGCACCTGCGTCGGGTTTTCCAGCACGGAATCGCGCTTCAAATCCTCGCCCATGTTGCGCCGGGCCATTTCCATGACGGCCTGCAACTGCGCGAACTTGGCGGGTCCCAGACCCAGCTCGCTGCTGAATGCCGTCAGGTTGGCTTCGAGCAACGCACGCAGGCTGCCGAACTGATGCAAAAGGTGCCGGGCCAGGTCCACGGCGCTTCTCCCCGACACCCCTGTGCGCAAGAAAATCGCCAGCAATTCGGCGTCCGACAGACTCGACGCCCCCCGCTCCAGCAGCTTCTCCCGCGGACGCTCTGCCGCCGGCCAATCGCGAATACTCATAGCAGCTCCCTGTATGTGGCGCCGCTGTTCCCGTGCGGTCGCTGTGCTATCTTAGCCGCTCTTTTTTGCGCGACAGTCAGGCCTGGGGAGGCGTAATGATTGCCGCGTGTTAACCGACCTAAAGGCAGGCCTATGAAGCGGCTGTATCGAAAACGCATCGTTCTCGGCGTCGGCGGTGGCATCGCGGCCTACAAGAGCGCCGAACTGGTCCGCCGTTTGCGCGACCACGGTGCGGAAGTCCGCGTCGTCATGACCAAAGGCGGCGCTGAATTCATCACCCCGCTGACCATGCAGGCCTTGTCCGGCCACCCCGTTCACCTGGATTTGCTCGACCCCGCAGCGGAAGCCGCCATGGGTCATATCGAGCTGGCCAAGTGGGCCGACATGATTCTTATCGCACCGGGCACCGCCGACCTCATGGCCCGTCTGGCCCAAGGCATTGCCAACGATTTGCTGACCACCGTGGTGCTGGCGACCGACGCTATCGTCGCCGTCGCGCCCGCGATGAATCAGGCCATGTGGCGCGACCCCTCCGTGCAAGCGAACCTGCAACTGCTCGAGCAGCGCGGCCTGCGTATGTTTGGCCCGGCCAGCGGCAGTCAGGCCTGTGGTGATGTGGGCTACGGGCGCATGCTCGAACCCAATGATCTGGCGCAATCTGCCGCCGATTGTTTCCAGCGACTGACGCTGACCGGCAAGCATGTGCTGATCACTGCCGGCCCTACCCAGGAAAACATCGATCCGGTTCGCTACATCACTAATCACAGCTCCGGAAAAATGGGTTTCGCCCTGGCCGAAGCCGCTGCCGAAGCGGGCGCGCGCGTCACCCTGATCACCGGCCCGGTGAACCTGCAGACGCCTGACCGGGTGTCGCGCATCGACGTTGTCAGTGCCCGGGACATGCTCGCCGCCTGCGAAGATGCCATGCCTTGCGATCTCTTCATCGCCTCGGCAGCGGTTGCGGACTACCGGCCGGAAGTCGTCGCCACACAGAAATTGAAGAAAGATCCCAACACCGGTGATGGTCTTCTGCTGCAGATGGTCCGCAACCCGGACATTCTCGCCAGCATTGCACAGCGCCCGGATCGCCCGTTCAGCGTCGGCTTCGCGGCCGAAACCGAACACCTGCTCGATTACGCCGCCCGCAAGCTCAAAGACAAGAACCTTGATTTGATCGTCGCCAATGACGTCGCCAATCCCAGCATTGGCTTCAACAGCGAAGAAAACGCCTGCAGCGTGATCGACCGAGCGTTGCAAGCGACGCTCTTCGCCCAGACCAGCAAAGCCAAGATCGCGCGGCAGCTGGTGACTTTTATCGCCGATCGCATGAACCAGGTTTAATCACAAATGCACGCTCTACAAGCCAAGATCCTCGACCCTCGCATTGGCAGCGAATTCCCGCTTCCCGCTTACGCCACTTCTGGCTCCGCCGGCCTCGACCTGCGCGCCATGCTGAAAGAAGACACTTTGCTCGAACCGGGTCAGACCCTCCTGATTCCTACCGGGCTGTCGATATACATCGCAGACCCCGGCCTGGCTGCACTGATTCTGCCGCGCTCGGGCCTGGGGCATAAACACGGCATCGTGCTGGGCAACCTGGTGGGCCTGATCGACTCCGATTATCAAGGCGAACTGATGGTCTCCTGCTGGAACCGTGGCCAGACCGCTTTCAAGATCTCCATCGGCGAGCGTCTGGCTCAGCTTGTACTGGTGCCGGTGGTGCAGGCGCACTTTGAAATCGTCCAAGACTTTGACGAGAGTCAGCGCGGCGCAGGCGGCTTCGGCCACTCCGGCAGCCATTGATCCGGTCACAAACACTCACTTTGGCTAACGCATCGCTTTTGGCCTGACGGGCTTTGAGCGGTGCGAAAACAACAAGAACGCGTCAGGACGACCCAGCAGGGAGAGTTAGTTTGAAAGGCATCAAACGCACAGCCAAAGCGACCCCCGTTCCGGAAACAAGTGCCCCGGCCGGCAAAGACGCCAATCTGAGCCTGGCAAGTCCCGGCCTCATTCCTTCGCTCATCGGCCTGCTCGCGGCAATGGTGCTGGTGTGGCTTGCCATCCAAAGCCAGCCGCAGCAACAGGAGCAGCTGGTTCAGGCCTGGGGCAGCGCGCAAGCCGGGGCCGTCAACAAGGCCCTGCGCCAGATCAACGCCGACACCCAGGCCGCCGCGATGGACGCCGCGCTGAGCCAGGCCCTGTTGAGCAACAATTCGTCGGTCATCGAGAGCGCGCAGGCTCAATTGCGTTATCGAGACGGCGTGGTAGGCGCACGGCTCAACCCTGTGGGATTCAACAGCGTAGACACCCAAAGCGCGCTGCCGATCAGCTTCGCCACGTTGGATATGCTGGCCAAGGCCGGCAAGGGTGAAACGCCTGCGCCCGAAGCGCGCAAGGTTGGCGACGCATGGCTGATCTACAGCGCCGCGCCCTTGCGCACGGCGCCAGACGCGCCGATCACCGGCACCCTGTTGCTGGCGTTCAACCCACAGCGGCTGATCAATGCACTGCCCGAGACCCCTGCCGATGCGGGGCAGGTGGTGCTCGTTCAGCAGTTCGGAAACGCCACCGCGCAGAATTTTCTCACGCGCGGCGAAGACGACGGCAGCCGTCCACAAGAATTCTCCACCGGCTACCCCAACTGGAAACTGACCTTTGCGGCCGGCCCCGCGCTGCAAGGCTCGACGCCCTGGCTGATGCTGCTGCTCGCCTTGCTGGTTGCCGCCGGGGCGATGCTGTTGGGGTTGTATCTGAACGAGAGTGCGCTCAAGCGCCGGGTTGCTGCCGACGCGCGGCAGCTTGAGCAACTGCTGCAAGAACTCTCCGGAGGCAAGGCCGTCAAGGCCTTCAGCTTGAGCCTGCCCGCGTTGAACGGGCTCGCTCAGAGCATGGCGCGTTTCTCGCTGCGCAATAATCCAGCGTCAGCAGGGTCGACAGAACAGGGTCAGCCAGCCGGGACACCGCCGCACGGCGCCGCACCGCTCCTTCCGGTCGTGTCGGAGGATGACCACCTGACCGACCCTCTGTTCCAGGACACCGATATCCTCGACCTCGACCTGATCGATGACCACCCTGACTTCCCGCAGTCGGAGCCATCCCGCGTCATGAGCAGCACCGCCTCCATCGCCCCGACATTTCCCGAGACGATTTTCCGCGCCTACGACATTCGCGGCATCGTCGGCGATACGCTGAACGCCGAGACCGCCTACTGGATCGGCCGCGCCGTCGGTGCGGAAAGTCTCGCGCAGGGCGAGCCGCATGTTTCGGTAGGCCGCGACGGTCGACTCTCGGGGCCTGAGCTGGTCGCGGACTTGATCAAGGGGCTGCATGACAGTGGCTGCCACGTCAGCGACATCGGTCTGGTGCCCACGCCGGCGCTGTACTACGCCACCCACGTACTGGCGGGGAAAACCGGCGTCATGTTGACGGGCAGCCACAACCCGAAGGATTACAACGGCTTCAAGATCGTCATTGCCGGCGATACGCTGGCAGACGAGCAGATTCAGGCACTGCACGAACGCATCAAGGCCAACGACCTGCCGTCCGCCAAAGGCAGCGTCATCAAGGTCAATATCCTCGACCGTTACGCCAGCGAGATCATTGGCGATGTGGTGCTCGCGCGGCGCATGAAAGTAGTGGTGGATTGCGGCAATGGTGCAGGTGGCGTTATCGCCCCACAATTGATCGAAGCGCTGAATTGCGAAGTCATCCCGCTGTATTGCGAGGTCGACGGCAACTTCCCCAACCATCACCCTGATCCGGGCAAGCCGGAGAACCTTCAGGACCTGATCGCCAAGGTCCGGGAAACCGGCGCCGATCTGGGACTGGCCTTCGACGGTGATGCCGATCGTGTCGGTGTTGTCACCAATACCGGCACCATCATCTACCCTGACCGCCTGCTGATGCTGTTTGCCCGGGATGTGGTCAAGCGCAATCCCGGCGCTGACGTGATCTTCGACGTCAAATGCACGCGGCGCCTGATACCGTTGATCCACGAATACGGCGGCCGCCCGGTTATGTGGAAGACGGGTCATTCGCTGATCAAGAAGAAGATGAAGGAAAGCGGCGCACTGTTGGCAGGCGAGATGAGCGGACACATCTTCTTCAAGGAGCGCTGGTTCGGTTTCGACGACGGCATCTACAGCGCAGCGCGTCTGCTGGAAATCCTCAGTCAGGAAAAATTCAGCGCCGAGGAGCTTTTCCAGACCTTTCCAAACGATCTGTCCACGCCCGAGATCAACATCAAAGTCACCGAGACCCGCAAGTTCAGCATCATGGAAGCGCTGGAGCGCGACGCCCAATGGGGCAACGCCAACCTCACCAGCATCGATGGTGTGCGGGTCGATTATCCGAAAGGCTGGGGCCTGGTTCGCGCTTCCAATACCACGCCCATGCTGGTATTACGCTTCGAGGCCGAAACCGAGCTCGAGCTGCAGCGGATCAAGGACGTCTTCCATACCCAGTTGAAACACGTAGCACCGGATCTAGAACTTCCTTTTTGACCCAATTTTGAGTGGAGCCCAAATGACCCTCGAACATGATGCCGCAGCCAATGCCGCCAAGGTCCTTTCCGAAGCGTTGCCCTACATCCGACGCTTTGTTGGCAAGACGCTTGTCATCAAATACGGCGGCAACGCCATGGAGAGCGACGAGCTGAAAACCGGCTTCGCCCGCGACATCGTGCTGATGAAGGCGGTGGGTATCAACCCGGTCGTGGTTCACGGCGGTGGCCCTCAGATTGGCGACCTGCTCAAGCGCCTGTCCATCGAAAGCCATTTCATCGACGGCATGCGCGTGACCGACGCCGAAACCATGGACGTGGTGGAAATGGTGCTGGGCGGCCAGGTCAACAAGGACATCGTCAACCTGATCAACCGCCACGGTGGCAGCGCCATCGGCCTGACCGGTAAAGACGCGCAGCTGATTCGTGCGAAGAAAATGAACGTCACGCGTCAGACCCCGGACATGCTCAAGCCGGAAATCATCGACATCGGCCATGTGGGTGAAGTTGTCGGCATCAACACCGACCTGCTGAACATGCTGGTGAAGGGCGATTTCATTCCGGTGATTGCGCCCATTGGCGTAGGCGCGGATGGCGAGTCCTATAACATCAACGCCGATCTGGTCGCAGGCAAAGTCGCTGAAGCCCTGAAGGCCGAAAAGCTGATGCTGCTGACCAACATCGCCGGCCTGATGGACAAGGAAGGCAAGGTGCTGACCGGCCTGACCACCGAGCAGGTCAATGGCCTGATCGCCGACGGCACTATCTACGGCGGGATGCTCCCAAAGATCCGTTGCGCACTGGAAGCGGTTCAGGGCGGCGTGAACACCTCGCATATCATCGACGGCCGTGTGCCGAATGCCGTGCTGCTGGAGATTTTTACCGATACCGGCGTTGGCACTTTGATCAGCAATCGCAAGCGTCACTGATTGCCGCTGTAAAAAGCCCCGCCCGGCCCACTGCCGGTCGGGGCTTTTTTACGGCCAGGTTTTAGTGGCGCCCACACAGGCTTCAGACTTATCCGACCGGCTAAAGCGCCATCTGATGACAGTCACACCCTCAGGAACTGAACACCGTAGGTCTCGCTCATTATTTCGAGACCTCTTATGTCCACGCTGCATCGCAATACCCCGCCACCCGTTCAACCAGAATCCTCATTGGAACTCCTTTTGCCCGGCGAGCAGCCGAATGTAGAGCTGGCGCCCTCGGCAGATCTGTTGGAGCCCTACGTCAGCGCGCAGTCGCTGACCGGGCACGACGCGCTTGAGGACGTCGCGCCATTCAGTGGCGTTTACAACGTCGACGGCCTGCTGTTCATCGAACTCGACGGCCGCACGTACGAAGTGGAATTCGATACCGACAACTTCCGCTTCAACCTTGTGGCACCTCGGGCGCCTGATCACGGGATGGACGAAAGCGCCGAGGCGCCAGCGAACCGGGAGCAGGTTCTACGCGGCTGGCACCCGACCTACCTCGCCGGCAGCCAGAGATGGTTGCTTTTACCCGCTACTTCACGCGTGAGTAGCACCATAGAGCCTGCCCGACTCATGACGCTGCCTCATCAGGTCGACGCTTTGTTGACGACCGGGGATCTGGTCAGAATCAACGACACGGTCGGGCGTTTCCTGTTTCAAAACACGCCACAGCCGAACGACACCCAAGGTACGCAGACGCTGCTGTCGCTCCTCGCAGCCCCCCATTTGGCCGTCTTGAAGCCAGGCGCCAACGCTGCCAGGCCAACGCAAAAATCCCTGAGCATCGTCCTCGACTCGATGCTCAGCTCTGCGCCGGCTGAGACGCTCGCCGGTCAACTGCTCAAGGCGCTGGAATGGTACGGCGGCGAGGATGGTGAGGTCACCGCCCCGGTCATTCGCCAGCAACTGGTATGGGCGGCACTCATGCTGGAGCTCAATCCCCCCGAGTACCAAAGGCCAGGACACGTTGCGGGTTGTGATCTGGAGGGGCCGCAGAATTGGGGCCTGACCTACCGGCAGCGTCAGACACGGCTGCTCAACGCACTCGCAGCAAAGACCGCCACGCCTGAGCTGGCGCTGTACATCCTTTCGCCTGCCATTCCTGACTTCGTGGTGGAGGGCATCGATGAAGACCTGCGATACGGCACGGCGGCGTGGGTGAATTTCGTTCATGGCGTATCACTCGGCAATACGCTTGCTCCAGCGTTGGCATCGACGCTCACGTTCGAAGAAGTGATTCAGTTGCCCATGAACTTGAGCAAGGAGGCGAGCTATGAAGAGCTGACCCTGATTGCCACCACCCGCGCACTTCCCAGCCTGACGTGGGCGACCGCCAATGGGCTATCGCGCAGTGAGGGCACTAACGACTTTTCGCTGTCGGAGATGGACGCGGCAGCGGCCGCCCTGGACGGTTACATTGCCAATGCGTTGGAGGCGGCCGAGGGAATGACCCGTGAGGTACCTGATCGCGTTCGACTAGCGATGGGCAAGCTTCGCGACATTTTTGGCGCCGAGGCCGACGACATCAAAAAAATGCTCATGTATCCCGCCGCCTTCAGCAGGCGACTTGAACATTTATTGCGCAGTGACCCCTCAAGCGACGCTTCTCGTTTTTACTTGCTGGACGTTTTTTCAGCGGGAGAACTGGTGAACGGGACCGACACGTTCGAACCTGTCACGCCCCGAGCGCCAGTCAGAGGGGGGTTTGACAGGATCTCGACCCCGCTTATCGGCATCGATATTCCGAGGATGTTTGAAGCGCAATACCGGTTCTATGAAGCGCGAGCAAAAGCCGCCTACGCATTTATCATCGAGGAGTTGCTGACGCAGTTGCCCGCCGAGGATCGAAGAGCGCTTCACTGCGGGAGGGTGAAGATTCATACGGTGCGCACTTCCACGGGGAAGCTCGCAGGCTTCGAAGTGCCACAAGACAGAGAACGTAAGCGGGGTCGATACGGTTTTATCCTCGAATGTGCGGACCGGGAAAACACTTTTTACTACGAGCTTTTCCCTCTCGTGGGCGTTGCCGTACGTCATACCCATTTGGCAATTCCTACCCGGCGTGCGCATCCCTTTCCTTCAGCACTGCCCTCAGCGCTGGAAATCGTGTCCGGAAGCGCCGTGGGTATCGACTGGGACGCCTACGCCAACCTTACCAAGCCACAACCCGGCAAAACCTCTGTGGTCATCAGCGAAATGGTCGCCGAGCTCGCCCCGCTCGCCTCCCTGTCCGACGATGCAGGCACTGCCCTGACATCGGCACGCCTGAAGGACATTTCGTTCGAGGTAGCGACAACCCACCTGTTTTTTTACTCCCATGACGCCTACCTCTATCACCGCCATCAGACAGCATCGGAAGAGGTGGCCAGCAACTACCCTCCACTTTTGCGCCGTCTTGAACTGTTCGTTCCAGGTCTCGCCTGCGTCAATGCGATTGCGACGGATGAGTCTCCCGCCGTCGCCTGTACGCTGGACGCGCTCACCTTCGGCATCCCGGCATTGAGGCTTTTACGAGGTGCAATCAGACTGGCATTCAATGCGGGCAAGCTGAGTGTTATGCGGGCCCTGCCGACATTCGCGCAGCTGATGCCCGCCGTATTTCTGAGCTCTGCTCATGTGTATCGAGCGACACGCGCTTCCAGCACTTTCATGCCTGGGGCCATCGGCAAGCTGCTCGCTTCAAAGGCGTTCAATATGAACGCCTTTCATGCCCTGGCTCGTCGAATGCACGGCATCGCCAGGTCAACAGCAGGCATAAGCCAGGGCCTGCGCCACGTCTCTGGCATCCCCACCATCACAACGCCCACGCAATGGCACGGCACGAGCACCATGGATGTCCTCGCCAAAGTCGGGGACATTGAGAATGTGCCGGTGCGCAGAATCTCCAACGCTGTGTCTCGCACGCAGGGCGCCTATTACCTGATTACCTCGGGGTGCGCATATGGCCCACGGCTGATCGCGCGACGAGCCATGGGGAATTCACTGCAACGCATCAACGGCAGGACGGGCTATCCCCTGTCTGGCCGAGGCGCGATGAAAAGCCCCATCGCGGGACCCGATAGCGGCACGCTGGGCCCTGCGATCGATGCCACTGCTGATCTGGCAGACGTGATGAAGGTCAATGGCATCAGTGCAACGCCAGAGCAGCTCACTGCCATCAGAGAAGCGGTGGAGGACGGAACGCCGCTGTTTATCTACGAAACCGCCAACGGCAGCAAAAGCATCGCGCTCCATGATGTGTACGACGGGGTATATCTGGACGCCCTCACCAACTTGCGGGTGAGCGTTTTCAGGTTTTATAACCATGCCACCCTGAAAACATGGCGTGTAGAACCTGCACTTCAGGCTAATGTCATGCAGGTCGCCCCACAGCGCCTGAATCCCGGTCGAGGAGAGTTGATTCAGAAGCGGCTGGACGACATCAAGTCAGGCATTACCGAGGGGCAATACCTGCCGCCTATCCACGTCAGGGAGCTGGAAAACGGCGCTTATCCGGTGGTCAACGGCAATCATCGGCTTGCCGCTGCGCTCGACATGCAGCTTGAGACTGTCCCAGTGCTGATCGTCTGATCCGAAGCGAGGGCGCGCAGGCTAGCGGCCCAAAAGCTTCTGCAACCGCGCACGATCTTGCGCGAACTCGGTTTCGGCCTGGGTTCGCGCAGTCTGATAGCGCAGGATGTCGACTTTCAGGTTCTGCTGCTGATCGCGCAGGTCGTCCATCTGATCGAGCAGCGTCTTGGGCACAGGATGCCCTGCCCGCTCCTGATCAGCCGCCTGCGTCTGAAGTGCGCCCTGCTGCGTGACGAGGTTCTGAATGTTGCCTTGAGCCACGACGATCAAGCCGTCGAGTTCAGCGAGCCGACGATTCTTCGCCCGGTCGACGTCTTCGACGCTGGTGTACAGCCGAAGCAGATGCGCATCGGCGTCGGACTGCAGCTTGGCGGCCTGGGCATCGCGGAGTTCATCGGCCGAAGGTGCAGGCGGTATCGTCTGCACCACGCGACCGCGCTGATTCAGCACTTCATAACCCTTGCCGACGTACTCCGGGGGCACGCCCTGGCGATCGAGCACGGTCACGCCGCGACTGTCGACGTAGCGATACAGCACGATGCCCGGGGCGTCGTCCGCTTGAACACTCGCGATGCAACCCAAACCCAGCGACAGACAAAAACCCAACGTGCCCAGCTTGAGCATAAACCGCATCCTTTTGGAGGCTCAGATTCCGTATTGAGCCCGGTAAGCCTCGACGGCAGGCAAGTGCTGCTTGAGCTGCGGATCATCGGCCAGGAATTCCAGCACCTGATTCAACGAAACGATGCTCACCACCGGAATGCCGAAATCACGCTCGACTTCCTGTATGGCAGACAGCTCGCCATTGCCGCGCTCCTGGCGGTTCAACGCGATCAGCACGCCGGCAGCGTTCGCGCCCTGGGCCTGAATGATCTGCATGACTTCGCGAATCGCGGTGCCTGCAGTTATTACGTCATCGATGATCAGCACATTGCCGGTCAACGGCGCGCCCACCAGGCTGCCGCCTTCGCCATGGGCCTTGGCCTCTTTGCGGTTGAAGCACCAGGGTAGGTCGAGGTTGTGATGGTCGGCCAGCGCCACGGCAGTCGCCGCTGCAAGGGGAATACCCTTGTAGGCCGGGCCGAACAGAACATCGAAGGAGATACCGCTTTCAACAACGGCAGCGGCGTAGAACTTACCCAATTGGGCGAGGGCCGAACCACTGTTGAAAAGACCGGCATTGAAGAAGTAAGGACTGGTGCGCCCAGACTTCAATGTGAACTCACCGAAGCGCAAAACTCCGCGATCGATGGCAAAACGAATGAAATCGCGTTGATACGCCTGCATGAAAAAAGCCCCGAATACCACGGATTTAGCTAATTAGGTAGAGCTCGGGTATCATACACGCACGTGATTTTTGGGGCCATTTATGCGGATCATCAGTGTGAACGTTAATGGTATTCAGGCTGCAGTCGAGCGTGGTTTGCTCAGTTGGCTGCAAGCCCAGAATGCCGACGTCATCTGCCTTCAGGACACCCGCGCCTCCGCCTTTGAACTGGACGACCCAGCCTTCCAACTGGACGGCTACTTCCTATATGCCTGCGAAGCCGAAGTGCCTGCCCAGGGTGGCGTGGCGCTTTACTCGCGGCTGCAGCCGAAGGCAGTTATCAACGGTCTTGGTTTCGAGACGGCTGACCGTTACGGGCGTTACCTGCAGGCAGATTTCGACAAAGTCAGTATCGCTACCTTGCTGCTTCCTTCCGGGATGAACGGCGATGAAGACTTGAATCAGAAATTCAAGCTCATGGACGATTTCGGCAAGTACCTCGACAAGCAGCGGCGCAAACGTCGCGAGTACATTTACTGTGGCTCGCTGTATGTGGCGCAACAGAAGCTGGACATCAAGAACTGGCGTGACAGCCAGCAATCTCCGGGCTTCCTGGCACCAGAGCGTGCATGGATGGACGAGATCGTTGGCAACATGGGTTACGTCGATGCCCTGCGCGAAGTCAGCCGTGAAGGCGATCAGTACAGCTGGTGGCCGGATAACGAACAGGCCGAGATGCTCAACCTGGGCTGGCGCTTCGATTATCAACTGCTGACCCCGGGCCTGCGTCGTTTCGTACGCAGTGCGCGCCTTCCACGCCAGCCGCGCTTCTCGCAACACGCGCCGCTGATCGTGGATTACGACTGGACGCTCACCATCTGACGTTCAGTAGCTCAAAAAAAGCCGACGTGAAGTCGGCTTTTGTTTGTCCGCAGATCAGGCATTTGCCGATCTCCGTGAAGTCTTACTTGATCAGCCGCCAGGTAAACGGATAGCGGTAGGCGACGCCGTCATTGACCTTGACGCCCGCGATGATCGTCAGCACCAGCGCGCCGACGCCCACCAGCATCAACAGCGGAAAGCCGATAATCACCACCATCAGCAAAAAACAGATCATCGCGGCGATGGCGACGGTGATCTGAAAATTGAGGGCTTCCTTGCCCTGGGCATCGATGTACGGGTCGACTTCTTTCTTGAGCTGCCAGACGATCAGGGGCCCGAGCAAATTGCCGAACGGGAAGATCAGGCCGAAGAACGCCGCGAAGTGGCACAGCATTGCCCACTGACGGACTTCTTTACTCGGCGTTGGCAACGGCGACTGACTCTCGATCATCATGCTTTCCCTGTTTTGATGTAGTGCTCTGACGTGGTGTTCTGACGTAGAAACCGATCAGTCGGCCAGTGCCGCCTGCTGCAGTTCGAAGATTTCGTTCATGCCTTTTTGAGCCAGTGCCAGCATCGCGTTCAAGTCTTCAGGCTGGAACGGTGCGCCCTCGGCAGTGCCCTGCACTTCGATGAAACCGCCCGCATTGGTCATGACCACGTTGAGGTCGGTCTCGGCCGCAGAGTCTTCAAGATAATCCAGGTCCAGGACCGGCTCGCCCTGATACATGCCCACCGATACGGCTGCGATCATCTGCTTCAGCGGATCGCCACCCTTCAGGCCGCCACGCTTTTTGATCGATTTGAGTGCATCGATCAGCGCAACCATGGAGCCGGTGATCGACGCAGTGCGTGTCCCGCCGTCGGCCTGGATCACGTCGCAGTCGACATACAAGGTGATTTCACCCAGCTTGGACATGTCCAGTGCCGCACGCAGCGAGCGGCCGATCAGGCGCTGGATTTCGAGGGTACGGCCGCCCTGCTTGCCACGGCTGGCTTCGCGCTGGTTACGCTCGCCCGTTGCGCGAGGCAGCATGCCATATTCAGCCGTCAACCAGCCCTGGCCCTGCCCCTTGAGAAAACGCGGAACGCCGTTTTCAACGCTGACGGTGCAGATCACCTTGGTATCACCGAACTCGACCAGCACAGAACCCTCGGCGTGCTTGGTGTAGTTGCGGGTGATGCGGATCGGGCGAAGCTGATCGGCAGCGCGACCACTTGGACGTTTCATCTGGGATACCTGAACTGGGAGACGGAAAACTGGTCTGCATTATAGAGGTGCAGGCACGGCTTGGGACATCTAATGACACATTGCTCACAATGGACGCTGCTGATGTGCACTGCCGGACAACTTGGTCACGACGCCGCGCATCGCTTGCGACAATGCCACATTTGGGCGCACACCCTGCACTGAGCTACAATCCTGCGCCTTTATAGCCAGTCGTTTCCCCACGACACTTTGCCGGGGATTCATCCCGGACCGGCTATCCGCAAACGCCTGAATTTATAGAGGTACTTCCCATGGTGCACAGCATGACGGCTTTTGCCCGCGCTGAACGAGCCGGCCCACAAGGCACGCTGAGCTGGGAAATGCGCTCGGTCAATCACCGTTACCTCGAACCCCATTTGCGCCTCCCGGAATCCTTCCGTGACCTCGAAGGCGCTGTACGTGAAGCGCTGCGCCAGGGCCTTTCTCGGGGCAAAATCGAATGCACCCTGCGTTTTACTGAAGAAACCGCAGGCAAACCGCTGCAGGTTGATCGCGAGCGCGCAGGGCAACTGGTCGCGGCAGCGGAGATCGTTGCCAGCCTGATCAAACAACCTGCTGCGCTGAACCCGCTTGAAGTGCTGGCCTGGCCGGGTGTGCTGGTGGCCGACGCTGCCGATCCGCAAGCGCTCAACAACGATGCCCTGGCCTTGTTCAACGAAGCCCTCGAAGAACTCAAGGCCGGGCGCGCCCGCGAAGGCGCCGATCTGGCCAGGCTTCTCGACGAACGGCTTACCGCGATCAAGACTGAAGTCGCGACCTTGCGTACGCTCGTGCCGCAGATGCTCGCCGCCCAGCGCCAGAAGGTGCTCGATCGCTTTGCCGACATGAAGGCCGAGCTCGATCCGCAGCGTCTGGAACAGGAAATGGTCCTGCTGGCGCAAAAAAGCGACGTCGCCGAAGAACTCGACCGCCTGAGCACGCACGTCACCGAGGTTCGCCGCGTGCTCAAAGCCGGCGGACAAGCCGGGCGCCGGCTGGATTTTCTGATGCAAGAGCTCAACCGCGAAGCCAACACCCTGGGCTCCAAAGCCTTTGATCCTCGAAGCACGCAAGCTGCCGTCAACCTCAAAGTGTTGATCGAGCAGATGCGCGAACAAGTGCAGAACATTGAGTAAGGCCACCTCCAACATGACCCACAGCACCGGCACCCTGTACATCATTTCCGCCCCGTCGGGCGCGGGCAAGACCAGTCTGGTCAACGCCCTGATCAACGCTCAGCCGCAGATTCGCGTGTCGGTGTCCCACACCACCCGGGCCATGCGTCCGGGAGAAGTGGACGGCGTGAATTACCACTTCGTCGACCGCGCCGAGTTCGTGCGCATGATCGAGCACGGCGACTTTCTCGAACAGGCTGAAGTCTTCGGCAATATGTACGGGACCTCACAAAGCCGTTTGCAGCAGACGCTGGACGAAGGTCATGACCTGATTCTGGAGATCGACTGGCAAGGTGCGGAGCAGGTTCGCAAACTGATGCCCCACGCCCGCTCGATCTTCATTCTGCCGCCGACCCAGCAGGCGCTGCGCCAGCGTTTGACCAACCGGGGCCAGGACAGCGACGAGATCATTGAAGGCCGCATGCGCGAAGCCGTCAGCGAAATGAGTCACTACGCCGAATACGATTACATTGTGATCAACGACGATTTCGCCACGGCGCTCGAAGACCTGAAAGCGATCTTCCGCGCCAATTTGCTGAGCCAGGAGCACCAACAGCAGCGTCATAGTCAGCTGTTGTCGCAACTGTTGGCCTGATCGGTTTTTGCCCGGCAAAACCGGGCTATTGAAATCAGCGCTTCCCTAAACGCTGGTGATTTTTTAGACTGTCGAGTCCGCTCGCCCATTCGGGCACCGCGCATATCGCATTTGCTACGAGGAATACCCATGGCCCGCGTGACCGTTGAAGACTGCCTGGAACATGTAGATAACCGTTTTGAGCTGGTCATGCTCGCCACCAAGCGCTCGCGTCAACTGGCGACCGGTGGCAAAGAGCCAAAGCTGGCATGGGAAAACGACAAGCCTACCGTAGTGGCCCTGCGTGAAATCGCTGCAGGCCTGATGGATTACGCTGTTATCGCAGAAGCCGAAATCGTTGAAGATGAACCATTGTTCGCCGCATTCGAGGACGAGTCCAGCGAGGCCGTCTAAGCCTATGCCTGGTCGACGTAGCAAGGCGCAGGGTCACAGCCTTCGGCAAGGAGATTTATCTTGCCGAGCATAGACGCCCTCGCCGATCGCCTCTCGACCTACCTCGGCGCAGACCAGGTCAATCTGGTCCGCCGGGCGTACTTCTACGCCGAACAAGCCCACGACGGCCAACGCCGTCGCAGCGGCGAAGCCTACGTCACGCATCCGCTGGCGGTGGCCAATATTCTTGCCGACATGCACATGGACCATCAGAGCCTGATGGCCGCCATGCTGCATGACGTGATCGAAGACACCGGCATCGCCAAAGAAGCGCTCTGCGCACAGTTTGGCGAAACGGTGGCCGAATTGGTCGACGGGGTCAGCAAACTGACCCAGATGAACTTCGAGACCAAAGCCGAAGCTCAGGCCGAGAACTTCCAGAAGATGGCGATGGCCATGGCGCGGGACATCCGTGTGATTCTGGTCAAGCTCGCCGACCGCCTGCATAACATGCGCACGCTGGAAGTCCTTTCCGGAGAGAAGCGCCGTCGCATCGCCAAAGAAACCCTCGAAATCTACGCCCCTATCGCCAATCGTCTCGGCATGCACAGCGTGCGCATCGAATTCGAAGACCTGGGTTTCAAGGCGATGTACCCGATGCGCTCTTCGCGCATCGGCCAGGCGGTCAAGCGCGCGCGTGGCAACCGCAAGGAACTGGTCAACAAGATCGAAGAGTCGCTGAGCCACTGCCTCGCTGTTGACGGCATCGAAGGCGAAGTCAGCGGTCGTCAGAAGCATTTGTATGGCATCTACAAAAAGATGCGCGGCAAGCGCCGGGCCTTCAACGAGATCATGGACGTCTACGCGTTCAGGATCATCGTCGACAAGGTCGACACCTGCTATCGCGTGCTCGGCGCTGTGCATAATTTGTACAAGCCGCTGCCCGGCCGCTTCAAGGATTACATCGCGATCCCGAAAGCCAACGGCTATCAATCGCTGCACACCACCCTGTTCGGGATGCACGGCGTGCCCATCGAAATCCAGATTCGTACCCGCGAAATGGAAGAGATGGCCAACAACGGCATCGCCGCGCACTGGCTGTACAAATCTTCTGGCGATGAACAGCCGAAAAGCACCCACGCGCGGGCCCGTCAGTGGGTCAAGGGCGTACTGGAAATGCAGCAGCGTGCGGGTAACTCGCTGGAATTCATCGAAAGCGTGAAGATTGACCTGTTCCCGGACGAGGTCTACGTGTTCACGCCCAAGGGCCGAATCATGGAGCTGCCGAAAGGCTCCACGGCGGTGGACTTCGCGTATGCCGTGCACACCGACGTCGGCAACAGCTGCATCGCCTGCCGGATCAATCGCCGGCTGGCGCCGCTGTCCGAACCGCTGCAAAGCGGCTCGACCGTCGAGATTGTGAGTGCGCCGGGAGCACGTCCGAATCCGGCCTGGCTCAACTTTGTCGTGACCGGCAAGGCCCGCACGCACATCCGTCATGCGCTCAAACTGCAGCGCCGATCGGAGTCGATCAATCTCGGCGAACGCCTGCTGAACAAAGTACTCAACGGCTTCGACAGCACGCTGGAAAAGATTCCGGCCGAACGCGTGCGCCTTATCCTTGCCGAGTATCGGGTCGAGGTCATCGAAGACCTGCTCGAAGACATTGGCCTGGGTAACCGCATGGCTTACGTGGTCGCTCGCCGATTGCTGGCCAGTGAAGGCGATCAACTGCCAAACGCAGAAGGTCCACTGGCTATTCGTGGCACCGAAGGCCTCGTCCTCAGTTACGCCAAGTGCTGCACGCCGATTCCAGGCGACCCGATCGTCGGACATCTGTCCGCAGGCAAAGGCATGGTCGTGCACCTGGACAACTGTCGGAACATCGCGGAAATCCGCCACAACCCCGAGAAGTGCATTCAGCTGTCCTGGGCCAAAGACGTCACCGGCGAATTCAACGTTGAGTTGCGCGTCGAACTGGAACACCAGCGTGGCCTGATCGCCTTGCTCGCCAGCAGCGTCAACGCCGCGGACGGCAACATCGAAAAAATCAGTATGGATGAACGCGATGGTCGCATCAGCGTGGTCCAACTGGTTGTCAGCGTGCACGACCGCGTGCATCTGGCTCGTGTGATCAAGAAACTGCGCGCCCTGGCCGGCGTGATCCGCATCACCCGTATGCGCGCGTAGTCAAACCGCAAACAGGAGTTTTTCATGAGCAAGACCGTCATCTCCAGCGACAAAGCCCCCGCCGCCATCGGCACCTACTCCCAGGCAATCAAGGCGGGCAACACCGTCTACATGTCGGGCCAGATTCCGCTGGACCCGAAGACCATGGAACTGGTCGAAGGCTTTGAAGCACAGACCGTTCAGGTCTTCGAAAACCTGAAGGCGGTGGCCGAAGCGGCAGGCGGTTCGTTCAAGGACATCGTCAAGCTGAATATCTTCCTCGCTGACCTGAGCCACTTCGCCAAGGTCAACGAGATCATGGGCAAATATTTCGAACAGCCGTACCCGGCGCGCGCCGCCATTGGCGTGGCAGCGCTGCCGCGTGGCGCTCAAGTCGAAATGGACGCCATTCTGGTCATCGAGTAAATCCCGGTGCGGAGCTCAAGCACGCTCCGCCTCCTCAGAAAAGGAAGGACTCCGCCCATGCGCGTTGCGTTTGCCCTCTCGCTGCTGGTCGCACTGCTCAGCGGCTGCGCCAGCCACTCCGACAAAAGCCCGGACGGCACCTGGATCAACCAGGCGGCCATCGACGCGGCAGCCCAAGGCGGCAACCTGCGTCAGGCGCTGCTGGCCTACGGCCCGAATCTGGAATGGAACATCAACACCAAGGCCGGACAAGCCACTGCTTCAAACGGCTTCGAGCTGAGTGAAGGCAAGATCGCCAGCAATGCCGACGGCAAGCTGCGCGTCGACTTCTACGGCAATGCGTCTGATGAGCTGACCATCAAGGGCGATGAGCTGGTGCAGCGCGCCAGCGACACCGGGCCTGAGCAGCATTTCCGCTCGCCGAAAGAAGCCCCACCGGCCGGCGCGCAACCCGGCACCAGCTTTGAGCGCGCGCTCTACACCGCCTACCTTGGCGGCAAGTGGACCATCGTGAATGGCGACGGTCAGGGCAGCACGGTTGAATTCCTGCCGGACGGCAGCGTCAGTGGCCTGCCAGGTAATGATCGCTACGCACTGTGCCTGGCCGGCGACTGCGCGGCCATGAGCGGTGAATACGACAGCATGTGGCTGGAGAAGAACGAGCGCGGTAACCCGTGGATCTTCGTTCGCAACGGCAAACAGCTGGAGTTGTTCCAGGCCGTAAATAACGCCCAGGCAACCGAAATGCCGGACCTTCGCCCGGGCGAGAAGCGCTGGGTGCTTGAGAAGAACTGATACAGCGAACGTCGTTGTTGTGGGAGTGAGCTTGCTCACGAAAGGGCCTTTCAGCCGCTGGATACTTAGCGGCTGTGCCACCCTCTTCGCGAGCAAGCTCGCTCCCACAGGATTTCAGTGATCCGACCTACTTCGGCTGGTCTGCCAGCATCGCCTCATACCCTTCTTTATAAGTCGCATAAAGCGGCGTCCAGCCCAGCGCTTTGGCGCGGGCGTTGCTGCAGCGCTTGCTGCCGGCGCGGCGCACGCTGTGTTCATCCGACCACTCTGTGACGCCCAGACGCTGACGCATCCAGTCGACCACTTCGGCCAGCGGCGCGGGCGCATCGTCGACGCCGATATAACAGTCTTCCAGCGCTACATCGTCTGCAGCAGCGCGCAGCAAAAACGCCAGCAGCCCGGCCGCGTCATCAGCATGAATACGGTTGCCATACAGGGGCGGATCAGTTGCAACACTGTAGCCCTGACGTACACGGTTCATTAGATCACTGCGTCCCGGGCCGTAAATCCCGGTCAGCCTGACGATGGTAGCTGGTACACCGCTGTCCAACGCCACTTGTTCAGCTTCGCGCATGACCTGGCCTGAGTACCCGGTCGCTTCGACTGGCGACGTTTCATCAACCCACTCGCCGTGCTGCTGGCCATAGACGCTGCTGCTGGACACGAACAATATCCGCTTCGGCCTCTGTCCGCTGCGCTCGCTCCAGCCCAGCACGTGCCGAAGGCCTTCCACATAAGCCGCGCGGTAACCCGCCTCATCCCGGTCAGTAGGTGTGGCGCAGTAGACCAGGTAATCCAGTCGCCCTTCCGGCCAGTGAGCGGGAATGCGGGGGTCGAAAAGATCGCCGCTGACGCCTAGCACGCCGTTGGGCAGTTTCTCTACCGAGCGGCGCAGGCCGTACACGGTCCAGTCATCGGGCATAAGTTGGGAGGCCAGTCGGCTCCCGATATCGCCACATCCAGCAATCAAAACGGATGGCGCTGACATGTCCAATCTCCACATCACTTGTTGAATTTGAGCCTGTAAAGCGGGCTGTAAAACCGACCATTGGGACGCATTCTCATGAAAAAAGAGACGCTCTTACTTTTGTTAACAAGAATTACTTGCAATAATGACGGCCCTTTGTTCTCCTCCGCTCGCCTCGCGCCAGCGTGACGCTCTCAGAACGAACACCTATTTTCATATCAGGTCGGGCCAGCATGACATCTATTCAAACCCCCGCTTCGTCCATTGCCAACCGAGGTCTGCCACGCGCAGGACGCGCCATTGCCGCGCTGCTGTTCAGCCTGATGTTGACGCCCATAGCGCTCGCCGACTCCAACGCTCCCGTACAAAAGCCCGCCGTACAGGCCGAGGCGCCAACCGCCACTCCGGTTGACCCTGCGACAACGCCAGGCGTTCAAGAACTGACCCCGGCATCTGCTCCGGCTGAGTCGCTTGATGCCGCTGCGGAAGATAACAGCCTGGGCATGTCCCACGACCTCTCGCCCTGGGGTATGTACAAGAACGCGGACATCATCGTCAAAGCCGTGATGATCGGTCTGGCCATTGCATCGGTCATTACCTGGACCATCTGGATCGCCAAGGGCTTCGAACTGCTGGGCGCCAAGCGTCGTCTGCGGAGCGAAATCGCTGCGCTGAAACGTGCACGCAACCTGGACGAAGCCAGCGCAGGGGCGAAGAAAGACGGCACCCTTTCCCATTTGCTGGTGCACGACGCACTGGAAGAGATGCGCCTGTCGGCTAACACCCGCGAACGGGAAGGCATCAAGGAGCGCGTCGCTTTCCGCCTTGAACGGCTGGTCGCTGCTTGCGGCCGCAACATGAGCATGGGCACTGGCGTGTTGGCTACCATCGGCTCGACTGCGCCGTTTGTGGGCCTGTTTGGCACCGTATGGGGGATCATGAACAGCTTTATCGGCATCGCCAAAACCCAGACCACCAACCTGGCTGTTGTGGCGCCGGGCATCGCGGAGGCCTTGCTGGCCACCGCACTGGGTCTGGTTGCCGCGATTCCTGCCGTCGTCATCTATAACGTCTTCGCCCGCTCCATTGCCGGTTACAAGGCGCAAGTCTCCGACGCTTCGGCGCAGGTTCTATTGCTGGTCAGTCGCGATCTGGATCACCAGCCTGCGGTCGAGCGCAGCCAATCGCCGCACATGGTAAAGATGGGGTAAACCATGGGCCTGCATTTGAAGGAAGGCGACGACGAGCTCGCCGAGAACCACGAAATCAACGTGACGCCGTTCATCGACGTCATGCTGGTCCTGCTGATCATCTTCATGGTTGCCGCCCCGCTGGCAACCGTAGACATCAAAGTTGACCTGCCTGCCTCTACCGCCAAGCCGGTGCCTCGACCCGAGAAGCCGATTTTCCTGAGCGTGAAAGCCGACCAGAGCCTGTACCTGGGCGATGAAAAAGTGGCCCGCGAGCAGATCGGTCAGGTGCTGGATGCCAAGACCAAAGGCAAGAAAGACACCACGATCTTCTTCCAGGCCGACAAGGGCGTCGACTACGGCGACCTGATGGACGTCATGAACGCCCTGCGCGGCGCTGGCTACCTGAAGGTGGGCCTGGTGGGTCTCGAGACGGTCGGCAAGAAATGATCAATACGCGCCAAAAGCTGACGCGCTATAGCGGTAGTCTGTTGTTGGTGCTGGCGGTCCATGCCGTGGCGATTGTCGTCGCATTGCGCTGGCCCTCCTCGCAGGCCATCGAGCTGCCGCCGGCCGCGATGATGGTCGAGCTGGCGCCTGTTCCCGAGCCCGCCCCGCCGCCACCGCCAAAAGTCGTGCAACCGCCGCAGCCGCCTGCGCCTGAAGAACAACTGCCGATTCCACCAGTCGCCGAAGCGCCCAAGGCCGAAATCGCCGTACCCAAACCGGTCAAGCCCAAGCCCAAACCACAGCCGCCAAAACCTGTGAAAAAGGTCGAGCCGCCGAAGGAAGAAAAGCCAGCCGACGACAAGCCGCTGGACGCCCCGCCGTCCAACGCCAAGCCGGAGAAGTCAGCGTCGCCGCAACCTGCTCCGCCCACGCCGCCAAGCAATGCATTACCCACTTGGCAGGGTGAATTGCTGAGTCACCTGAGCAAGTTCAAGCGGTACCCGGAAGATGCTCGACGTCGGGGCATGCAGGGCACCAGTCGTCTGCGCTTCGTGGTCGATGGCGAAGGCCGCGTGTTGTCCTATGAACTGGCCGGAGGCTCGGGCAGCGCATCACTGGATCGAGCGACGCTGGAAATGATCCGCCGCGCGCAGCCATTGCCCAAGCCGCCGCCGGAATTGCTGAAGAACGGGTCGCTGGAAGTGGTCGCTCCCTTCGTTTATTCCCTGGATAAACGCTGAAACCAGAATTTTGTCAGCCGCGACGGGTTGATAACGTGCGTCTATCGATTGCACCCGCTATGCTGGGGCCGCAACTTCATGGACGCACGTTATGACCCTCACAGAATTGCGCTACATCGTTACCCTCGCTCAAGAGCAGCATTTCGGCCATGCCGCTGAACGCTGTCACGTCAGCCAGCCGACCTTGTCGGTGGGCGTCAAGAAGCTGGAAGATGAACTCGGTGTGCTGATTTTCGAGCGCAGCAAGAGTGCCGTACGTCTGACCCCGGTTGGCGAGGGCATCGTGGCTCAGGCGCAGAAGGTCCTCGAACAGGCCCAGGGCATTCGTGAACTGGCCCAGACCGGCAAGAACCAGCTGACCGCGCCGCTTAAAGTCGGCGCGATCTACACCGTCGGCCCGTATCTTTTTCCTCACCTGATTCCCCAACTGCACCGGGTCGCCCCGCAGATGCCGTTGTACATCGAGGAGAACTTCACCCATGTGCTGCGCGACAAGCTGCGCAATGGCGAGCTCGACGCGATCATCATCGCCCTGCCATTCAACGAGGCTGATGTCCTGACGCTGTCACTGTACGACGAGCCGTTCTACGTACTGATGCCTGCCGATCATCCATGGACTCAGAAAAAGACCATTGATGCCTCGGCACTGAACGACAAGAGCCTGCTGTTGCTGGGCGAAGGTCATTGCTTCCGCGATCAGGTGCTCGAAGCCTGTCCGACGCTGGTCAAGGGCGGCGATGCTGCCAAGCACACCACGGTGGAGTCCAGCTCGCTGGAAACCATTCGGCACATGGTCGCTTCAGGACTGGGTATTTCCATCCTGCCGATGTCCGCTGTCGACAGCCACCACTACGCACCCGGCGTGATCGAAGTCCGTCCGCTGTCGCCGCCGGTGCCATTCCGCACTGTGGCAATCGCCTGGCGTGCCAGCTTCCCGCGTCCGAAAGCCATCGAAATCCTCGCTGACTCGATTCGCCTGTGTTCCGTCGCTCGTCCTAAAGCTCAGGCTGAAGCGAGTTAAGGGACGGTATGACGGAGCTGTCTCATGTCTCGGTCACGGCGCTAAAAGGCGTCGGTGAGGCAATGGCTGAAAAGCTGGCGAAAGTCGGTCTTGAGAACATTCAAGACGTGCTGTTTCACCTGCCGTTGCGTTATCAGGACAGGACTCGCGTCGTGCCCATCGGCGAGTTGCGCCCGGGCCAGGACGCGGTGGTCGAGGGCGTGGTCAGCGGCGCCGACGTGGTCATGGGCAAGCGCCGCAGTTTGCTGGTCAGGATCGGCGACGGCACCGGCGTGTTGAGCCTGCGCTTTTACCACTTCAGCAACGCGCAGAAGGACGGCCTCAAGCGCGGTACCCATGTGCGCTGTTACGGCGAAGCCCGGCCCGGCGCTTCGGGGCTTGAGATCTATCACCCTGAATACCGCGCGATCACCGGCGATGAGCCGGTGGCTGTCGAGCAGACGCTGACACCGATCTATCCCACGACCGAAGGCCTCACCCAGCAGCGCCTGCGGCAATTGTGTCAGCAGAGCCTGTCGATGCTCGGCCCGAAAAGCCTGCCTGACTGGCTGCCGGACGAGCTGGCACGCGACTATCAACTCGCGCCCTTGGCTGAGGCCATTCATTACCTGCACAACCCGCCTGCCGATGCTGACGTCGAAGAGCTCGCGCTGGGCCATCACTGGGCGCAGCACCGACTGGCATTTGAAGAGTTGCTGACGCACCAGCTTTCCCAGCAACGCCTGCGTGAAAGCCTGCGCTCGCAACGCGCGCCTGCATTGCCCCCGGCGAAACGCCTGCCGAAGCAATTCCTCGCCAACCTCGGATTCCCGCCCACAGGTGCGCAGCAGCGCGTCGGCAATGAGATCGCCTACGACCTCAGTCAGAACGAGCCGATGCTGCGGCTGATTCAGGGCGACGTAGGCGCTGGCAAAACGGTCGTCGCAGCACTCGCGGCGTTGCAGGCGCTGGAGGCTGGCTATCAGGTTGCACTGATGGCGCCCACTGAGATTCTTGCCGAACAGCATTTCATCAATTTCACCCGCTGGCTGGAGCCTCTCGGCATCGAGACAGCCTGGCTCGCGGGCAAACTCAAGGGCAAGGCGCGGGCGGCATCCCTGGCGCAGATTGCCGGCGGCACACCGATGGTGGTCGGCACCCACGCGCTGTTCCAGGACGAAGTGCAGTTCAGGAATCTCGCGCTGGTCATCATCGATGAACAGCACCGTTTCGGTGTTCAGCAACGTCTGGCCCTGCGCAAGAAAGGCGTCGGCGGCTCGATGTGCCCACACCAATTGATCATGACCGCCACCCCCATTCCACGCACGCTGGCAATGAGCGCCTACGCCGACCTCGACACGTCGATCCTCGACGAACTGCCACCCGGGCGTACGCCGGTGAACACCGTGTTGGTGGTCGACAGCCGACGGATCGAAGTCGTCGAGCGTGTACGCAATGCGTGCGCCGAAGGCCGGCAGGCGTACTGGGTGTGCACACTAATCGAGGAGTCCGAGGAGCTGACATGCCAGGCCGCTGAAACCACGTTCGAGGAACTGACCAGCGCGCTGGGCGAGCTCAAGGTCGGCTTGATTCACGGGCGCATGAAGCCCGCCGAAAAAGCCGCCGTCATGGCCGAGTTCAAGCAGGGCAATCTGAATCTGCTGATTGCAACGACGGTGATCGAGGTCGGCGTGGACGTTCCCAATGCCAGCCTGATGATCATCGAAAACCCGGAACGCCTGGGCCTGGCGCAGCTGCATCAGTTGCGCGGTCGGGTCGGCCGGGGCAGCGCGGCCAGCCATTGCGTGCTGCTGTACCACCCGCCACTTTCGCAGATCGGTCGTCAGCGGCTGGGCATCATGCGTGAAACCAACGACGGCTTCGTCATCGCTGAAAAAGATCTGGAGCTGCGTGGGCCAGGCGAGATGCTCGGCACGCGTCAGACAGGGCTGCTGCAGTTCAAGGTTGCTGACCTGATGCGCGATGCAGATTTGCTGCCTGCGGTCAGGGACGCGGCCCAGGCACTGCTTGAACGCTGGCCGCACCATGTCAGTCCCCTGCTGGAACGCTGGTTGCGCCATGGCCAGCAATACGGGCAAGTGTGAAGCAGTCAACGCAATAACAGGGTGTCTCACCTCTATAACAACTAAGCTGGTTATACTTCAGCGATTGTAGGAATCTGGATACAGGCCATGACAGAAGTTGCCCACATCGACACAAGCCCACACTGCCCTTCTGTCATTCGGCAGTTGCTGGGCAAACTCAACTTCCGTGAAGTAACTGACGATGAGTCTCTGCCGCCTGCCCAGAAGGTTCAGGCCATTCTGGTCGATGACTCCGTTGGCGCGCTGTTTATCCTGTTTCCGCAAAACCAATTGCTGGACCTCAACCGCATCACCGAGTTGACCGGCCGCAAATTGAAAGCGGTTCCGAAAGAGTCGCTTGAGCTCATGCTGCAAAAACACAAGCTCGGCACGTTGCCCGGTCTGCCTGCACTGACCAGCTCGCCTTGTCTGTATGAGGAGCGAATTCTGTCTGGGCCTGCCGTGCTGATCGACTCCGGCGAGCCGGGCCTTTTGCTGGAAATCAGCAGCGAGGATTTCAAGACGCTGTTGACCAAGGCCAGCGCTGCCCGCTTTGGCGAACCGGTGACGTCGGTCACCCCTAACCTCACGCGTCCCGATGACGACCGCGAGGAGATCACCAAAGCCGTTCAGAACTTCACCGCCCGACGCATTCAGCAGCGCCTGGAATCCACGGTGGAAATCCCGCCGCTGGCCGACACGGCGCAGAAGATCATCAAGCTGCGTGTCGACCCGGACGCGACCATCGACGACATCACCGGCGTAGTCGAAACCGATCCGGCATTGGCGGCCCAGGTGGTGAGCTGGGCGGCCTCTCCGTATTACGGTTCGGCCGGCAAAATCCGTTCGGTGGAAGACGCCATCGTTCGCGTGCTGGGTTTTGATCTGGTGATCAATCTGGCGCTCGGTCTGGCGCTGGGCAAAACCCTGGCGTTGCCCAAGGATCATCCGCAGCAGGCGACGCCTTACTGGCAGCAGTCGATCTACACGGCTGCGATCATCGAAGGCCTGACCCGCGCGATGCCCCGTGCCGAGCGTCCGGAAAGTGGCCTGACCTACCTCGCCGGTTTGCTGCACAACTTCGGCTATCTGCTGCTGGCGCATGTGTTTCCGCCGCACTTTTCGCTGATCTGCCGCCAGATCGAAGTCAATCCGCACCTGCATCACAGCTACGTCGAACAGCATCTGCTGGGCATCAGCCGCGAGCAGATCGGCTCCTGGCTGATGCGCAACTGGGACATGCCGGAGGAGCTGGTCATCGCCCTGCGCTTTCAGCACGACCCGCACTACGCAGGTGAGCATCACAAGTATGCAAACCTGGTATGCCTGGCGGTGAGGCTGCTGCGCAAGGAAGGCATCGGCTCCGGCCCTCTGGAAAGCATTCCGGACGAGCTGCTCGAGCGCCTGAAGCTCTCTCGCGAGAAAGCTCAGGACGTCGTGAAGAAAGTGCTGGAGGCCGAAGTGCTGTTGCGCGAACTGGCCTCGCAGTTCAGCTGATCTCGAAATGCCCGCTTGCAGCCTGAGAGTTAGCTGCGCTTTTTGTTGGGAAGAGGTTGCTCACGAAGATCTGTGGGCATTCAGCTATTGTCTGTGGTGACTCAGCATCAGTCTTCGCGAGCAAGCTCGCTCCCACAGGATCTCGGCTGGCTCAACATCTCAGGTACGCCGCTGCACTCGTGGGAGTGAGCTTGCTCACGAAGAGGCTGGAGCATTCAGCTATTTTCTGTGGTGACTCAGCATCAGTCTTCGCGAGCAATCTCGCTCCCATGGGCTCGGGGTCGATTCAACATCTCAGGCACGCCGCTGTACTCGTGGGAGTGAGCTTGCTCACGATATAGGTGTTCCGTTCTTTTCTAGCCGATACTGATTTCGCTGGATGTCTGTTTTCGGCAAGAAGGAACATGCACCCGCAGACTACGAATAAGCTCACGAAGCCCTTGAGGCTTACCTCTTCATATTCGAGTCTGTGGGTGCGCTTGCGACCTTGACGAACTCTCAGGGAAAGCCGTCGCACCGGCTCTCTATATCGCCTT